>CALZOG010000006.1 GCA_945827635.1 uncultured Bacteroidales bacterium
GGACTCGAACCCAGACAGACAGAACCAGAATCTGTAGTGCTACCATTACACCATTGAGCAAAAGCGGGTGCAAAGATACAACATTTTTTTGATATATGCAAATATTTTTCAAAAAAAAGTGAAGAAATGCACTTTTTATATGTATTTTATAAGGTATATGTTCATTTTTGTGCTTTTTTATTTGCAAAAATGGTATTTTTTTTGTAACTTTGTGCCTCGGTATTGTGCAACCGCCCAATGCCGCCACTATTGCTAATGGATACAATCGCCCAAATACGCCAGACTATTGCTGAGGAGTTCCGTCAGTTCGAGAACCTGTATGAGCAAACCATGCGTGCCGAGAACGTCGTGCTCGACCAGGTGCTACGCTATATCAGTGCCAAACGCGGCAAACAGCTGCGCCCGACACTCGTGCTGCTTGCCGCCAAGCTCTGCCGCGAGGTCAGCGACAAGTCTGTCCGTACAGCCGTGGCGATGGAGATGCTTCACAACGCCTCGCTCGTGCACGACGATGTGGTGGACGGTTCGGCTATGCGTCACGGCGTGCCTGCCGTACATGAGCGCTGGTCGAACAAAGTGGCGGTACTCGTAGGCGACTGGATGTTGTCGCGCGTCATAGGCGCACTGGGCGAGATACGTAACGCGCAGATTCTGACTATTGTCTCCCGTATGGCGCGCGCGCTGACCTCCGGCGAACTGATACAACTGCACGCCGGCAACTCTATGTGGATAGGTGAGAAGCAATACTTCGATATTATCGGTCAGAAAACCGCCGAGCTCTTTGCCGCCTGTACCGAAGCAGGAGCAGTCTCCGCCGGTGCCAGCAGCCGCCAGCAAACGGCGATGCGCACCTACGGCTACGAACTCGGACTGATCTTCCAGCTCAAAGATGACGTGCTCGACTACTCCGATAGTGAGGAACTCGGCAAACCCACGATGGGCGACATTCGTGACGGCAAAGCTACGCTGCCGCTGCTCATCGCGCTCGATCGCGCGCCTAAAGACGAATCGGCACATATCCGCGAGATTGCCGAAGAACTCAACAGCCAGCAACGCTCGCTCTCCGCACAGACGCAGACTGAGATCGAACAGGAGATAAAGAACTTCGTGATGCGTTACGATGGAGTGCGTTACGCCTATCAGCAGATGCGCATCCACAAGAACAAAGCCGAAGAGGCGCTGCGCATCTTCCATCACAGCGAAACCAAACAAGCTTTGCTCAACCTGCTGGACTATATCATCAGCCGGCTGTACTAAGTTACAAGTCGAATAGCCGACTATTATATACCTATACAACTAACCGCCTGCTTAAACAGACTAAAAATTCACTCACTATATGATACAATCAATGACCGGCTACGGTAAAGCCGAAACAAAGTTGGACGGCAAACGTCTGGTGGTAGAGATCAAGAGTCTGAACTCCAAGCAGATGGACATGAGTGTTCGTCTCTCACCTGCGTTCCGCGGTCAGGAACTGGCTGTCCGTACTATGCTCGGCAAGCAGCTGGAGCGCGGTAAGGTGGACGTAGCCATCTATACCGAAGAACTGACTAACGCTGCCTTCGCAGGCGCATACACGCCCGTTAATCGCGGCGCGTACGCGTTCCATCTTCAGGAGTTGCGTGAACTGTGTCCCGAACTGACCGACAGCGAACGCGCACTGGCTGTGCTGCGTATGCCGGACGTAATCAAATCCGATGAACCGCAACCTGTCAGCGACGAGCAGTGGCACATTGTAGAACAGGCGATTGCCGAAGCCGTGAAGCAGTTCATTGCCTTCCGCGTCCAGGAAGGCGCAGCACTGCAGGCAATGTTCACCGACAAACTGGATGCTATCAGTGCCCTGCTTGCCGAAGTCGAACCCTACGAGAAAGGACGCGTGGAGCGCATACGCCAGCACCTGTTGTCCGGACTCGACAAACTCGCAGAAGAGACGCGCACACAAGTGGACAGCAACCGACTGGAGCAGGAAATGATCTTCTACCTCGAGAAACTCGACATAACCGAAGAGAAAGTGCGCCTGCGCAACCATATCAAGTATTTCCGCGAGACAATGGACGGCAACGGCGAAGGAGTAGGCAAGAAACTCGGCTTCATTGCTCAGGAGATGGGGCGTGAGATCAATACCCTCGGCAGCAAGAGCAACCAGAGTGAGATGCAAATCATCGTGGTGAAGATGAAAGACCTGCTCGAGCAAATCAAAGAGCAGGTACTGAATGTGCTTTAGTTGAGCGTTGATAGTTTGACGAATTAGCGATTAGATATACCATGCAAAACGTTATTTCAGTCATCGGCGGAGCAAATGTCGATCTGTCCGCTACATTGTTCGACAGTTTTATTGCTGCCGACTCCAATCCCGGTAAGGTGGATATAGGTTACGGCGGTGTGGCGCGCAACATTGCCCACAACCTGTCGTTGTTAGGCTGCCGCGTGCAACTGCTCACAGCGTTCGGCAGCGACCTGTTCGGCAACCTGCTGCACGATCATTGCAAGCAGCAGGGAATAGACGTGCATCTATCCACTGTAGCCGAAGGATTGCGCACGGGTACGTACCTGTGTATCAACAACCACGGCGGTGAGATGATTGCTGCCGTTGCCGACACCGAAGCGGTGAGTGTTATCACGCCCGAGTGGCTGGAGAAACGTGCCGGAGAGATCAACCAGTCGGACTTTGTTGTGGCGGATACGAACATCAGCGAGGCGGCTATCCGATACCTGATGGAGAACGTGACTGTTCCCTTGCTCATCGATGGTGTCAGTACGACTAAGTCACACCGCGTAATGAACGCACTCGCCAAATGCAAGTTACCCTACCTCCACACGCTGAAACTGAACCAAAAGGAAGCGATTGCCGTGACGGGCGAGACGAACTATGCCCTGGCGGCACAACGGCTGATCGATCTCGGCGTGGCGCATGTATATGTCACCTTGGGCAGCGAGGGCGTTTATTGCCGCTCCGCAGCCGAGGAGTGGCTCTATCCGGCATTGCCCATAGCCGAGGTGGTGAACACCACAGGTGCAGGTGACGCGTTTCTTGCCGGTGTGGTGTATGCCCTCACAAAAGGGCTGGCGTTCCCGCAAACTGCCCAATACGGACTGATGGCAGCGCGAGCAACGTTAATGAGCGTGAAAGCGGTTAACACCGAGATAGGGAACGCACTACTTTAGACCGCTTCGCTGAAAGAAGAATGACATTATTTATCTGATTATATGAACAAATACTTATCTATATCGCCCGAAGTGGCGAAAGCATTGAGCGAGGGCAAACCTGTAGTAGCTTTGGAGTCAACAATCATCAGTCACGGCATGCCTTATCCGCAGAACGTTGAGACTGCTTTGCGCGTTGAGCAGACTATCCGCGACAACGGCGCTGTGCCTGCCACCATAGCTATCATTGGCGGCAAGCTGAAAGCAGGCTGCTCGCCCGAGGAGATTGAGTATCTGGGTAAGAAAGGCCAGCAGGTGATCAAAGCCTCGCGCAGAGATCTGCCGGTTCTGCTTGCCCGCGGTGAGGATGGAGCAACAACTGTCACGACCACGATGATCATCGCCGCCATGGCTGGTATCAAGGTGTTTGCCACAGGCGGCATAGGCGGCGTGCACCGCGGTGCGCAACAGACGTTCGATATATCTGCCGACCTGGAGGAACTGGCGCAAACGCCCGTAATGGTTATCTGTGCCGGTGCCAAATCTATCCTGGACCTCGGACTGACACTCGAATACCTGGAGACCAAAGGTGTGCCTGTCATTGGCTTTGGCACCGACGAACTGCCGGCGTTCTATGCGCGCCACAGCGGCTTTGGTGTGGACTACCGCATTGATACGCCCGAGGAGTTGGCGGCAGCGTTCCGCGCCAAACTGGAATGCGGATTGAAGGGAGGCATGCTCGTCACCAATCCTATACCCGAGGAATACTCGATGCCAAAGGAGGTGATTGACGCAGCCATTGCGCAAGCGCTGAAAGAGATGGACGAGCAGGGTGTTCACGGCAAGCAGTGCACGCCGTTCCTATTGGCTAAAGTCAAAGACCTGACAGGCGGCGAGAGTCTGGCTTCGAACATACAGCTCGTGCTCAACAACGCCCGTCTGGCAGCACGCACAGCGGCTGCTATGGCAGAGGGAGGCGGATGCAATCCCTGATACAGAAAAAATGTCGAAAAACAGGAGCACGTGATACCCAAAATGAGGCATTTTGATGAAAAAAATGTCTTTTAGGCACAAAAAAAATAAAAAATTGAGGAATAATTTGCATATTTCAGATATTTTTTGTATATTTGCAGCGTATTTCGTGCTTGAGCGAAAATCACAGGCATTTTTGCTTTGGGCTAACGGCTTATGATGTACGACAAAATTTATAAAATTAAATCTATATGCAACTGAAAAAATCACCAAAGGCCAGTTTGGAAGACAAGAAACTAACCTATATTCTCTTAGGTTTGGCTTTCACGCTGAGTATCTGCTACGTTGCCCTTGAGTGGACTGAAAAAGAAGTCACCAAGTATGAGGTAGCTGATTTGGACATGAGCTTCGAGGAAGAAGTGGAGATTCAACAAACCCAACAGGAAGTTACTCCTCCGCCTCCACCGCCACAAGTACAAGAGGTGGAAGTGCTGAATGTCGTTGAAGACGAGAAAGAAGTTGAGGATATCGAGATTCAGACCGAGGATGACAAGGAAGTGGAAGTCGTAATTGCCGCCCCCGTAGAGACGCCGGTTGAGGAAGAGGAAGAAGAGGTGATCTTCATGGTAGTAGAGAAGATGCCTGAGTTCCCCGGCGGTCAGCAAGCGTTGTTCAAGTACCTGAGCGAGAATGTGAAGTATCCGGTTATTGCTCAGGAGAACGGTATTCAGGGTCGTGTGATCTGCCAGTTTGTGGTCAACAAGGACGGTTCGATTGTTGACGTCGAGGTTGTTCGCTCCGGCGGTGATGCATCGCTGGACAAAGAAGCTGTTCGCGTTATCAAGTCGATGCCTAAGTGGAAACCCGGTCAGCAGCGTGGCAAACCCGTGCGCGTAAAATATACTGTGCCGGTAAGCTTCCGTCTGCAATAGTATTTGGCTTTCTTCTTTGAGCAGGTAACGTCTGCGGTCTTTTGACTTTGAGCAGCCTAAGGCTGCGGTCTAAATAACATTGTTAGATCAGGATATTACATATTGCAAAAATGTCGGCTCGCGCAGGGCTGACATTTTGCGTAAGGAGCTGGGCGTAGAAACTGCCGCCGAGCTGCTGGAGCAGTATCCGTACAAGTACATTGACCGCTCACGGTTCTACTTTATCCATGAGATAGAGGACGAGGATACGTTCGTTCAGATCAAGGGCGAGATTGTGGAGTACCACACAATGGGTATCGGTCGCGCGCAGCGGATGTCGGCTATGTTCAGCGACGGACATTCACAGATAGAGTTGGTGTGGTTCAAGGGGATACAGTACCTTAAACTGCAAGTAGGCGTACCGTACCTGCTGTTCGGTAAGCCTTCGCGGTTCAACAGGACGTACAACTTCGTTCACCCCGAACTGACGCCAATGGCGAAGGTTACTCCGCAGATGGTGAGCGGTCTGGAGCCGCACTACAACACCACCGAGCGGATGAAGAACGGCGGGCTGAACTCCAAGGCTATGCGAACAATCATTGCCGGGCTTATGCCTGACGTGGATCGCGGGCTGCCGGAGACCCTGCAGGCGGATATCATTCAACGCTACCACCTGATGAACAGGACGGAGGCGATGCATCAGATTCACTTCCCGAAAGACACGCCTACAATGCAGAAGGCAAAGGAACGGCTGAAGTTCGAGGAGCTGTTCTACAACCAGTTGTCGATACTGAGTCGTGCCTCGGCGCAGCGACAGAAGACCGACGGATTTGTGATGTCGCTTGTTGGTCCGCGGTTCAACTACTTCTACAAGAATTTGTTGCCTTTTCCGCTGACGAACGCGCAGAAACGCGTGATCAAGGAGATTCATGCCGACATGAAGTCCGGCAAGCAGATGAACCGCTTGCTGCAAGGCGATGTAGGGTCGGGCAAGACACTGGTGGCGCTGATGGTGGCATTGTTAGCGATAGACAACGGCTATCAGACGTGTATCATGGCACCGACGGAGATTCTGGCCAACCAGCACATGGCAACGTTGCAAGAGCTGCTGAAAGGTTCGGATGTGCGGGTTGAACTACTGACAGGTTCGACTACCAAGAAACAACGCGCCGAACTGCTGCCTGCGCTGGAGCGCGGAGAGATAGACCTGCTTGTGGGTACGCACGCGCTGATAGAAGATTCTGTGCAGTTTGCGAATGTGGGATTAGTGATTGTAGATGAGCAGCACCGCTTCGGTGTGGCGCAAAGGGCTAAACTATGGGCGAAGAATATTCGTCCGCCGCACGTGTTAGTAATGACCGCCACGCCTATACCGCGCACACTGGCGATGACCGTGTACGGCGATTTGCACGTGTCGGTGATTGACGAACTGCCGCCGGGAAGAAAGCCCATACAGACCTACCACTATTCGAATCTGAGAAGGAAATCGATCAATGAGTTCATCACCAAGCAAGTAGGCTTGGGACGACAGATCTATGTCGTATATCCGCTTATTCAAGAGAACGAAGAACTGGATCTGGCTGATCTGGAGAACGGCTACAATACGCTGGTGCAGACTTTTCCGCAGTTCAGGATATCCATGGTGCACGGTAAGATGCGTGCTGCGGACAAAGATGAGCAGATGCGGCGGTTCGTGAGCGGTGAGACGCAGATTCTGGTGGCGACCACGGTGATTGAGGTGGGAGTGAACGTGTCCAACGCCTCAGTGATGATCATCGAGGATGCGCAGCGGTTCGGATTGAGCCAGTTGCACCAGTTGCGCGGCAGGGTAGGGCGCGGGGCGGATCAGAGTTACTGTATATTGCTTACGCCACCGGAGATGAGCGCGGACACGCGCAAACGGATGGAAATCATGGTAGCGACGAATGACGGTTTCCGCATAGCCGAGGCCGACCTGCAGTTGCGCGGTCCGGGTGAGTTGGACGGTACGATGCAGTCCGGGCAGGCGTTTGACCTGAAGATAGCCAACCTGGCTACCGACGGGCAGATACTCGAATTGGCGCGTGAGGCGGCGAACAGCGTGCTGGACAATGATCCGATGCTGAGCACGGGATACACGCAGGTATATAGGGATAATCTGGCTAAGTTCAAGAGTGCGGTGGTGGAGTACCGTGAGATATCGTAGAACAAGGTGGGTCAACAATTATCCACAATTAAAAACAATTTTTTAACAATGAATTATTCCAAATTACTAATTATGGCAGGGATTGCTATGCTGCTGGGTGGGTGCGCTCAGAAGCAGCCGACAGAAGAGAAACAACCGATCGGGAAGCCGCAGATTACGCTGCAAGGCGACCGCTTGACACCGGAAGCACTGTGGGCAATGGGACGCATAGGCAGCGTGAAGGCGGATATAGAAACAGGGTTGATTGCCTATACGGTGAGTTATTATAGTGTGGAGGAGAACCGCTCGACCACATGGATTCGTATATGCAATCCGTTCAACGAGATGAAGGTCTGTGATGAATTCGTCGGTTCTGATCCTGCATGGTTCGGCAATAGCGGATGTCTGGCGTACCTGAAAGGCGGCAAACTCTATCTCCGTCGCGACAAAGAAGAACTTGAAGTGCAAGGCGCGGAAGATGTCGAGGGATTTCTTCTCTCGCCGATGCGGGATAAGGTGATTCTGATTAAGGCTGTGAAGACTGTTCAGAGCACGGCGGACAAGTATCCCGACCTGCCGTTAGCGAGCGGACGCGTGGTGGATGATCTGATGTACAAACATTGGGACGAATGGGTGGAGACTGCTCCGCAACCATTTGTATATGAATTGAATATTGAGTATTACGACGAAGGCGATCGGATCAAGTCCGCCACACTCGGCGAAGAAGTTAACCTGCTGGAGGGCACGGCGTATGAGTCGCCTATGCGGCCGTTTGGCGGTGTGGAGCAATTAGCGTGGGCGCCGGATAACAAAACGATTGCCTACACCTGCCGTAAGAAAACCGGTCTGGACTATGCCGTCAGCACAAATTCAAACATCTATCTCTATGATTTAGAGACCAAAGAAACGAAGAACATTACCGAAGGCAACGACGGTTATGACACCAACCCCGCGTTCTCGCCCGACGGGTTGTTCATAGCATGGCAGTCGATGGAGCGCGACGGCTATGAGAGCGACCAGAACAGGTTGATGGTAATGAACCTGCAAACGGGCGAAAAGACGTTCCTGAGCAAGGCGTTTGACAGCAATGTAGATGAGTTTGCATGGTACGACAACCAGACTATCGTTTTCACAGGTTGCTGGCACGCCACGGTGCAACTGTACAGCATTGATATGCAGGGCGCTATATCGGTGTTGACGCAAGGGCAGTATGATCATGTGTTAGGCGATGTGTGCGACGACAGGATCTATGTGCTCAGGCACTCGATGGTTGAGGCAAATGAGGTGTATTGCTTGAAGTACGGGCGCACCGAGAACGGTGAGCCGTACACGGCAGGTTGGGAGCAGTTGACATTCGAGAACGACAATATCTACAAGCAGATAGAACGTGCGACGGTAGTGCCGCGCTGGCAGAAGACGACTGATGGCAAGGATATGCTGACATGGATCATACTGCCGCCGCATTTCGATCCGAACAAGAAATATCCGACCCTGCTGTACTGCGAAGGTGGTCCGCAGAGTCCGGTGAGTCAGTTCTGGTCGTTTAGATGGAACTTCAGCATCATGGCGGCGCATGATTATATTATCGTTGCGCCTAACCGGCGCGGTTTGCCGGGATTCGGCATGGCTTGGAACGAACAGATTAGCGGCGATTACGGCGGACAATGTATGAAGGACTATTTCACGGCTATAGATGAGGCGTGCGCTAACCTGCCGTATATCGACAAGGATCGGTTGGGTTGCGTAGGTGCTTCGTTCGGCGGATTCAGCGTATATTGGATAGCCGGTCACCACGACGGTAGGTTCAAGGCGTTCATCGCGCATGACGGTATATTCAACATGGAGATGCAGTATCTGGAGACTGAAGAGAAATGGTTTGCGAACTGGGATATGGGCGGTGCGTACTGGGATAAGCAGAACAAGATTGCACAGCGCACGTTTGCCAATAGTCCGCATAAGTTCGTTGACAAGTGGGATACGCCGATATTGTGTATCCACGGCGAGAGGGATTACCGAATTCTTGCAAATCAGGCTATGGCGGCGTATGATGCGGCGAAGATGCGCGGTGTGCCGGCAGAGTTGCTGATCTTCCCCGACGAGAACCACTGGGTGCTGAAGCCGCAGAACGGCATACTCTGGCAGCGGACGTTCTTCCACTGGCTGCACAGGTGGATAGGCGGCATAGACGAACCCGGTCGGTAAAAAACATCTATACTGCACAATTGGTATAGCAATAATTGCTATAAAGCAAAAAAAACGGCACAAAAATTTGCAAGTGTCGTTTTTTTTTCGTATCTTTGTGGGTTAATCGTGTGCGTGTGCACACGCGTCGGGCGTGTTTGCGTGCGTAAAACAAACATTATCAAAAGGAAACCATTATCAAAAGATATAAACACTTCGAGATATGAATCGTTTGCAAATGTTAACGTTGAGAATGAAAAGAGTATTAACCGTATTGCCTGCGGCGTTGCTGATAGGTTTGGGCGTGCTGCTAAGTATATTGCCGCAACCTGTTCAGGCTGCTACATCTTCCGTGCCGGAGATGATACCGTCAACGGGTAAGGACTTCTGGCTGACGTATATGTACAACTTCGGTCAGAATAACGATGATGTGGATTTGGAAATCTTTGTTGTTGCCATGCGTTCGGATGCAGTGGTTACTATCACAACAGGCGACGGTACTGTTCTGGCTTCCGCTGTAGCGGTGTCAGCCGGATCGGCATATACCCTGACTATACCAACTTTGTTTCGCGACAAGGTGTATAATACCAGTTCAGATGTAAAGAAGAAGACGGGTGTGCATGTTCAGGCAAGCTCGGATGTTTCTGTATA
The DNA here is from genome assembly GCA_945827635.1 of uncultured Bacteroidales bacterium. Lineage (GTDB taxonomy): Bacteria > Bacteroidota > Bacteroidia > Bacteroidales > Paludibacteraceae > Colicola. Next base: position 10,027 of record CALZOG010000006.1, read on the forward strand.
TTTCAGAAACGGTTATTCCAGTGGCTCGGATTACTCGTACGATAATTCGCATGCTATATCCACGGATGCGTTGGGAACTGAGTATATGATTCAGACATACTATCGCGACATGATGAACAATGAGTTTGCCATTGTCGCGACGGCTGATGGTACTACTGTTGAGGTGACGTTGAGCACGGCAGCGCTCAAGCCGTCTGAGAGTCCGACAGACCTTTATGATGCTGGCACTATACTGACGCGCAGTTTGAATGCGGGTGAGGTAATACAGATCAAAGGTGCAAGGTACAACTCGTCAGGTCGCGGCGATTTGTCGGGTACTACCATCAAATCCAACAAGCCGGTAGCAGTGTTCAACGGTGGAGCCAAAGCTTCAGTGCCTTTGAATACCGGTTACAATGGTGACCATACGGTTGATCCGGCTATTCCTGTGTCGGCGTGGGGAAAGCGATTTGTGGCGATGGAAATGAGTGGTTTCCCGGATCGTAAATCCACAGATGATGGCGGATTGGTAGAGACATCAAGCCCGACACAATACATGCTTACGGCAATGTATGATGGAACGCAGGTTAAAGTGGATGGTGAAACAATCTGTACTCTCAATAAGGGCGAAAATATTCCATACGACAAAATTAGTAGTATGTACTATTCGAAGATTCGTGTGGACTATAACGAAACGCCGAAACTGGTTGAGACTTCCAATCCTGTTGTGTTGTACGCTTATATGTCAAGTGGCGCAGTAAATGCATACGATTATGAGGTGTTTTCTGAGCCAGCCTTGGCACTTATTCCTGATGTGAATAAGGGCGTAGATACTTCATATATCTATTGCGCACCGACACCATCTTCGATACATTTCGCCAATGTTGTGGTTCCGGCATCAGGTGTAAGTGATATGAAACTCAACGGCGTTGATGTGAGCAGTGAATTTACGACTCTAAGCGGAACATTTGATGGGTATTCCAAGAATTACGCTTATGCTCGTTTGTCGTTAAACTCAGGCGTAAACATTCTGGCTAACAATTCTGCCAAGTTTGTAGCAGTATCGTATAGCACCGAGATGTATGCTGCTATATCAGAAGCGAGTGTAACGGCCTTCAACCTTGCGCCGATTGCTCCGATAATGTTTATTGATGACAACGAGATTGTGCATGGTGATACAATAGATTATTGTAACCGTCACCCGGGAGTACACTTCACGGCGATAGTAGATTATCCGCATGAAAGTGTGAAATGGGTACTTGGTGAAGGTGCAGAAAGTACAGACTATGAGGCGTCGCACATGTATGGCATCAATATTGGCGAAGAGGATGAAAAGCATGATGTCAAGTTGTTCGTATATCGCGAATCACCTATTACGCATATCAAAGATACTGATTCAATATGCGTTACGCTTGATGTACACCCTGTGTACTACGATACCTTGAAAACCAAGGTGGCTGCGAATAAGTTGGAGTATATATGGAACAAGAGTTCCAATCCGGCGTTTGGTTTGGCAGGCAAGGGTGAACTGAGTGTAGGTCCTGTAACGATGGGCAAGAACGCTCCCAATGCGAACAACAAATGGACGAGTGCCAATGACTCAAAGGTTATTTTTGACTCGTTGGTTTATGCTACGCGTCATAGTTGCGACTCAATCTTCTACTTGCAGCTGGATGTTGTGCCGGATATCATTATGTCGGAGGAGAATGCAACTATATGTCAAAGCGAATCGTTTACGTGGACAGGTCACCACAATGCTTGGAATCATCTGACGCAAGACGGCGTCGCGATTACTACTATCAATACGGCTGCTGCGGGAACGTTTGTTATCCGAGATACGATGCAGTCGCTTGTGTTCCCGTATCCGGATTCGATTCATATTCTGAACCTTACGGTGTACGACAAGCCGACGATAAAGGTTGCGGATGACCACCGCAAAGACTCGATCTGCGAGGTGAACCAACCTACGTGGACTGTGCCGTATGTTGCTACTTATGCCGACTCGCTGCACTACTGGTTGAAGCCTGATTCGGCGTATGATGCGACACGTAGAGAGGCAGGTCTGCGCCGCACGACAGAGACTTCGTTCGACATCAGCACTATGAGCTCGTTGCCGGATGGTAAGTACAAACTGATTCTGCAAGCATTCAATACGACTACAGGTTGCATCAGCGTGACGGATGAAGTGCAGCTGGTAATCAAGAATCGCCCGTCGCTGAAGGTTGATAATGTCGACCCACAATGTTGGGACGAAACGGCTCCGACGTTCACGTTCAACTACACGCCTGTTGATGCTGCAAAGATCACCTATTGGGTTGATTCCGTGGGCGGTACGCCGCATAAGATTGCTTCGACAACGATAGCTGTAGATGCGACAAAGAAGTTCGATATTGCTACCACAGGTTGGCCGGCAGGTCATTATGAGTTGTATGCACAGCCTATATCGTCACTCGGCTGCGATAGTACGGCTGTGAAGGTAGAGTTTGTCATCAACAAGAAACCGACGATTACCATCACTTCGACCTCGGATGAACTCAGTCAGTGTGACAAGGAAGACACTACGACGCTGAAATTCAATGTCAAAGATGCAATCAACTATAACTACTATATCAAGGGCAAGACGTCGCTTCTGGCAACGCCTGTTGCTGTGACGGATGGCGACAAGGAGATAAGCCTTGATATCAGTTCAATCAGCGGCTTGACGGAAGATAAGGAGTTCACCCTGAAGATGGTTGCTAACTCGGCAACCTGCGTGAGTGATACGGCTGAGGCAACCTTCACTATCTATCCGATGCCTACGGCTACGATTACTTCGACTGCGTCAGACTTGAACGCCTGTGCACCCTACGCATTGGCTGACAATCTGACAGTTAACTACACAACGACGAATACAACACAAGTCAAGTGGGAACTCGAGCAACCGGGCGGAACTAAAGTAACTCACGACTATGCTGCTGTAGGCACATCGTTCAGTATTCCTAAAGCGCAATTAGCCGCCCCGGGTGATTACAAGGTAAAGATTACCGGTGTGAAGTCCACCCACGGTTGCGAGACAGAGTATCCCACAGGCGGTGAGGTGACATTCACGATGTACAATCCGGCAGCAATCACGCTGAACGATATAGCTGCCGTATGCGCAGGAAATGCTGTGACGTCAACGTATACAGCCGAATATACGGATTCATACACATATGAGGTATGGAGGAAAACAGGCAACGTGCTGAAAGGTAGTGGCAATTCGACAATTATCAATGGAACGATAGATCTGAGTAAGACAGATACACTTCCGGCAGGTACGTATGTGCTGAGCGTGACAGCTACGAACACCAACAACTGCGGTAGCAGCAGTGCGTCCAAAGAGTTCGTTATCAATCCTATACCGGTAATCAACAGTTTGAGTACGCCGGATAATGTGTGTGAGACTGAAGTGGCATCGCGCGACGTAAGCTTTATAGCGACGGATGCAGCCAATATCCTGTACACGCTGAAAAAAGGCGCTACCGTTTGGAATGCGGAGAACAGCGTGGCTGTAGGTGCAGGCAAGTTCAGTATCAAGACAGACACGCTGAGTGCAGGTGATTACATCGTAGAAGCCAAGCCTGTATCCGGCGCTGGTTGTACGGATGCAGTGAGGTCGGTGAACTTCACCGTTTATCCGCATCCGACGGTTACGCTGCCGGCAAGTTTGCCTAATGCCTGCTTCGGTGAGGAGAGCCTGACAATCAACTACTCGACAACTTATGCAGCCACCTACGCCTATACCTTGGCAGACAAGGACGGCAATGCCTTGACTCCGGGTAGCGGTGCTGCTGTAGCAAGCGGTTCGATTGTTGTGCCGCTGACAGCAACAATGACAGCAGCCAAGAGTCCGTACAAGTTCCGCATAGAGGTTACGTCCGACAAGGGCTGCAAGAGCGGTTGGGTAGAGAAGACCTTCACTATCTATCCGAAGCCGACAGCCGGCATTACATCGGTAGAGAACAAGTGCGATAATGAGACGAGTGCAGCGGTGGTTTATACTTCTGCCAACGCAACGAAGTATGAGTACCGCGTATTCAAGTCCGGTGTAGCTGCGCCGGTGCTGACGGTAACCGATCAGGATGTGGCGGGTACAACGTTCAATGTCAATATCTCCACACTGGATGCCGGTTCGTATGAGTTGCGTCTGGTAGCAAAATCCGCTACCTGCGAGAGCGACACGGCAAAGAAGAGTTTCGATATATGGCCATTGCCGGTAATCAGCACATTGGACAATACCACGCCTTGTGAGGGCGAAGCGGTAGTGAATGTGCCTTATACAGCAACCAATGCATCGAAGTTCAGTTATACGGTTAAGGATGGTGAGACAGTAGTGAAGACTGTAGCGACCGCCACCGTAGCTGACGGAAAGATAAATGTAGATATCGATGGCCTGACAACCGGCGGTGCGGCAACGAAAGTTTATACGCTGAGTGTAACCGCCACCTCCGACAATGGTTGCGTAACGGCTGCAGCCAAGACAGCCACAATCACCTTGAAGTCCAAACCGGCAGTAACGCTGAGCAGTGTGACGAACACATGTGTCGGCACAGGTGCTGCCATCACGGTAGCCTATACAGGTCTGACTACCAACAAGTTGGATTATGTAGTCCGCAAGGGTGGTGTCGATACCTCCGTGAGCGGAACCAAGACAGGCTTGACACCCGGTGTGGACGGTTCGTTCGACATTTCCGGTGCAACGTTTGAAGCATTGGCAGCCGGTGCGGATTATGAAGTAGAAATCATTGCTCAGGGCGATAACGGTTGCCCGAGTGTAGGTGTCGATCAGGTCAAGGCGTTCACTATCTATCCGTTGCCGACGGTAAGTGTCAAATCGGGTTATGAGAGTGTAACGGTTTGTGAAGGCAGGGAAGATGCGGTATTTGAGTTGACCACTTCCGCCAATGCTTCCACGTACAGCTACACAACCGGTGCTCTGGGACTTACAGCCACGGATCAGCCAGTGGTCGACCAAAAGATAAAGATTACCTTGCCTAAGGCTGACCTGAAGGATGGTAATTATACGCTGACAGTAACAGTCAAATCTGCTGCACCGCAAAGTTGTTCTTCGGTAGCCGCTACTGCAGCACTCAAGGTGAACAACCGCCCGTGGCTGAAGATTAATGACCTTGATGCACAGTGCGTCCCAGCCGAATCGTTCAGCGTGGCTTATACGGCAACCGATGCAGCAAAGATCTACTGGAGTGTTGACGGCAAGATTGCAGAACAGACACTGACTGTTGCTGCTCCTTATAGTTTCACTGTCAATACAAGCCGTTGGGCTGCAGGCACGTACACGTTGCGTGCTCGTCCGGAGTCTGCTCTCGGCTGTGATAGCGCGGCTGTAGTTAAGACTCTAACGATCAACACTAAGCCTGCTACTCCCAGCAACATAAGCTTTACCGAGCCTTGTGCCGATGCAACGACCATGAACGTTACGTTCAGCAAGGATGCAGTCGGCAATTGCGCTGTGGCAGAGATTGTAGAGACTGCGCAGCAGACCTTAGCCGGTACTCCTGTTGATGCAACTTCGCGTATGATACCTGTTAACATAACAGGTCTGACGGCAGGAAATACCTATACGCTGCGAATCTATACATTCAACAATATCAGTAACTGCCAGAGTGATCCGGTTGACAAGACTTTCAAAGTATGGCCGTTGCCGACTGTTACGCTCTCGACCTCTACTATTGATGCATGCTACCCGGCAGCTACGATAAGTTTGCCATACACGCATACGAATGCCTATCAGTATAGTTATACGATCAATCTACAGGGCGATGCAACCGTGCTTAAGTCCGCAGAGAACGTGAACGTAGTGACCGGTACGCCGATATCGCTGAACACCAGCGGTCTGGCGGCAGGTACATACGAGGTACATGTGACGGCTATATCGGAGCATAACTGCAACATTGCAGCCGAGCAGACACGTACATTCAAGATCCATCCTCAGCCGGCAATCACGTCACTGGCAACAGTTGAAAACGTTTGCGAGAAGTATTCGCCAAGTGCTGTAGCCTTGACAATGACCGGTGCAACGAAGTATAATTATGAAGTGCTGAAGGAAGGCGTAGCTACGCCGGTTGAGCAGAAAACGAACCAGACGGCCACCAGCATTGCACTGAACACCGCTACATGGTCGGCAGGCAAATATACGCTGAAAGTAACGGCTGTATCCGACCTTGACTGCGGTAGTGATGTTGAGGAGCGTGTGTTCCTGATCTATCCTCAACCGAAGGTGACCGCTCTGGGTGGCGCAACGATCTGCGAGACGGATGCTGAGGCATCGTTCAGCTTCACAATGACCGATGCGAAGACCTATACATACGATTTGAAGAACGGCAGCGATGTATCGGTAGCCTCGTCGGCATCGCCACAGAACGTGCCGGCAGGCGGTAGCGGAAACATTGTAATCAACACAGCCGCTCTGCCTGACGGAACATATACCTTGCATGTGGTAGCCACATCGGACAAAGGTTGTGTAAGCGATGAAAAGACAGCGACGCTGACGATCAATAACCGTCCGTGGCTGAAGATAGCTGATATAGCAGCAGAATGTCATCCTGTTGATGCATTCACGGTAGGTTATACATTCAATGATGCCAAGTTTGTACGCTGGACGGTAGATGACAAGATAACAACGGAACAGACACATACAGTACCCGGTAGTGCACCTTACCAGTTCACTATCAACACGAGCGGTTGGGCTGCAGGCACATATACATTACGCGCTCATCCGACGTCTGCCCTCGGTTGCGACAGTGCGGAAGTGGTTAAGACCTTCACTATTCATCCGAAGCCGACGGTAAACAATGTCTTCACGATAAAGGCAGTATGTCAGAACGGCAGTCCGCGTGTAGACTTCAAGCACACCCACGGAGCGACCGTCAAGTATTGGATTGACGGAGTGGAGAAATCAGCCGTAGCGATCAACGGTACACAGGATGCAGCATGGTTTAATGCCGACATCACAGGAATAGCAGCCGGCACGAACCACAAGATGAAGTTGCAGGTTATCTCGGGTACATCTCCGGCTTGTGAGAGTGCAGAGAGCAGCGAGCGAACCTTCACCATCTATCCGCTACCGACCATCACTACGTATGACACGACGGCAATCTATCCTGTAGCTTCGGTTGATGTACGCTATAGTGCAGAGAATGCCTCGACATACACGTACGTAATGACAGGCACAGGTATCCCCTCACTTAATCCGGGGACAGGTTCGGGTACGTTCAGCGGCGGCAAGATTCCTGTAAATACGGCTAATTTGGCTCCGGGTACATACGAGTTGACCGTGACGGCGAAGTCTGCGACCTCAGCTGGAGGCTGCGAGAAGACTGCTACTTCGACAATCGTCATTTACGACCCGACGTCGATAGAGATTACCGAGCCGATAGCAGGCAAGTGTGCAGAGAACACGACTGACAAGATCAGTATCACCATCACCACTACGTTTGCCGACAAGTACAGTTATGTAGTGAAACTCGGTGAGACGGAGATAGAGAGCAAAACAGACCAGGCTACGACCAATAACGGTGCTACGCCGTTTGAGAAGACCTTCCAGTTGGATAAGACCACTTGGACAGCCGGAACATACAGCATCTCGATAACCGCCAAGAACTCCGATACGGGTGTAACGAAGGATGATGCAAGTACGTTCACTATCTATCCGACACCTGAGATTACGTTTACTCAACCGTCAGCTATCTGCGAGGCTGAGGTAAGCAGTGTGAATGTGACCTATACGAACAGCAATGCCAAGACAATCAAGTATCACGTTGACAAGTTGCCGCCTATACCGACAGCCGATATCGTTGCCGAGCAAGAGATAAGCGCCAATGGCACAATAGCACTGACGACCACCGGCTGGAAAGACGGTACGTACCGAATCTATGCTACTCCGACTTCTCAGTATGATTGCGTAGGAGAAGAGAATTTTGTAGACCTGGTTGTCAATAATCAACCTGAGGCGGCTATCACTGCCATGCCGACGGATGTGTGCGAGGGTGAAACATACCTGAATGTGACATACACTGCGTCCACAGACGCGCGTGCGTACGCGTTCCGTATATTGAATGCTGCAACCGACCAACCTGTATCGGGTTATGCCGGTAACGGAACGATACAAGCTCCGTATGGTGGCGGTTCGTTTGCGGTGGATGTACAATCGTTGTCAGGCGGTACATACAAGATGGAACTCAAGACGCAGACCGAGCTCGGTTGCTGGAGTGAGGTCAGCTTGCAACCGTTCACTGTGCGCGCCAAACCGGGAGCGACCATCAGTAAGATGGAGAGCGTTTGCGAGGGCACGGCAACAGCAACGGCAGAGTACACAACCACTGATGCAACGACCTATTACTACACAGTAAAGGGTACAAGTGTAGAGGGAACCGGTACAACCACCGGCAGCGGTACGATATCCGTAGATGTATCAACGCTGGTTGCGGCTAATTCGCCATATATCTTGCAACTCGTATCCAAGTCAACATATTGCGAGAGTGATACGGCAGAGAAAGCGTTTGCAATATGGCCTATCCCTGTAGTAACTATCACCTCGATCAACGATGTATGCTCCGGTGATGCGACCACGACGGTTACCTATAGTCCGGATGCCAATGTCAGCAGTTGTACATACACGCTGAAGCAAGGTACAACAGTGCTGCTGGCAGACCAGCCTGTAACGCTCAATCCTGCACGTACGTTCACGATCAATACAAGTGCGTTGGCCGCAGAGACCTATACCGTAGAACTCACTCCGCGCTCGTCACACACCTGCACGGGAGCGATGGTAAGTACGACGTTCAAGGTTAATCCGCTGCCTACACTGGGTGATATCACTCTTGACGCTGCAGCCGTATGTGAGGGCACAGCCGCTATGGGCGCAACGTTTGCCCATACAGGTGCTACATCGTATGCATGGGAGTTGCGTCAGCAAGGTTCGACCACTGTGCTGCGTAGCGGCAATGCAACGGGCCTGGTAGATGCGACCAGTGCTATCAGCATTGATCTGCTTGCTCCTTCAACCCTGGAGGCAGGCAAGACATACGACTTGAAGGTAGTAGTCAAGAACGATGCAACGGATTGCGAGCAGACGAAGACTGCTTCGTTCGTCATCCGCAAGAACCCTGTTGTGACCCTCTCGCCGGAAGGAACGCATATCTGCCAGCCTGTAACTGAGTTTAAGTTCAGTTACACGAATGAGGATAACCGAGCTACGGTTTTCCACTATCAGGTACTCAAGGGTACGGATGTGATTGTACCGATGGCAGACAAGATGGATATCGGTGCATCGGGCAATTGGACTTTGCCGTTCGGTGCAGAACTGTTACAGGGTGAATATAAGATCCATGTAACACCAGCCAATGCCAACTGTACAGGCAAAGAGAAGATTCTGACCTTCTACGTGGATACCGTTATGCCGAGTGTAACCAATGCAACTATCTGCTACGGTGAGACGTTTGATTGGGTAGTGATCGGTTGTGACGGTATAACGCCTGACACGTTGATGCGAGGCTTGACTGCCACTACGCATCAGTTGGATACTTTGTTCTGCGAAGGTGAGTGCGTCAAGGTATATGAACTTAACCTGACTGCTTATCCCGAGAACTTGATATCCGTGGAGCAATACACGCTCTGCGCGGGTGAAACGTATGCTTGGCATGGTCAATCGATAAGCAAAGCCGGTACGTACGAGGCGTTCGAGCCCGGTGGTGCTAACGGTTGCGATAAGGTTTACCGTATCGTAGTTGACCAAATAGTGCCGGAACAGAAGAGCGCCAGCCAGACTGTTTGCTACGGCGAGCCGGTGATCTTCAACGGAAAGACGTACACCAACCTGCCTGTAGGACCGCAAACTCTGCTGGATACGATCAAGTCAGCAGGCGATTGCGACTCCGTATATCTGAAGTTGAACTTGACGGTAGGTCAGCGCTACTATGACTCGATTGTTGTAACCGAATGCGACAAGTATGTATGGGCGGTAAACGGCAATACGTACAACCACTCGGGTATCTACCGCGAGGAGATGGCTACGGTTGACGGTTGTGATTCAGTATGTGTACTGAACCTGACTATTAACCCGAGTTACGAGTTCAATGAGACCTACGATATACTGAACACGCAGTTGCCGTTTACGGTACATGAGTTCACCTATACTGCAGCCGGTACGTATGACCGCGAGTTTGTAAGTGTGGCCGGTTGCGACAGCATCTATCACATCTCGCTTAACGTACACGAACTGCAGTTGCCGAGGGATACGACTACGGCTGCTATCTGCGCGGGTGCAACCTATACCTGGCAGGGTAACAACTATACTGCCGGAGGCTGGTACAGCGTGACGGAGAACGATGGTGTGAACGATGTGGCAATACATGTGCTGCACCTGAATGTAAATCCGACATACAGTGACACGACGTACGTTCATTCTTGCGGTACATACAACTGGCGAGGCATGGATTACAGTGCATCGGGTATCTATCCTGTACTGTTGCCGTCGTCTTGCGGCTGCGACAGCACGGTTGTGCTCAAGTTGACTGTAGGTGCTCCGACAGCAAGTACGGTGAACGTCACCGCTTGTCAGTATGAACCGACTACTGTCGGCAACCGCACATTCGTAGCAATGGCCAATACCTCGTTCACTGAGACATTGACCACCGCCGCCGGTTGTGACTCGGTAGTGACATACAATGTAACTGTCACTCCGCGAATCTATACGTCACCCGAGGATATGTATTCGTTCTGCGAGGGAGAATCCTACACGTGGCACGGACATACATACGACAAGCCGGGTACGTACTATGATTCGGTTGCAGACGCTAACGGTTGCACCACAACTATACATACTCTGATACTGACTCAAAAGCAGGCATATCACTTCGAGGAGGATGTTGAGGTGTCCGAGTTGGCACTGCCGTACGCCTGGGTTGGCCATAAGGCTGACACGCTGCTGCGTACGAACGGTGACTACTACGACCATTGGACCTCGCAGGTAACCGGATGCGATAGTATCTACCACATCCACTTCCATGTGAACTGGGTAACACGCGATACGATCCAGTTGCAGGGCTGCGAGAGTGTAAACTGGAGCGTGAACGGACATTCGTACACATATACCGAGTCCGGTTTGTACTCCGATACGCTCTTCACCGACGCTCCTGCCAACACGCAGTATGATGTAATACACTTCTGCGACGTGACGGTTCATCCGGCTTACCACGTTGTGGATCCTGATGTGACTGTCTGCCAGAACGAGTTGCCGTACATATGGCGTGGACAGACATATTCTGACCTCACGGTGGGTGACAATGTTCGTTCAATCAATCCGAAGACAGTTAACGGCTGCGACTCGACATTCACCATTACGATACATGTGGTTAAGTCGTTCCGGGATGAGCAGACGTATGCTGCTTGTCCGAGCGAGTTGCCATATTTGTGGCACGGACAATTGCTTACCGTAGCCGGTGATTATACCGATGCCCATTCGTCTATCACGGGCTGCGACTCGACCTACGTGCTGCACTTCTCTGTCAAGACGGTGACCGAGCCGGATGCAGAAAATCAGATACATTGTCAGGGCGAGCAGATCCAGTGGCACGGTTTGGACTTCGTTGCCAACGAACCGGGTGAGTATGCGTACTATGATTGGTATGTACCCAATCCCGAGTGCCCGGACTATCAGACATATCACCTGCTCAACCTTACGGTAGGCGAGGTTTATGACGTAGATAGTGCCTTGACCGAGCATGTATGTCAGGGGCAGACGTTCCTGTGGTTCAATGCCGACCGTTCGGTAACGCAAGACAATGCACACAAGCTGGATGACCACACGTATGTAGAGACCTTCCATTATGAAGAGCAGACTGTTCTCGGCTGCGACTCGCTATCGGCTAATCTGACCTTGTACATGCACCTGCCGTACGAAAAGACGCTGGAAGATACGACAGTTTGCAACTCGTATGATTGGGACGGTCTGAACATCACCACGACCGGTGATTACGAAAAGGTTTATCCGTTGCACGGCTTGACTTGTGCCGACTCGGTATTGCACCGCCACTTCACGGTATTGTACAGCGAGACGGAAACCATCACCGTGGATGTATGCGACTCCTACTATTGGGATAAGACGCAACAGGATTATACCGAGAGCGGCACGTATGTACACAGCGTTTCGCAGATGGGCGGCTTGTGCGATAAGGTTTATACACTGAACCTCACCGTCCGCAAGACTGTTCGTGATACGGTAACGATCAATAACTGGTGCCACGATTTCACGTGGGCTGCTACGGGTACAACGTACCATACGTCAACGATAGACAAGGTTGTTTATCCGGGTGCTGCATCTACGGGTTGCGACTCTATCGCATACCTGCGCCTGACGCTTGTAACAGATACCGTCTTCCACCTGCCTGAAGTCACAGCCTGCGAGACCTATACATGGGCTGACGGTGATGGTATGACTTATACGGGCGACACTACTGCACGCTATGCTACGACCTCGGTTGTGACGGGTTGCGACAGTATAGTATATCAGCCTATCACGATCAATCGTCCTGTAGCAGTAACGCACAGCCTGGAGGGTTGCCGCACACTGACCTGGAACGACGAGACGTTCACCACTTCGAAGACAGGATATGTTCAGGTATTTGACTGTGACTCGGTAGTGACACTGAACGTAACGATCCATCAGCCGGATACCATCTACCACGTGCTGCGCGCTTGCGAACGTGTAACCTGGAATGGTCAGACGTATACCTATTCACAGCAGGCACAGCAAGACTTCCTGTGCGACTCGGTTGTGATGTTGGATATCACGATTGACCATGTTCAGACGAAGGATGATTATGTAACCCGTTGGGATTCGTACACATGGGAAGGTGATACTTACACTGCTACAGGCAATTACACTAAGACTTTGACGAGTGCGTGCGGTTGCGATAGCATTGTAACGCTGCACTTGACCATCAATGACTCTGAGAGTGATGAAGAGACGCAGCTTGCCTGCGAGTCGTTCGACTGGGCTTGGTCGGGCTTGACATACACGATGTCAGGTGATTATGAGGTTAAGAAACGTATTGACGTAGGTCTGCCGACAGAGCGAGACTCGACACGTACGTTGCACCTCGGCATAGGTCACAAGAAGCTCAAGGCAGAGACTGTTACCGATGTATGCGATGCATACGTATGGCACGGAACGGAGTACCTAACAAGCGGCACGTACACGTACATGTACACTGATACCTGCGACGGTAACGTTGATACCTTGCACCTGACATTGTATCATAAGTCTGTACCGGTAGAGTACTACGATACGGCATGCGACGTGCTGACCATCAACGGTCACTCGTATTTCAATAGCACAGAGTTCACCGAAACCTTCCAGACCGTTCACGGTTGTGATTCGGTTGTGAACTTCCATCTGACCATCAACCACCGTCTGACAAAGAGTATCAGCGCTGAGGCTTGCGGCAGTTACACATGGGAAGGCACGACGTACACCGAGTCCGGTGTATATAACAAGGTGCTGACAGGAGCTAACGGCTGTGATTCGGTAGTAACACTGACGTTGAGTATCTTCCCGTCGTACAACCACGAGTTTACGGCTGTAGGTTGCGGAGGTCACTACGTATGGGATAACCGCATCTACGATGCCGAGGGCGACTATGTATGGAACTACGCCTCTGTGAGCGGTTGCGACAGTACAGTAACAATGCACTTGACAATGCCTGCTGCAGTATCTTCAACGCTGGATACAACGGTGTGCGACTATTTGGATTGGAATGGCGTTCATTACACGCAGACCGGTTCGTATGAAGCCGCGTTCACATCGGCAGTGACCGGTTGTGACAGTATAGCCAAACTGCACTTGAACATATCCGAACACCCGGTAGGTGAAGAGACTGTGGTAGAGTACACGCAGGCATACGTATGGGGCGGACAGGTTTATTACCAGTCGGGCGATTATACGCGTCACATCCCATTGGATGACGGTCGTTGTGACAGTATAGCTACTCTGCACCTGACGATCACCGATCCGCTGCCTGTATCCTACGAGTTCAGCGCAACGGCCTGCGATGCATACACATGGGATAGCGAGACATTCTACGAGTCAGGAGTGTATGTTCGTAACTTCCCGACTCTGGATGATCGCGACTCCATTGTCAAGCTGATACTTACCATTCATCATGACACGACGGTATATGTGAGCGACAAGCATTGCGTACCTTACACCTGGAACGACCAGACGATTACCGAGTCGGGCGTATATACGCAGGTTCTGGAGCGTGCATCGGGTTGCGACAGTGTGGTAACGATGACGTTCATCTCGTGCGAGCGCTTTGAGACCTCGTTTACCGCTGAGGCCCGTGATGTATATACCTGGGAGGGTAATACGTACACGGAGAGTGGTGAATATACCCGTCTGTTCCAGTCGCGTCAGGGTTGCGACAGCTTAGTTACGATGTATCTGACTATAGTCAAGACAGTATATGCGACGGATAATGCTGAGGCTTGTACGCAGTATGCTTGGGCAGACAGTCTATTCACGCAAAGTACCATTCATACGCACATCTTCCCGGCGGCTACCGGTGGCGACAGCGTGGTTACGATGACGTTGATCATCCATGAGCCTGTTCGTACCGAGTTGTTCGATACCGTACGCGAGCCTGATTGCAGCAATCTCGCATACGCATATCCGTTGCCGTGGGCAGGTGGCGAATCGGTACAACGTGCAGGCATATACACAACGACTCTGGCATCGGCTATCGGTTGCGATAGTATCGTAACGCTGCACTTGAGCTGGTGTGATATTGATCCGTGCGTGGCAGAAACATCGTATCAGACTCTGACAGCTTGTGACTCGGTACAATACGAGGGCTTGTGGTACAAGACTACGGGTTCGTATCCGTTGCACTATACTACCAACGATGGCTGTGATAGCGTACACATGCTGCGCGTAGAGATTCAGCCAGTAGCACGTGCGCTGATAGATACAACGGCTTGCGACAGTATGTATTGGGCTGTTACCGACAAGTGGTACTACCAGTCCGGCTATGATTACGATACGCTGGTCGGTGGTGCTGCCAACGGCTGCGACAGTATAACGGTTATGCACGTAGTAATCGGTCATGCGGGCGAAGGAACGCTGGATATAACCTCTTGCGACGCTTTGACCCTGAACGGTGAGACGTTCAAAGAGTCGGGCACTTATATCCAGCACCTGACCACGGTAACGGGTTGCGACTCGACGCTAACTATCAACCTGACGCTCAGCCCGGCAAAGGATTCGACCATTAGTGGTGTAGCTTGCGATGACACGGTTTGGAACAACGTTTCCTACACTGCTTCGGGTTCGTATCCGCAAGTGCTGCAGACGGCAGAGGGCTGTGACAGCGTTGTGACGCTCAACTTGATCATCTATGGCAGCAAGGATATCAACTACATTGATACGATCCATTGCGACTCGATTGTTTGGGGTCCGGATCGTGAGGGTAATGACACCGTGATCTACGATGACGGAATCTATACTCGTACGTTCCAGACGGCAGTGGGCTGCGACTCGACGGTAACGATGGATCTGCGACTGTTGCGTCACGATCTCGTCATTGCACCGGATATGCAGGCTTGCGATTCGTTTGTATGGAACGAGAAGGTTTACTTCGAGTCCGGAACGTACAACGATACGCTGGTATCTTCGCGTACGGGTTGCGACAGTATAACCACGATGTTCATACAGATTGATCCGACGCTCTATGTGGAGATTGAGGATAGTGTACCGCCTCCATTCTATCTCTGGCCGACGGAGAATGATACGATTTGGGAGAGCGGCGTATATGTCGATACCACAGCATCGCTTGTGACAGGCTGTGACAGTATTACAACTTTGACCCTTGTGATGACCGACAGTATCATCCTCGATCCGCAAGAGCCGGTACGTGTTGATACCTTCGGCTATTGCCCGGGTGACACGATGAACTTCATCTACAACCTGCTGAAGGGCCATCCGACCAAGTACATACTGATCTTTGATACCGTGGCTCCTCGTGTGCCGGATTACTCGCGTGACTTTATGTCCGTGCTGGATACGACGTACCTTGAGAATCATGGTCAGGACAGTCTATTCACGGTTGTTATACCTGAGTTCTGTCCGGCGGGTGTATATTGCGCTCACCTGCAGTTGTTCGACGACTTCTCCAGCAGTGAGGTTTATGACTTCTGTATCCGCGTCAACCTGAAGGGTGCTATCGTATCGATGTGGACGGATGTTATAGCGATCAACAACTTCAAGCAGGAATACTTCGGCTACCAGTGGTACAGAGACGACCAACTGTTGCCGGGTGCTACGAAGCAGTATTACTCCGACGGCGAAGACCTGAACGGTTGGTATCGCGCCAAAGTTCAGTTAGCAGACAGTTCGTGGGTATTCACCTGCGAGGAATTCTATGACCTGCGTACGGATTCGCTTGAGTTGATTGCTTATCCGACACCTGCTCCTGTAGGTCAGCCTGTGACGATTAAGGCAATGGGTATTCTGCTTGAGAAACTGGTAGGTTCACGCCTGACGATTACTAACGTTCAGGGCGTAACGATCAAGGAGTTCACACTTGAGCAGAACCAGCGCAGTGTAGATGTCGAACTCTCAGCCGGATTGTACATCGCTACACTCGTAACCGGCGATGCAGACGACAGAGCGAGAACCGCCAATGTGAAGTTCACCGTATTCTAACAGAAGACAGCGACAAAGCAGTTTTTAAGGTTAATCTTAGAAACAATAAGTCAGAGAGCACCGAAACAGCACGTTTCGGTGCTCCTGTTATGAACGGGGAACTACGGTGACGAGTAAAGCCAAAGAGTCAGACAAAATTAATCCAGATTTTAGGCTTCACGGGATACTATTATTTGAACTTCACAGGATACTATTTGAACTTCACGGGATAATATACTATGTATATTATAGATACAAGTAGGATGCGATAAAAGGTCGATAAGCCCTCGAAAATGGACTGATGCAGTAACAGGAATAGCGAGATATAGCGAGATATAGCGAGATATTGCGAGATATTGCGAGATATTGCGAGATATTGCGAGAAATGGCGGGGTGGCGGGTGCAAAGTAAAGATTGCAGTAATATGACTGGTTTTTAAGGCTAATCTTAAAATCCGTATATCATGGAGCGCTGAAATAGCACATTTCGGTGCTGTTGTCTTAAAAATCGTGCTACTTTTCACAACACACGCTATTGTATATATGAAATATTTGTTGTACCTTTGCATCGAAATTTGAATAACTACGCATACATATCAGCAAAACAATACAGATGAAACATTTTTTCACACGATTTTTAACGATGGCAGGACTCGTGATGAGTACGCTTTCTTTGAATGCCCAGCAGTTGCCTGATCCCGGTTTTGAGGATTGGA
Organism: uncultured Bacteroidales bacterium; assembly: GCA_945827635.1. Taxonomy (GTDB): domain Bacteria; phylum Bacteroidota; class Bacteroidia; order Bacteroidales; family Paludibacteraceae; genus Colicola. Next base: position 27,438 of record CALZOG010000006.1, read on the forward strand.
GCGGCGCCAAGTTCGACGGCAATATCCAGATGAAGTACTGGAATGCGTCGAATCTGGAACAGACTGCTTTGGGAATGACGTTCCGTTTCAATTTTATGACACGCGAAACCGGTCGTTCGGGTTATTGCGCCAAGATTGAGAACAAAGAAGTAGGTGCAGCCGGTCTAACCGAGAAGACACCCGGTTACTTCACACTGGGCAAACCTTGGCAGTATATCAGCGGTCTGGATGTGAACGGTGCGACCGGTGGTACGGATGGCGGTTTGAGTTTCACCTATCGTCCCGACTCGATGTACGTGTGGATCAAGCGTGGCGGATCAAGTGCCGCAACGGAGAACTACAGTATACTGTTCTATTCATGGAAAGGTACATCCAGTAGCAGCACCTACCGCTCAAAAGATAAGAAAAGTTGTACGAACACGGGTCCACACACCAATGAAGAGTCGGATGTCCGTCAGGCACTGGATGCCAACGATTGCGGAACAATGACCAAGGCTACGCAGATTGCCGAAGGATGGGTATTTGAGAAGAAGCAGTATAACGATTGGACACAAATCAAAGTGCCCATCTACTATTTGAACGACGAGGTGCCGCAGATGTGCAACGTTATATTCTCGTCGACCGGCTACCCTAACTTCCGTAACCAGGCAGATGTAGTAGTAGGCAATTCGCTTTGCGTGGATGATGTGGAGCTTATCTACTCATCGAAGATCGAGCACTTGTATATCGGCGGCTTGGAGTGGAACGGTTTTGACCCTAACTCCAGCGAAGAACAGGTATATTCCGTAGGTCATACTACAGAAGTGCCGGAGGTATATGGAACGCGCGGCGCAGGTAAGATTACGAACGTCAACGGTACAACTGTCAATTTCCCCGGTCGTAAGTTAAGCAGCAGTGAGATGACTGTCAGTTACGGTAAGGTGGATGGTGCTGCTACGGTTATTACCGTCAAGTCAGGTGACGGAAAGTCCACCCGCACGTATAAGATCAAGATGGTACAGGCGGCTTCGGAAAATGCAAAGCTGAAATCCATACTGGTAAACGGTAATCCTATCAGCAACTTCAATCCGCAGGTAGGCGAGTACCATGTAGCTCTTCCGTACGGTACGACCGCAGCTCCGAACGTAACCTACGTCAAGGCAGAGGATAAACAGGCCGTAGAGGTTACGCAGGCTACATCGCCGACGGGCAAAGCGACAATCAAGGTGACTGCTGCCGACGGCAAGACGACAAAGACCTACACATTGAATTTCTCGGTTGCCGCATTGGCCGACAACACGTTGAAAGGAATCAAGGTGAACGGCGAGGAGATAGCCGATTTCTTCCCAGAGCAAACATCTTACCGCGTTGAACTGCCGTTGGGTACCACGCAAGTGCCTACCGTAGAGGCTATATCGGCTTACCCCAAAGGTGCGCAGACGATAACTTACACACCGCCTACGGCAGCCAATCTGGATAACAGCATTTACCTCATCAGCGTTACAACGCCGGGTAACCAGACAGCAATGATTTATCGTTTGCAGTTCAAGATCACGGCTTCCACCAACTGCCGTTTGAAAGACCTGCGGCTCATGGTGGGCGGCAAGAATTATATCGAGAACTTCGTGTCGGATGTAAAAACTTACTACGTTACCCTGCCTATGGGCACGAGTGCAGAGCCTGCAATCGAATATACCAAGGGCGATGCATATCAGACCGTTGACGTGCAGAACGGCGGTGTGGATGGAACATCCGTGATTACCGTTACCGCAGCCAGCGGCGACAAGATGATTTACAAGATCATCTGCAAAACAGAAAAGTCAGATGTTTCCCACCTCAACATGATTTATGTTGACGGTAAGGCGTTGGAGGGTTTTGATCCGACAGTAAAGGAATACTCGTATCAGCTCCCTCCTGGTACTACCGCTTTGCCTGCGATCACCTGGGATAAGGGTGACGAGTATGAGACTGTTACCGTTGCCTACGGCGGACTGAACGGAACAACCCGTATCACAGTAGTTGCCGGTGACGGAAGTACGATGGTCTATCGTATCACGTTTGCGTTGGAGCTTAACTCCAACACGACACTTAATGCCATCTATCTTGACGGCGAGTTGGTGGAAGGTTTTGCCAGCGATATTTATACCTACGATATCACGCTGCCCAAGACAGCAACGGCACTGCCTGCTATCACCTGGGATCTGCATGACGCATCGCAGGAAGTCAAGCTTCGTACCGGCGGTATGAATGGCAATACGACGCTAACCGTGCGTGCACAGACCGGAGCATCGCAGGTTTATACTTTGCGCTTCCATGTTGACAAGGACAGTATCAACCACCTCACGATGATTTATCTGGACGGTGAGCCTCTGGCAAACTTCCACAAAGATACACTCAACTATATAGACTCGCTGCCCACCGGCGTGAGCAAGATTCCGGCAGTCAGCTATGACCTTGCCGCTACTACAGCTACAGCCAAGGTTCTTAATCAGGGTAACAAACGAGTTATCCGTGTTACAGCAGAGGACGGTTCGGTACGCGAATATGCTATCACGTTCATAATCAGTAAATCAGAGTCTGCATTCCCGAAGATGATTTATGTGGACGGCGCTCCATTGGAAGGATTTGACCCCAAGGAACTGGAATATACGTACGAGTTTGAGGGCGATGTGGCTCCGGCCATTGAGGTAGAGAAGGTTGGCAACCAGCAGGTTATTATTCTGACACCTGTTCGTGATGGCGTGGCTACAATTATTGTTGCTCCCGAAGGCGGCGGTGACGGCAATACGTACACGATCAACCTCGTGCTTAAGCCCACGACAGAGGTGCAACTTGCCGGCATCTTGATTGACGGTAAGCCTCTGCAGGACTTCCGAGGTGACAAATTGGCATATACATATTCCTACACCGACGAGATGCCGCTGGCTACGTGTGTGGCAGCAGACGGCCAGACAGTCAACACACTTCGCGAGCGAAATATCACGCGTTTTGTGGTGACAGCAGCCGGTGAGGCGGTAACGTATATAGTTACCTTTGAGCAGATTCTGTCAGCAGACGCAACGCTCAAGGCTATACTATTGAATGGTGTAGCAGTGCCCGGTTTCCGTGCTGATTCGCTGCAGTACTCCATTACGCTGCCGGCAGGAAGTGTAGTGCCTGAGATTACATATGAGGCCGGCAATCCGGCACAAACCATTGTGCTTGGTCAGACAGGCGACAAATTGTATGCTATCACTGTTCAATCCGAGGATGGCGAAGCAAAATCGACCTATACGCTTGATTTCACGATTGAGCAGTTTACCTCTGTTGAGCCGGAGAGCATACGTATCAACGGCATACCGCTTGCGTTGGAGGAAGGCGTATATACGTATGAGCAGACTATTGATGCCGGATCTGATCTGCCCGAACTGGACATAACGCCGGCAGGTGGTCAGACTATACTGACTGTTAATACCTCTGATACGCAACAGCAGATTATTGTAAAGTCAGAGGACGGACAGACAGCGACTTATACGATTAACTATACGCCGGTATTTTCGTCGGAAGCCCAACTGCATGATATACTGCTGGATGGTGTATCGATGGAAGGTTTTGCAGCTGATACATACCACTATACGCATGAACTTGCATGGCGTACGAAAGTTGTGCCGGTTATTCAGCCGGTAGGTGTTACGCCTAACCAGAAGATTGAGATCACCTATGGTGCTATCAATGCCCAGACACATATCCATGTGACAGCCGCCGACAAGGTGACGACAGCGGACTACTATATCGATTTTCCTGTAAAGAAATCCAATAATGTGGCTCTGGAGGATGTGTCGTTCAACAATGTCAATTTCACCTTCGATCCCGAGCAGACGGACTATGTGATTCCGATGCCGTATCATACAACGGCAGTGCCTGTGATTACTTATTCGGCTGCAGAACCCGAGCAGCAGGTTAAGTATGTGAGTGCACCAATCAGCGGTGTAACGCGACTGATAGTGACGGCAGAGAACGGTGACCAGCGTGAATACACGTTCCGCTTTGAAGTGGCTCATGCAGAAGAAGCCAATGTGCTGAAGTCGCTGGTAATCAATACCAATAAGCAGCAGGGCGTACAACGTACTTTGGCTGAAGATGAGACGGATATTACAATTGATCTGCCGTACGGAACGACCGAACTGAACTTCGGTTATGTGAAGAGCTATGAGGAGCAGGCTGTACTTGTGCAGCAAGGCGGTATATTCGCCGACACTAAGATAACCGTTAAGGCCAATCGCGGTGATGAGGCAGACAAGGTCTATACCATCACACCGAATATTGAAATGCAGAATCCTGCTGTGCTGGAGAGCATTACTGTCAACGGTTCGCCTCTTGCCGGCTTTGACAAGAACCGCTTCTCGTACGTAATCAATGTGACGGATCAGCCGACAGTTGTAGCCAAGGACGGTGATGGTAATATGATTGTTGCTTCAATTAGCAATAATAAGCACTGGCAGGCATCTGTTACCAAAGATGGCTATACCAATATCTATGACATTTGGTATTACTATACCTCTGATGTTATCCCCAATGGTGAGTTGAATATCGATGGTAAGGCAAAGTACAATAATGCCTATAAGCCGCAAGGATGGAATACTATCGCTGATGCCGATGATGAATATAAGGTATTTGTGGGCATTGTTAGTTCCGGTGAGGAATGCACGAAAGCAAGTGACAGTACGGTATATCTTAAAACTCAGTACCGCAAGCTTTGTGCTCGTAATATTCCTGCGTTCATCACGCTTGGTACAGTTAGTGGTGAGATTAATACTACCAACTCGTTTGCTTACGCAGGCAGTATACCATTCCGCAATTCGCCGGATGTGCTTACTGTACGGTACAAGGCTCCTACGGTTCATTCCAATAACCACATTATTTATCAGTTGTGGGGAAGCAATGGCTTCAAGGAAATTGATTCGCAAGACACAAAGGCATTCTCTTCATTCGTAGAAAAAGCTATAGATCTTACGTCAGCCAATGAGGCCGGTGTACCAACTGCCATGAATATCGTTCTGAACTCCTATTATGATACGCAAGGCGGTCTTGGTACGGAAGGTATGAAGAGTCCTGTAGCTGAGATGTATGTAGATTGGCTGCGTTTTTCCTACAACAGCTCGCTCTCCAGGGTTAAGGTCAATGGTGCCGATGCAACTATGGCAGGAGAGACATTCTCGTATATGCTGCCTTCTTCTGAAACGATAGGCGTGCCTAACCTGACCTTTGTAGGCGAGGTGAGCGATCAGGCGCAGAAGGTAGTATGGGATAATACTGATCCGAAGGCACTCACGCGCACAGCTATCGTGACGAACTATGCCGAGGATGGAACATCTACTCTATACACGGTAGAGGTTAATCGTCCAAAGTCGAAGATCAACACGCTTGACTCCATCTGCATCGACGGTGTGCTTCTGACGGGTTGGGATGCCGCTACTACGGAGTATGAGATTCCTGTAGCGTTCGGTCAGAAACGTCTGCACGATGTACACGCGTTCCAAGGCAGTAACCTGCAGACCGTAGTGCTTGAGCAGTCGGCTGACGAGGTGACGATAACTGTTACGGCTGAGGATGAGGCTGTTGAGGCTAAAGTATATAAGGTGAAGTTCGTAGAGCAGAAGTCTAACGATGTTACGCTCAGCAAGCTCTATTTCGGTAATGAGGAGCAAGATCCGACGCTCACCGAGTTTGCTATCTCCGAGGCTGTTATGCCTGCTATCCGCTTCACTAAGAAGACGGACGGTCAGACTGTGACTCTGGATGGCAATCATCTGTACATCATTGCAGAAGATGGCGAAACGAACTCAACCATCACGATCACCAACACGCCTCCGGCTATTATGTCGGCTGCGCTGCTGAGCGAGATTGCCGTGAACGGTGACCGCATAGAAGGCTTTGACGAGGCAACGTTCCGCTATGAGGCAGAAGAGCCGCAACCTACGTCGTTCATCCGCATGGATGAGGCTGCCGAGGTCGTTCAGACCATTACACCGGATTCGATAACTTGGCAAGTGCAAGGCTCAAGCGAACAGAATACGTATGCACTCGTTTATCCGAAGAGCATTTCCGACGATCCGCTGCTTGCTGCAATCAAGATTAACGGTGAGGTGTGGGATGAGTTTATTCCTTCGGAGTCGGAGTGCCCGCCGTTCTACAGCAACGAGCCTATCCACATTGAGGTTGTGGCGCAGCCCGGGCAGACAATCTCTGCAGCTATCAGCGTGGAGGAACTTAACGGTGCTCCATCGCCTGCCTGCAAGTCACCGGCACAATTGCGCGGATTCCGTTACACGATTGATGTAACGGCTGAGGATGGCGTCAAGACGTTCTCGTACGTCATCAATGTGCTGCCCGAGAAATCCGGTGATGCCTTCCTGAAGATGATTCGCCTGAATGGTGCTGACCTTGAGGGCTTTGATGCCAACACGATGCGTTACGTTGTTACTCAGCCGGCAGCCAATCCGAAGTTGGTTGAGCCGAAGCTGCCATCGGTAGCATACGTAGCTAACCAATATGCGCAAATGATTCAGTTTGAGGTATCACAGGAGCAGGATACAACGTATAACTACATCACCGTGACATCCGAGGACGGTATGAACGAGAATGTGTATGAGCTGCTTGTCACCAACGAGCCCTCACACAATGCTGACGTTACGGATATTATGATTGACGGCAAGCGTTTGAACGGCTTCTCGCCCGAACGTACGTACTATTCAGCAGCAGTTACCGATCTGGATGTAGAGGTAGGGTATAGTGCTGAGGATCGCTTCCTGACAATCGAGAAGATACTTAACGGTAATACGCTTACCTTGCATGTGGTAGCGCAGGATAAGATTACAGCGAAAGATTATATCGTTGCACTCTATGCACAGCCTCTATCGGCGGATGCCTCGTTGGCAAATATCCTGCTTAACGGACAATCGTTCACCGACTACGATGCATCGCTTACAGCGTTCACACCGATGAACAGTTACTACACGATACCTGTTTCTGCCGGTCAGAAACCTGATGTGTCAGCCGAACTGAACCAGATCGGTCAGACGATGTCAATCGTTACAGAGGATGACAAGGTGTTTATCACCGTAACCGCAGAGGATGGCATGCATAGCAATACGTATGTAATCACGTTCCTTGTACAGCGTTCGTCGGATGTCAGTCTTGCCAAGTTGGAGGCTGGCGACAGCATCATCACCCTCGTGCCCGGGCAGTATGACTACACCTTTGCTCTGCCTGTAGGCGTCAAGACTCCGTGGGCTGTAACCTACGAGTTGAGTAACTATGATCTGCAGTCGTCCGACAATGAGCAGGCAGAAGGCATGAACTGGTCGGTAGATGTATCGGCGGAAGACGGCACAACCGTAACATATACCGTACACTTTGTTCCGACGTTGTCGCAGAATGCTACGCTTGAGGGCATAAGTGCTAACTTTGAGGATATACCCGGCTTCCGTCCAGATTCGTTCTACTACGCTGTTACATTGCCGATTGGCGAGCGCGCATTGCGCGAACTCTCCTTCACGGAAGGTGACGAGTGGCAGCGCGAGCAAGTGATAGATACGCTGGTGAGTGGCTTGCGTACGCTGTACAGATGTAATGTACTTGCGGAGGATAGTATTCATCGCAATGTATATACAGTGTCTGTGGATATAACACCGTCGGATGTTGATACGCTGGCTGCCATCACTGTGGCAGGTATACCGCTGGTAGGTTTTGATCCTTACGTCTGCTCATACACGTATATGCTTTCGGCCGATGCGACCGAACTGCCGCAAGTAGAGTTTGAGCAAGGTGACATCTATCAGCATGTTGACAGCGTCAGCAACGGTGTAGGTGGTGCGATGACAATCATTGTTACGGCAGAGAACGGTAACCAGCGTCGTTATACCATACTCTTTATAACTGAGCCTGACAACAATACAGGACTCGCTGGAATCTACTATGGCGGTAAGGAGTTGGGCGGCTTTGATCCGGAGGTGTACGAGTACACCATCACTCTCCCGTACGGCACAACGGATGTTCCGGTAGTCACCTACACCAAGGCTAATCCTGACAAACAACAGGATGTGATGACGCTTGACGGCAATGTTGTAACCATCACCATTACGGCGGAAGACGGTACGACGGCTACTTATACGCTCACGTTTGTTGTCGCCAAGTCGTCGGAGGCACACCTGAGTGCTATCACGGTTGACGATCAGGCATTGGAAGATTTTGAGCCCGGAAAGTACAACTATAGTGTGTATCTGCCTTACGGTACTACTGAGATGCCGCAGGTAGGCGCAGTGCCGGTTGATTCGACGGCTACGTACGCGGTGGATGCCGATGATCGTACGGTAACGATTACTGTTACGGCTGCCGATGGCGATCATACGGAGTTCTATACAGTCAACTTCATTGTCAAACCTTGCCCGATCAACTGGCTTGAGGATATTCAGGTAAAGGGCGTTTCGATTGAGGGCTTTGACAAAGATTCGTTCAACTACGTATTTGAATATCCTGTCGGCTCCGACTCCACGATGTTCTTTACCGTGGATGATGTGCAATGGACGGTAGCCGACGCCTCGGAAACCGTGAAGATCAGTGAGGAGAACGGCGAGATACTGATACTTGTAACAGCTGCCGATGAAACGCAGAACCTGTACACTATCAGCCAGACAATCATGCTAAGCAACAACAGTCTGCTCGGCGACCTGACCCTGGACGGACGTACCATCCGCAACTTCGATGCCGAGACTTACGAATATACGTATGAGATCATGGAAGGTGAGGCATTGCCGGAGGTAGCAGGCGTGGCACAGGACGAAGCCGCTGAGGTGTTGATAACCATGGCTGCAGTAGGTGAGGTTACCAAGGTGTTCTGTATCGCGGCTGACGGAACGAGAACAGTTTATTCGATATTGTTTGAGCAATCGTCGATGAACACTGCTCTCACACCGCAGGCTACGGATGTTCTGCTAAAGCAGATCCCGGGTACTGACCAGTTTGCTGCGTACTCGCTGCGTATGAATACCTGGCTGGCAGTTTATGATCACTATGGTCACCTTCTTCTGAACCAGACAGTGCCTGTATGCAATCCGAACGATGTGGTAATGTCGAACGATCCTACAGGACGTGAGGTGATTACTGACGCCAGCGGTAATGCTGCATACTTCACGTTGCCGGCACACGGTCAGACGTTCTACTACTTGTTCTATAGCGACGACAAGCGTATCCGCTCGGGCAAGTTCATGGTACAATAGTTGCGTGTAAGGCTAAGAGACAAAGCGGTGCGTCCTATTGAGGCGTACCGCTTTGTTGTTAACTGTTGTACTGAATAATTCACAGTACGATGGTGGGCGCGCAAGTGTTAGACGTGATACAAGTCATTTGAGTAATTTGACATTTATGCCTGTGATTTGCTGTTTTATGTGCATAAATTGTGGATAAAAAAGAAAAAATGACATTTTTCTCACAAAATATTTGCTTTTTCAAAAAAAAAGTTGTAATTTTGTGGCCTTTGAAATCAAATTATTATGTAAATGCGGAAATTTTACTACAATCCTAATATGAAAAAATGTATTTTTGCGCTATGCGCATTGCTTGTATGTGCCTTGCCTGTTTTTGCTCAAGAGGCACCTTCTATGGATGCGAATCCCGATTCAATTAGAGTGTCGTATGTTCCTAATCGTTTTGGCGACAATTGGGAGTTGTCGATAGCCGGTGGCGTAAGTGTGCTCTTTAATGGCGTAGGCCATGCCAAGGAAACGACATCAGCTCCTGAGGTCGCTTCTGGCAATAAGACTTATGATGCCGTGGGTGGCGTAGCTGAAATAGCTGCTACCAAATGGTTTAATCCTTATATAGCAGGTCGTATCGGCTGGATGACCGGTTATCTTCCCTATGCGAATGCAAAAGGTGCTTCTTCGAACATAGCAGAATGGCATAACTATGCCCATATCGATATGTTGTGGGATTGGACCACGCAATTTGGAGGATATAAGCCTGGCCGTATCTATGATGCTGTGCCGTACGTACATGTGGGTATAGTAGGCAACCCCGGCTATAATGTAATGATGGGAGGTGGCGCTGGTTTTCTTAGCCGATTTCACTTGAATGACAGTTGGTTGCTTAATCTTGATTTGCGTGCTACGGCCACATCTGCACGTAAGTTCGGTATGCCCTCAGGTATAGCCATCGATGTAAATGCTCTGGTGGGTGTTAGTTACCGTTTCAAGGAGCAGGGGTGGAAAAAGAAAATGTACAATCCCTATGGCCCGGAGGTTCGCCGTTTGCTAAATGAGAATGACGACCTAAAACGTCAACTGGACGATGCTCAGCAGGTGAACGAGTCTCTTGCGCAGGAGGTACAAAAAGCTCAAGAGGAAAAGATTCTCACGGAGGTTGTGACAAAGGAAGTGTTCCGTGGCATACCCGATACATTGGAGATGACAGTGTACTATGCTATCAATTCATCGAAATTGTCAGCGTATGAGCAGGCTCACCTCAACACCTATATCCGTATGATTAATTTCAACGACCCGAATCGCGAGCACCGCTATTGCGTAATCGGTACAGCCGATCAAGGCACGGGTACGCTTGAGGTTAACCAGCGCGTATCGCTGGAGCGCGCCAATGCCATAAAGCAGGCGCTGATGGATAATGGTATCCGTGAGGAACTCATAGATGTTCAAACCCGTATCGTTCCGGATGGCGAAGCCTGCATGGCACGTGCTTCGCATGTGATTATTTATCCGTTGCAATAACACCCGGTGTAGATGAAGCAACTGAAGATCATTATAGTATTACTGACCTGTGGCATATGTGCCGCATCTTGCGTTTCGCAGCGTAAGTTATCCTACTTGCGCGATGTGACTGCAGCATCAGCTGATTCAATCAATCAAACTTTTACCTCACAAAAGGAGAATCATATAGCCAAAGGCGATTTACTCTCCATCTTTGTGAATGCGTTGGATATACAAGCTGTGCAGGCTTTCAACTTGCCGGTGGCGAATGTGCAGAACTTAGGTGCTCGTCAGGTGTCAGCGGCTGTGGGTGGTGGCTCGCTGCAAGGATATTGGGTCGATCCCGAAGGGAATATTGATTTCCCTGTATTGGGAAAGTTGCATGTGGAAGGTCTGACTACCACTATGCTCAAAGATACCCTGACGCAACTTATCTCGCGCTCGGTAAAAGACCCTATTATCAATATCAACTTCATGAATTTCTTTGTGACGGTGCTGGGCGAAGTTAAGAATCCCGGACGTCACGCTGTCAGTTCGCAGGGCATGACTATATTTGAAGCACTTGGCCTGGCGGGAGATTTGACCATATATGGCAAGCGAAATAACGTGCTTGTGTCACGAGAGGTAGACGGTAAGATGGAGTTTTCTAGGTTGAATCTGAATGATCAGGCAATATTTGCCTCTCCCTACTACCATATTCGCCAAAACGATGTGATATATGTAGAACCAAATAATGCGCGTGCCATCTCATCACAAAACATTCCATTGTATTTGTCAATGGTTACAACATTAGGATCTATGGCTACATTAATAGTTTCCTTATATTCAAATGCGCTTACGATAAAGGAATTGAAGAAATAACGAGAGACATTAAACACAAAATCTATTTATGGCTCAACAACAGAAGCAGCAAGATATTCAGGAGTTTGATTTTATCAAACTATTTTTCCATTGTCTCCATTATTGGTATTGGTTCTTGCTCTGTGGCGCGATAAGTGCAGGAGTTGCTACGTTGTATATTCAAAGCAAAACAAGAGTATTTACGACCTCTACGACCATTATGCTTCGAACAGACAACAATATGTCACGCTCATCTTTGCAGACAGATATGCTAGAGATGATGGGTTATCAGACGAGTAAAATTGTTGAGGATGAAATGGTAATTCTTCAATCTCGAACCATCATGGAACAAGCGGTTCGCGCGTTGAATTTGCAAACGGAGTATAGAAAGAAAGTGGGATTACGCTGGGAGGGACAATATCCTAATCCGGATGTGTTGCTAACGTTTGAGCCTGGCGTGTTGGATACGTTAAGAGGGCTTTCGATAGAGTTGGAGCGAAAAGAATATGAATATGTAGTCACGCTGGACTATCGTGGTGTTGAATCCATACTTCATGTCAGTGATTTTCTGTCACCGATTCCAACCTCAGCCGGCTTATTAACATTCTCTGAAGTGCGTGCGCTACAGGTTGGAGATAAGATACGCATAACCACGATGCCTGTATTTGGGCGTGCAAATGCTTTGTTGGGGCAGTTAAGTTGCCGTCCTGTGAGAAGTAAAGGCGAAAGTAATGTTATCGTAGTCTCCATGCAAAGCGATATGCCATCTCGAGCTAAAGATGTGGTGATGAAGGTGGTAGAACTCTATAATTTAGACGCAGTTGTTGATAAAAATATTATGGCAACTAATACAGCGAACTTTATCAATGAGCGTTTGCAGATTGTAGAACAAGAATTGGGGGAAGTTGAGACGGCGGTAGAGTCGTACATGAAAGAGAATGGGCTGACGGATATGTCGCAGGAATTGCGACTTGCCTTATCCAATCAAACTGCATATCAAAAAGAGTTGGCTGATGTAGAGACGCAAATAAATTTATTGAATTTCCTTGATGATTATTTGCAAGAACCCTCAAATGAGCGTTCTCTTATTCCTTCCAACTTGGGAGTAAAGGATGGCTCCTTGCAAAAGTTGATAAGTGATTATAACGGATTGTTGCTCCAGCAAATGCGTATGGAGCGAAGCGCAACCGAGCAAAACCCGACCTATATTCAGTCCGTTGAAGAATCGGTTACGTTGCGTCAAGCAATCTTATCTTCGATCAGCAATATTCGTCGCGGATTACAAATTCAGAAGTCTGATTTAGCGAAAAAAGACCGTGAATTTGCTTCGAAATTGTATAAGACTCCTGAAAAAGAGCGTAAATATGTGGAAATCAAACGTCAACAGGAGATAAAGGAGAAATTATACATATATCTCTATCAGAAACGCGAGGAAAACGCATTAACCTTAGCATCTACAGTTATGCCGGCTAAGGTGATAGATTCCCCAATAACAACAGGACCTATATCGCCGCGAACAAAGCGAATATGGATGATTGTTCTAGCAATAGGTATTGGTATTCCGCTGATAATAATCTTTTTGATTGATTATTTGAATGACGAAGTAAAAGACTTACGTGAGTTCCAGTCGGTTGTAAAAGCTCCCTTCCTCGGCCATGTACTCTACATGCCATCGGATAATGTGGTGGCCGTTGATAGCCACAACAACTCAGCGCAGGCGGAACTTTTCAGAACCATACGAACGAATCTCCGGTTTATGTTGCCTGACAAAAAATCGCCTGTTCTGCTGGTGACATCGGCGCTGAACGGTGAAGGTAAGTCGTATGTTGCCATCAATATAGCAGCCTCGTTGGCGCTATTGAAGAAGAAGGTGATTCTGGTAGGTATGGATATTCGTAAGCCGACCTTGTCGCAGTACCTTCATATAGATTTCAAGGGGCATCTGACATCGTTCTTGCTTGACCCCACGATGCCGTTGGATGAACTGATTATCCCGTCCGGAGCGGTAGATAATCTGGATGTGCTGCCTTCAGGTGCCATACCTCCCAACCCGGGCGAGTTGATTCAGTCGGCTAATGTGGAGTTGCTGTTTAATGCTTTGCGGGAACGCTATGACTATATCGTGGTGGATACGGCGCCGTTGTATCTGGTATCCGATACCTTCCATTTGGATAAGTATGCCGATATGACGATATTTGTAACACGAGCCAACTACATCTCGCGAGAGATGTTACCATATATTCAGGATATTTATGCCGAACAAAAGATGCATAACATGGCATGTGTCTTGAACGCCTCTACCGGTGTCAAACGTGGCTACGGTTATGGTCGTTATGGTTACGGCCGTTACGGTTATGGTCGCTATGGTTATGGTCGTTATGGCTATGGCCACTATGGATATGGAGGCTATGGGTATGGCTATTATGGTGAAAAACAGAAAGACTCTTAATTACTAATGCCGTCATTCTCGGATACCGAATCAGCATGGAAATGGTTGGTCGCACTGATTGACCTGATTGCTATATACCTCCTGTATTGGGGCGGTATGGTCATGGGTGTGATACCTATGATCCAGGGGTGGTATGTCTGGTTGGGTATATGTTATATCTTTGTGTTCTTGATTTATCCGCCAATGGCACATCAGCGTTTGGCTAAAGCAACGCAGGTGGCTACACATGCGTTGTGGAGTTCAGTTATGATGTTCCTGCTATATGTGTTGGCTGTGTATGCTGCACAACTGTATGACCCTACCGAAGGACGCTTGTGGTATCTGCCAATCATATGGGCGGTGCTGGCTTTGCTTCTGTTTATCAGCCGCATGAGTACGCGCGCTCTCATTCGTCGCTTCCGTACCTATGGAATCAACAACAGACGTGTGTTGTTTGTAGGTGCAGGGCATAACCTCCGCTACTTGTACGACGAACTGTCTAATAATCCGACAACAGGCTACCGTGTAAAGGGGTATTTCGATGAGAGTACTGATAATCAATTTACCGATGTGTTGCCTCGCCTTGGCGCAATAGCTGATATTGAACCTTATCTCCGAAAGCAACCGGTGGATATCATCTTCTGTAATCTTACCAGCCGGCATGACAAGGAGATTTTGCAGTTGATGAACTATTGCGAGAATCACCTTATCCGATTCTACTCTGTGCCTAATGTGCGCAACTATGTGCATCATGTCATGCAGGTGGAGATGCTAGGTAATATGCCTGTCCTATCGTTGCGCGAGGAGTCGCTTAATAGGCCGATAAATCGATTTATCAAGCGTACATTTGACATTGCGTTCTCGCTACTGTTCTTATGCACCTTGTTCCCGTTCATCTTCTTGTTCTGCGCTATAGGTATCAAGTTGTCCAGCCCGGGACCGATTTTCTTCAAGCAGAAACGTACAGGCATACGCGGAAAGGAGTTCACATGCTACAAATTCCGCTCCATGCACATCAATGATCAGGCGGATACGCTGCAGGCAACGAAGGACGACCCGCGTAAGTTCCCGTTTGGCGACTTTATCCGTAAGACCAATCTGGACGAAACGCCACAGTTTATCAATGTGCTGCGTGGCGAGATGTCTATCGTTGGTCCGCGTCCGCACATGCTGAAGCATACCGAGGAATATTCGCAGTTGGTGGACAAGTACATGGTTCGCCATTGGGCTAAACCCGGTATCACAGGTTGGGCACAAGTCACCGGTGCACGCGGCGAGACCGAACATCTGTGGCAGATGCAGGAGCGTATTGAGAAAGACGTTTGGTATATCGAAAATTATAGTTTCATGCTTGACCTGCAGATCATTATCTTAACGATACGGACTCTGCTTAAGCATGACGAGCACGCCTATTAGTGCGTTTAGTTAATTGTCGTGTAGCGAGAACGACTGAATAAGAATTGCCGTTATTGAAAATATACTACTTGTTGGTAATTTTCGGTAATTGTTGACCAAACATACAATTCTGCAATTTTTGACAAATTGTTGATAATTGTTGACCAAAAATATCACTTCGTATTCATAAGGCTAAGTTGTTGGCTGTGAATGCAATAGATGAAGAACCCTTGTTCAAGGCAGCATCGCTGCCGGACAACCTCTGTTCGGAAATGAACGAATCAGGGGTGTCCCTAAACTATATCCTCAGCCCAACCTTTGTCGAGCCGGAAGGCTATCAATGGTACGTGTTGCGCGTTCCGTACGGGCGTGAGCGCGAGGTAGCTGCTACCATTCAGTCACCGACGCTTTTGACGTACGCGCCCGTGCAGACCTTGGCTCGCATACGCGGCGGCAAGCGCGAGTTTGTCGAGAAGTCCGCTTTGCCGAACATGTTTTTTGCATACGCGCGCGAATCGGATCTGGCTTATTATCAGCAGCGTACAATAGTATTGAAGGACCATCCTGACTGGCAACCGGCGCAACTCAGGTTCATGTATGATCATACTCAAAAGAACGAACAGGGCTACGACCGGAAGATGACCGTTCCGATGGAACAAATGCGACACTTCATCCGTGTAACGATGCAGCATGATGAGCATGTGCGCATTTTCCTGAACGATGCGTTTTCTGCCAAGCAAGGCGACTATGTCGAGGTCATTGATGGCAAGTTCGCTGGTGTACGCGGACATGTGGCAAGACTGCATGGTCAAACTTGCGTACTCGTCAACCTTGAGGGGATTTGCGTAGCGTCAACGGCCTATGTGCCGAAGGCGTTTTTGAAGAAGGTAAGGTAAGTCAACAATTATCAACAATTAACGACAATTATAAAAAAAATATATGATGCAAGAGATGAAAAATGTAGCATTGATAACAGGTGTGACGGGACAGGATGGTTCGTATTTAAGTGAGTTTCTACTTGCCAAAGGCTATGAAGTACATGGTATAATCCGGCGTTCGTCGGTAGATTTCCGTGAGCGTATAGCGCATCTGGAGGGGCAGCCGCATTTCCACTTGCATTATGCGGATATGTCGGACTCGATGTCGCTCGTCAAGCTTGTGGGCAAGGTTCAACCTACCGAGATCTACAACTTGGCGGCACAGTCGCATGTGCAGGTCAGCTTCGATGCGCCGGAGTTCACGGCTGATGTGGATGCTGTAGGCGTACTACGTATCCTGGAGGCGGTGCGCACCAACCATCTGGAGAAAACTTGCAAGATTTACCAAGCCTCCACATCCGAGCTCTATGGTAAGGTGGAGGAGGTACCGCAGAACGAGAACACTCCGTTCCATCCGTATAGCCCGTACGCTGTAGCCAAATTGTACGGCTACTGGATTGTCAAGGAGTACCGCGAGGCGTACGGCATGTTCTGCTGCTCGGGCATCCTCTTCAACCACGAGTCGGAGCGCCGCGGTGAGACGTTCGTTACCCGCAAGATCACACTGGCAGCCGCTCGTATAGCCCAAGGCAAACAGCAGCAACTGCTGCTCGGCAACCTCGATAGCCTGCGAGACTGGGGCTATGCCAAGGATTATGTGGAGTGCATGTGGCTCATACTGCAGCACAAGACGCCGGAGGATTTCGTGATCGCTACCGGCGTGCAACATACTGTACGTGAGTTCGCTACGCTTGCATTCCAGCATGCCGGAATCACTCTGCGTTGGGAAGGCGAAGGCATCAACGAAGTCGGAATATGTGAAGCTGCCACCGATGCTGTCACGCTCCATGCAGGTGAGGATATTGTTGGCAAAACACTTGTCGCAGTCAGCGAAGATTTTTACCGCCCGACAGATGTGGTCAACCTCTGGGGTGATCCTACCAAGGCACGTGCCGAACTCGGCTGGAATCCGCAGTCCACGACCTTCGAGCAACTGGTTGAACTGATGGTCGATAGCGATATGAAGAAGGTCGCAGCCGATGCTATCCGCGAGCATGTCAACCTCGCAGAGTATCTCGAGAAAGGTGTCGTAAAATAATAGGGGAGATTAGGTCAACAATTATCAACAATTATCAACAATTGCGGTGGGACAAGATTGGTCAACAATTACCAACAATTATCAACAATT
>CALZOG010000007.1 GCA_945827635.1 uncultured Bacteroidales bacterium
CACAAATTTAGAGAATTACGCACAAAGTGTCTCAAGAGTCTTAAAAATTTCATGTGACTAAATTGACCACATTGACGCGAACTTGGTCAAAATGGTCAATTTGGTCATATCATCAGTTCCTTTTTAGTGGACATTGGCGTATTCAATCGTTGCTAATTCTTAAATAGTCTCACGTAAATTGTTTGATAATTGTCGATAATTGTTGACTTAAATCCCCTCTCGCAATTGTTTGGTAATTGTTGATAATTGATGACGTTTACTCGCTTCGCGCGGATGTGAGGGCGCGTAGATAGTTGTTCCTTGGTAGTTGTTTAGCACTTATCGGGGGCAATTCGCTCCAATCTCATTCCAAAATCGTGCTGTTCAATCGAGCCAATGTCGATCCGTTTAGCTTCCGTTTTCGATTCATGATCGGGAGTGATTGCCGGGCGAAATACTATGTTCTAAAATTTGCGCTCTTGGACATACTGAGATAATGCAATAAGACATCAATCCTTCAAACAGCCAATGGGAACTACAAGAGTTCCATTTGGCATGGTAAGGGCATAACTGCCTACCGCAGTAAGAATCATTCTAAATGCAGGTTCGCCGACTTTTGTTGTGTCAATTTTATTGGCGAGCGCATTTAATGAATGTTGTGCTTCTTCAATTGCTGTTGAACCACCGAGTTTAATTTCCACCAATCCATAGTGTCCATTGCGCAAATGAACAACGGCATCACACTCCAGATTGTCTTTATCGCGATAATGGCTTACTTTTCCCCCAATAGCATCCGCATAGATGCGCAGATCACGAACCGCCATTGTTTCGAACAGCAAGCCAAAAGTATTAAGATCGTGCATCAAATCATCGGGAGACAAACCAAGTGCAGCAGTAGCAATAGAGGGATCGACAAAATAGCGTGTATCTGTTGTCCGAATAGCTGTTTTTGAGCGCAGATTGGTATTCCATGCCTTCATATCCTCTACCACATAAATGCTCCTCAAGGCATTGATATAAGATGCGATCGTCTTGTCAGACAGCGTGCTTGGTTCGTTAGAGACCATATCCTCGCGAATAACCGCATAATTGGCTTGCGATGCTTGTAGCCGAGCTAACGAACGCAGCAGAGCCCGACAACGATCAGGATTGCGCAATGTGTTATCAAAGCGACTAATATCCGATTCAGAAATGGCATCTATATAATCGAAAGCTGTTTGTAAAGCCACCTCGTGCTCGTCATCTATGGAGGCAGGCCAACCACCACGACATAACATATATGCAATGTCAGCCAAAGTCCATTTGTTCTGACCAATAATCTTGGTTTGTCCTTCAAATAAGGCTTTTAGACTTACTTCTCCTGTGGATTCTCCGGACTCCCATAAACTCATCGTTCGCATATTAAACCAAGAGTATCTACCGGCTCCTGAATGGTTGATACGTTTCTCTTCGTCATCTTCGTCTTTGGGCGGTACAACAGATCCAGTCAAGATGAATTGTCCTTTCTGATGGCGCATATCCACTTCATAACGGATACTATCCCATAGATCCGGGATCGCTTGCCACTCATCAAATAGGCGTGGAGTTTCTCCGGAAAGCAACGTGGACATATCATTCTCCGCCATTAAACGGCTCTCGCGAAGAATCTGAGGTTTAGCCATCATTACGCTACTTTTGGCCACTTGCAATGCCGTGGTTGTTTTTCCACACCATTTAGGACCTTTTATTAGGATTGCTCCTGCGCTCTTAATCCTTTGCGACAACAATGCATCCGCAATCCGCGCTTTATATTTAAAAGACATAGTTTTAATTATTTTGAATTTTGGTGCAAAGATACTATTTTTTTTTTATATATGCAAATAAAAATGCAAAATTTCCGAGTTTGGCGGGTTTTTACTTCCGAGTTTGGCGGGTTTTTGTTTCCGAGTTTGGCTAATTGTATATTTTCACTATATGTAAAAGTAAAAAAAGACAAAATAAAACTACATACATATGTACCAGATTCAAAAAGTACAAAAAGATGTAAAATAATGCACTTTATAAAAATTTGCGCTGCCAGATTCTGCCAATCTGCACCGTTTTGACATGACGAGTTTGCGATATGCGCGTTTTTGAACTGACAAATAGCGGTTGGGCACGATTTTTGTTAATATTTTTTAAGGTGGAAATACCGCAAACTTAGATTCAAAAAATATACATAGAAAAATATAAATAGAAAAGATATGGTACAAGAAATTACTGATTCAAACCTTAAGAGTTTATTGGCAGAGGGTAAGCCTCTGGTAGTTGACTGCTGGGCACCATGGTGCGGTCCGTGCAAAATGATGCACCCTGTGATTGACGAACTGGCAGCAGAGTATGAGGGCCGGGTAATCATCGGCAAACTGAACGTGGACGAGAACAGCGATACTTGCGAGAAGTTCGGCGTAATGAATATTCCTACAGTGCTGTTCTTCAAGAACGGCGAGTTGGTGAACCGCAGCGTAGGTTACACGCCCAAGCCGCGTATCCAGCCGCTGGTAGAGGGACTGCTGTAAGGATAAGCGCGGCGCGAGCCGTGCGGTTCGGTAGCTCAGTTGGATAGAGCAACAGCCTTCTAAGCTGTGGGTCCCGGGTTCGAATCCCGGCCGAATCACTCGCCTTCGGCAAGGCGGTCGCATCGGATGCCGCCGGGCGGCATAAAGGCGACGCCTGCCTCGGCTCTCCGAAAAACAACGCGAGGCGTTCTTTTTCGGGGTGGGCAACGGATGCCGCTGCGCTGACAGAAGAGAGACCGCGTTGCTGACAGAAAAGAGACATTGAACGAAAGACATATATGCGTCAACTAAAGATTACCAAATCGATTACAAACCGCGAGTCACAATCGCTGGACAAGTTCCTGCAAGAGATTGGCCGCGAAGACCTGATTTCCGTAGAAGAAGAAGTAGAATTAGCAGGCCGTATCCGCAACGGCGATATGGCTGCACGCGAGCGGTTGGTGAACGCCAACCTGCGATTCGTGGTATCAGTAGCCAAGCAGTACCAGAACCAAGGATTGAGTCTGCCTGACCTGATCAACGAAGGTAACGTGGGTCTGATCAAGGCCGCCGAGAAGTTTGATGAGACACGCGGATTCAAGTTTATCTCCTACGCCGTATGGTGGATTCGTCAGTCGATCCTGCAGGCTCTGGCGGAGCAGGCACGTATCGTGCGTCTGCCGCTGAACCAGGTCGGCTCGCTCAACAAGATCCAGAAAGCCTACTCGCGCTTTGAGCAGGAGTATGAGCGCCGTCCGTCAGCCGAAGAGCTGGCGGAGGAGTTGGATATGCCTATCGACAAGATTGCCGAGGTGCTGCGTATGCAGGGTCGCCACGTGAGCATGGATGCTCCGTTTGTGGACGGCGAGGACAACAGCCTGATTGACGTAATGGAGAACCAGGACTCGCCGCGTGCCGACCGCGGGCTGATCAACGAGTCACTGACCCAGGAGATCGACCGCGCACTGGCTACGCTCAGCGAACGCGAGCAACGGATCATCCGTAAGTTCTTCGGCGTAGGCAGCGGCGTACAGGAAAAGACTCTCGAGGAGATCGGCGAGGAAGAAGGTCTCACCCGCGAGCGTGTGCGCCAGATTAAGGAAAAAGCCCTCCACAACCTGGCACAGAACTCCAGAAGCAAAGTGCTGAGAACGTACTTGGGGTAATCGGAAGATTTGAAGATTTGAGGATTATTCTGAATCGAGAGATCTTCAAATGTTCAATCAAACAAGGTTTTATGACGAACAAACGAAAGATCATCAACGATCCGGTATTTGGATTTATATCCATACCCAATGACATCATTTACGACGTATTGCAGCACCCGTACGTGCAACGCCTGAATCGCATACGACAGCTTGGGTTGTCGTATGTCGTTTATCCGGGCGCACAGCACAGCCGCTTTCTGCACTCGATAGGCGCCATGCACCTGATGAGCGATGCTATAGCTTCGCTGCGGCAGAAAGGTATAGCCATCACCGACGAGGAAGCCAACGGTGCCATGATCGCTATCCTGCTGCACGACATAGGACATGCGCCGTTCTCGCACGTGATGGAGCACACCCTGATCGAGGGCATAACCCACGAGGATGTGTCGCTCATGATGATGGAGCAGATCAACCGCGAGATGCACGGCGCGCTGGACACCGCCATACGTATATTCACCAACACGTATCCCAAGCATTTTCTGCACCAACTCATATCCTCGCAGTTCGATATGGACAGGATGGATTACCTCTGCCGCGACTCGTTCTTCACGGGCGTGACCGAGGGCAGTGTGGCTTCTGCACGACTGATCAAGATGCTCAATGTGGTGGACGACCGGCTGGTGATTGAGGCAAAAGGGATATACTCCGTCGAGAAGTTCCTGATTGCCCGCCGCCTGATGTACTGGCAGGTGTATCTGCACAAGACATCCGTAGCCGCCGAGCAGTTACTGATCAAGATCCTGGCTCGCGCCAAGCAGCTGGCGCGCGATGGTGTGGAGTTGTTCTGCGCACCGGCGCTGCACTACTTCCTCTACCAGCACATGACCGGTAAGAAGTTCGCCCAGGATAGTTACGCACTCACGCAGTACGCCCTGCTGGACGACTCGGACATACTGTCTGCCATCAAGGCCTGGCAGGCTCACCCCGACACAACGCTCCGGCTGCTGTCGGAGGCTTTTGTCAACCGCCGGCTGTTCAAGGGCCGTCTGCTCAGTCAGCCGCTCAGCACGCAGGAGCATGCAGCACTCGCACAGCAATACGCCACAAGCTTCGGCATATCGCAGAGCGAGGCGGAATACTTCTTCGAGGAACATATATCCACCTCCAACACCTATAGCGAGAAGGACGACAGCATAGATATCCTGTACAACGACGGCACGGTCAGGAACATTGCAGAGGCATCGGACATGCTCAACCTGCAGACACTGACCTACAAGCCGCAGAAATTATATTTGTTCTATTACCCGACAAATTCGTAACGAGATGAACTTCACTGCACAACAGATAGCCGCGTTTGTCAGCGGCGAGATAATAGGCGATGCCCAGGTTGAGGTGCACGATGTCAGTCCTATCGAGGACGGCCGTCCGGGCACACTGTCGTACGTCACCGATGCCAAGTACCTGCCCGCATTGGCGGGCACCGCCGCGACAGTCGTGCTGCTGACCCGCTCACTGTACGACGCCTCGCTCAGTTGTCCGCCTACCCTGATCATAGTGGATAACGCCCGGCAGGCTATAGGCACGCTGCTGCAAGGCGTTTCGGAGTTTCTGCGTCCGCGCAAGCACGGCGTGGAGCAACCGGCGTTCGTAGCCGAAGGCACCACCCTGCCCGACGACACGTACATTGGCGCATTCGCCTACATAGGCAAGGGTGTCAAGCTCGGCAAGGGCGTGCAGATCTATCCGCAGGCATACATAGGCGACTACACCACGATAGGCGACAACACGGTTATCTACTCCGGCGTGAAGATCTACGACCACTGCACTATCGGTCGCGACTGTATCATTCACTCCGGCTGCGTGATCGGTGCCGACGGCTTCGGCTTTGAGCCGGACGCACAAGGCGTGAACCGCAAGATCCCGCAGATAGGCACGGTAGTAATCGAAGATGACGTAGAGATAGGTGCCAACACGACCATCGACCGTGCGATGATGGGCGAGACACGCGTCAAGAAGAACGTGAAGATCGACAATCTCGTACAGGTTGCCCACAACGTGCAGGTAGGCGAATCGACTTTCCTCTGCGCCCAGGTGGGTATAGCCGGCTCAACCAGCCTCGGTCACCACTGTATCATGGCGGGACAGGTAGGCGTAGCCGGACATATATCTGTTGCCGATCAGGTTATCTGCGGTGCACAGACCGGCGTGGCGGGTTCTATCCGTCAGGCAGGTCAGTACCAGGGCTCACCGGCTATCGATGCTATGAACTGGCGCCGCTCGTCGGTTGTATTCAAGCACCTGCCCGAACTGCAACGCGAACTACGGCAACTGCAAGCCAAAATTAACGACCAACAACAATGAAACAGCAGACATTAGCACAACCCTTTACCGTTGAGGGCAAAGGATTACACACCGGCGTATATATCCACGCCACGTTCGCTCCGGCAGAGGAGAACTTCGGCATACGCCTGTGCCGCACCGACCTGCCTGACCGACCCACGCACCACGCGTATGCCGACTACGTGTCAGCCACCGAACGGGGCACCGTGCTTGAGCACGGCAGTTGGCGCATATCGACGGTCGAGCACGCCCTGTCAGCACTCTACGCCATGGGCATTGACAACTGCCTGATCCGCGTGGACGGACCTGAACTGCCCATACTGGACGGCAGCGCAATGCCGTTTGTCAAGGCTATACGCGAAGCAGGTATATCCGAGCAGCAGGCTGAAGCAGAGGTGTATGTGGTACGCGAGACCATCGAGTACATATCCGAGCACGGCAACCGCCTGCTACTCATGCCGGGCGACAGCTATCAGGTGGAGGTGGAGGTCAGTTATCCGTCGCAGATTCTGAAGCTACAACGTGCCGAACTGCGCACGTTAGGCGATTACCCGCGCGAGATAGCTGCGGCACGTACGTTCTGCTTCGTGCGCGAGATTGAGCCGCTGCTGCGTATGGGACTCATCAAGGGCGGTGACCTCAAGAACGCACTGGTTATCTACGAGACACCTATGTCGCAGGAGGGACTGGACTACCTGACCGACAAACTCGGTCAGCCGCATCTCGATGCCACGAAGTTAGGCTACCTCTCGCCCATACATTTCCACAACGAGCCGGCACGGCACAAGCTGCTGGACATCATTGGCGACCTGTCGCTCATCGGATGCCGCATACAGGGACGAATCTTTGCCGAGAAACCCGGACACACCTTTAACACCTCCTGTGCCCGCCAGCTCCGCAACAAGATCTACCCCAAGCAGATCTAAATGGCAAACAGTAAATAACAAAATCGTAAATAATTAAATCGTAAATAGTATGGTTCATCCCTTAGCATGTGTTGACCCCAAAGCAGTTATCGACCCGACAGCCGAGGTAGGTCCGTTCGCATATATTGAATCCAATGTAGAGATTGGTGCCCGCACCAAGATCATGGCTAACGCCACCGTTCTCAGCGGCGCACGTATAGGTGCCGACTGCACCGTTTTTCCCTCCGCCGTGGTGGGGGCTATACCCCAGGATCTGAAGTTCCGCGGTGAGGATACACTCGCCATCATCGGCAACAACACCGTTATCCGCGAGTGCGCCACCGTACACCGCGGCACGGCATCGAAAGGTCAAACCGTGGTAGGCAACTACTGCCTGATCATGGCGTACTCCCACGTTGCACACGACTGCCTGCTGCACGACCATATCATCCTCTCCAACGCCACACAACTGGCAGGCGAAGTGGTGGTGGACGACTACGCCATCATGGGCGGAGGATCGCTCGTACACCAGTTCACGCACGTTGGCGCACACTCGATGACACAGGGTGGCACAAAGGTGAACAAGGATATACCGCCATACGTGATTGCAGCACGCGAACCCGTGTCGTTCTGCGGAATCAACTCTGTGGGACTGAGCCGCCGCGGATTCACACGCGAGCAACTGACGGCTATCCAGGAAACCTACAGGCTCATCTATATGTCCGGACTGAACGTCTCGCAGGCACTGCAGCAGATTCAAGAGACACTGCCGCCATCCGCCGAACGCGACGAGATAGTCAATTTCATCACCTCTTCTCCTCGAGGAGTGATCAGAGGCACGATGTAACAAAAAACGTGCACCATAATAGGGGTTTTATCGGAGTTTAACCGAAGTTTTATCAGAACATAAATATACTATAATATGGAAGAGCAAGAAAGGAGCCTCAATTTCATTGAGCAAATCGTAGAGAAGGACCTCGCAGAGGGAGTAAACAACGGACGCATACAGACGCGTTTCCCGCCCGAGCCGAACGGTTACCTGCATATTGGGCACGTCAAGGCTATATGTATGGATTTCGGCATTGCCGAGAAGTACAACGGCGTATGCAACCTGCGTTTCGACGATACTAATCCCGCCAAGGAGGACACGGAGTACGTTGATACCATCGAGCGCGACATCCGCTGGCTGGGATTCAAGTGGGACAAGATCTTCTATGCCTCCGACTACTTCGACGCACTATACGACCTCGCTATCCGTTTCATCAAGGAGGGTAAAGCATACGTTGACGAGCAGACCGCCGAGCAGATTGCCGAACAGAAAGGTACGCCTACCGAAGCCGGCACGAACTCGCCCTATCGCGACCGTCCTGTAGAAGAGAACCTGCGCCTGTTCCAGGCTATGCAGAACGGCGAGATTGAGGAAGGCAAGATGGTTCTGCGTGCCAAGATCGACATGGCTAATCCGAACATGCACTTCCGTGACCCGATCATGTACCGTATCATCACTTCGCACCCGCACCACCGTACGGGACGCAAGTGGAACGTATATCCGATGTACGACTTTGCACATGGACAGAGCGACTATTTGGAGGGCGTGACGCACTCGATATGCACGCTGGAGTTTGAGGTGCACCGCCCGCTCTACGACTATTTCCTCGACCAGATCACCGGCGAGAACTTTGCCGGTCTGTCGCCTTACGGACCCGACTATCGCCCCAAGCAGCGCGAGTTCAACCGCCTGAACATCACTTACACCGTAATGTCCAAGCGTAAGATGCTCCAGCTCGTCAAGGAAGGTCTGGTAGCCGGTTGGGACGACCCGCGTATGCCGACCGTCTGCGGTCTGCGCCGACGCGGATATACTGCGACCTCCATCCGCGAGTTCATGGATAAGATCGGCTACACCAAGGTTGAGGGAATGATTGACCAAGGCTTGCTCGAGCATACGATTCGTGAGGATCTGAAAGAGACAGCACCGCGTGTGTGCGCAATCTTTGATCCTGTCAAACTGGTTATCACCAATTATCCCGAAGGTCAGACCGAGACACTGGTAGCCGAGAACATCGACGGACATCCGGAACTCGGCACACGCGACATGACGTTTGGACGCGAACTGTGGATAGAACGTGGCGACTTCCTCGAGCAGGCTGACAACAAGTTCTACCGCCTCAGCCCGGGCGGACGCGAGGTGAGACTCAAAGCCTCGTATATCATCCAGGCTACCGGCTGCGACAAGGATGCTAACGGCAATATCACCACCGTATATGCCACCTACGATCCTGACACCAAGTCCGGCACCGAAGGCGGCAACCGCAAGACGAAAGCCACGATCAACTGGGTGGAATGTGGTTCAGCACTGGATGCCGAAGCACGCCTGTACGACCGCTTGTTTGCCGTGGAGAACCCAAGTGCCGAGGAAGGTGACTTCCGCGACCTGCTCAACCCCGACAGCCTGATTGTCAAGAACATCAAGGTCGAGGGCTCGCTACGCAGCGAACTCAATCTGTCAGCGCAGAGGGCTGTCAGTGATAACGGTCTGTCTTCTGTCAACGAAGTGGTCAATTATAACCACTACCAGTTGCTCAAGCAGGGTTACTTCGTTGTGGACCCTGACACCACAGCCGAACACCTTGTTCTCAACCGCACTTGTTCACTCAAGGATAACTACCTGAAATAACTGCCGTCAACCGCAAACAGTTAAATGGCAAATATCTTTTGTCCCTTCCGTCGCAAGTACGTCGCTGCCACTCCCGAGGAGTATGTGCGGCAGACGTTCTTGCACGCCTTGGTAGAGCAATTCGGCTACCCGCAATCGCTCATCGGCGTGGAAGTGCCGATAGCCGTTGGCGCAGGAGTGGACAAACGTTGCGATGCAGTGGTTTATTCGCGCAGCCTGCAGCCGCTGATGCTCATCGAGTTCAAGGCACCGGAGGTGGCTATCACACAAACGACGCTCGACCAGGCTGCTGTATATAACACCACCGTACACGCGCCCTACCTTATCCTCGCCAACGGCAAACAAACAGTGGTGGCACGCATTGACAAGCAGTCAACCGACGGCGAGCAAACAGAACAAATACAATTCTTAAATCATATACCCTCATGGAATCAGTTATTACCCTGAACGAAGCCATCGACACCGCAGCATTCTACGGCGTGAACAATGCGAACATCCTCTGTCTGTGCAATCAGCACCCGGAGGTTCGTGTGGTAGCGCGAGGGTATAAACTCAAAGTCACCGGCCCGGATGCGGCGGTCAAACGCTTCACAACCAATGTTGAGCGTTGCCAACAGGTTTGCATGCAACGCGGTTCGCTCAGCGAGGCTACTATCCTCGACCTGCTCCACGGCTCGGCACCCGAGGCTGTCACCCACGACCATCTGATCCTGCACGGCGTAGGAGGCAAACCTATCCTCGCACGCTCGGTCAACCAGCGCAAACTGGTGGAAGGATTTCAGACCGACGATCTGCTGTTTGCTGTCGGACCTGCCGGTTCGGGCAAAACATACACAGCGATAGCTCTCGCAGTTAAGGCGTTGAAAAACAAAGAGGTCAGGCGAATCATCCTCTCCCGTCCGGCGGTGGAGGCTGGCGAGAAACTCGGCTTCCTGCCGGGGGATATGAAAGAGAAGATCGACCCGTACCTGCAACCGCTGTACGATGCGCTGCAAGACATGTTGCCTGACGGCAAGTTGCAGGAGTATCTTGAGCGAGGTGTCATTCAGATAGCACCGCTCGCCTTCATGCGCGGACGCACGCTCTCCGATGCAGTGGTTATCCTCGACGAAGCGCAGAACGCCACCGTGCTGCAACTGAAGATGTTCCTCACCCGCATGGGTCTGGGTAGCAAGATGATTGTCACGGGTGACCTTACCCAGATCGACCTGCCCGCCTCGCAACGCTCAGGGCTGGCAGATGCCATGAACCGGCTCAAGGACATCAAAGGCATACAGATCGTGCAGTTCAACCAGCAGGACATCGTTCGCCACCACCTCGTAACACATATTGTCAAGGCTTATGCTGATTAACACCTACTCCGCCGCATCCGTCGGCATTGATGCAGTGATTGTCACCGTTGAGGTGCACGCCACGCCCGGCTACGATTTTACCTTGGTCGGTCTGCCTGACACGGCGGTTAAGGAAGGTCACGAGCGTATCCTGTCCGCCATACAGGTTTCCGGTATCCGTCTGCCGCAACGCCAATACACAATCAACATGTCGCCAGCCGACCTCAAGAAGGAAGGCGCGGCGTTCGACCTCACATTGGCTATCGGACAACTCGCTGCCACCGAGATCGTACAAAGCCGCCTGCTCTCGCAGTTCTTGATACTTGGCGAACTCTCACTCGACGGCCATCTGCGACCCGTACACGGCTGTCTGCCTATCGCTCTGGCGGCAAAGAGCAACGGCTTCCGCGGGGTGATTCTGCCTGCCGAAAACGCCAACGAAGCAGGCGTTGTAAACGGCATTGAGGTCTATGGCTTTGAACATCTGACGGATGTTATTGCTTTCCTCAACAGCGAACAGCCTGCCGAACCGGTACATGTTGATGTCAACGAACTGCTTGGTTCGTACGCGTTCCCGACAGATATCGATTTTGCCGAGGTGCGCGGCCAGCAGGAGGTGCGCCGTGCTATAGAGATAGCCGCTGCAGGAGGACACAATATCATCATGATCGGCCCACCGGGGGCGGGCAAATCAATGATGGCGAAGCGAATACCAACTATCCTGCCGCCTATGACTCTGAGCGAAGCCTTGGAGACAACCAAGATCTACTCCGTTTCCGGCAAACTCCGCAAATCAAACAGCGCAAGCGGTCTGACTTCCAATAGCGAAGCTGGCAAACAGCGAAACGGTCTGGCTTCGCTCATTGTCCAGCGCCCGTTCCGCTCGCCACACCACACTATAACCGATGTCACCCTGGTAGGCGGAGGCAACAACCCGCAGCCCGGCGAAGTCAGTCTCGCCCACAACGGCGTGCTCTTCCTCGACGAGTTGGCAGAATTTAAACGTACAGCCCTCGAAGTACTGCGTCAGCCTCTGGAGGACGGACATATAACCGTGGCACGCAACAAGCTATCAGTCGATTACCCTGCCCACTTCATGCTTGTGGCAGCCATGAACCCTTGCCCGTGCGGACATTACGGCGACCTGGCTCACCCCTGCACATGCACTCCGGCACAACGCCACCGCTACATGAGCCGGATCAGCGGACCGCTGCTCGATCGTATAGACATCCAGTGCCACATAGATGCTGTCAGTTACAACGACCTGCGTCAGAAGGCGGACGGTGAACCCTCAGCCGCTATCCGTGAACGTGTAGTGAAAGCACGCGCTATTCAGACCGAACGATTCAGCGGCACCGCTATCCACTGCAACGCACAAATGACACCGAAGATGGTTCGCCACTACTGCCAACCGGACGCTCAAGCCGAACAGCAACTGCGCATGGCTATGGAGCTCTACGGACTGTCGGCACGAGCCTACGACCGCATACTCAAGGTCGCACGCACCATTGCCGATCTCGACGCAGTAATCCATCCCGATCAGCCCGTAACAAACACCCTGAACGCCTCACAACTGCTGCAAGCTATCCAGTTCCGACAGCTCGACCGCTCAGACTGGGGCGAATAATCCCGTTCAACATTAGCATGGCTATCATCTTGGGTTATCTGATTGGTATTGAGCGCGAACTGCACGGCAAGGTTGTCGGCACGCGCACTATCACACTCATTGCTATCGGCACAACAATGTACGTACTGATGTCACCCACTATCTTCGGCGGCGACAACTCGCGAATCATTGCGCAGGTCGTGTCGGGTATAGGATTCCTGGGTGCTGGTATAATCTTCAAGGACGGCGATTCCGTCAAAGGTCTGACTACCGCCGCTACCGTCTGGTGTGCCGCCGCCGTTGGCGGCTTGTGCGGCTTCGGGATGTTCGCCGAGGCCATACTCGGCACACTGGCGATTACCACAATCAATATCTTCTTCAAGCACCGCCTCTCCAAATTCGAAAAAGAAGAGAAGCGCCAGGAGCAGAACGAATAATCAACACGTATATGAAAAAGAATTTGCTTTTGTTAATTATTGTCATTTTAACATTTAACTTCCCACTTTCAACCTTATTTGCGCAAACCGACAGGCAGAAAGATTGGGCAGGCTTCGAGTACTACGCCGCGCAGAACGACAGCATTCTTGCTGCCAAGGCAAAAACGACCGTGGTGTTCTATGGCAATAGCATCACGCGCAACTGGTACAAGATGCGTCGGCAGTTCTTCATCGACAACGGCTTTACAGGTAGAGGTATAAGCGGGCAGACATCGGCTGAATTGCTGGTACGCATGCGCCAGGACGTGATTGACTTGCACCCCAAGACGGTTGTAATCATGTGCGGCACCAACGACATCGCCCGCAACAACGGAACCATCAGCATTGACCACACGCTTGGCAACATTATCTCCATGTGCGAACTTGCCAAGGTGAACAAGATTCGCCCCGTGCTCTGCTCGGTTCTGCCTGCGCGTTCGTTCCGCTGGAACCCGTTTGTGCACGATGCTCCGGAGCAGATCCGCGAACTCAACGCCAAGATTCGCGCTTACGCCGAACGTAACAAAATCACCTATGTGGACTACCATAGTGCCATGGTTGACGCTGACGGCGGACTGAAACCCGGCTTGAGCAACGACGAGGTGCACCCTACAGAAGAAGGGTACAAGATGATGGAACCCATCATCTTGCACGCTCTGAAAAAAGGTAAGTAGTATCAAGCAGTTCTTTTACTGCACCTTTCTGCCGTCAAGGGTGAACAAGCCCTGTTTGCTGCGGATGTACCTCATCACCGTAGTCGGTACGGAAAGGCAGACTAAACACCTGGCAAACGTTGTAATAAACCTTGGTGATAACATATATCACCTGATCTACATTGTCTTACATCAGCGCACCTCTGCACCCAGTGCATTGAAGGTCTTGCCGTCACGCAGGATATATACCTGTCCGTCACGTACAACCTTTATAGATTTGCTGCCCATATTCACTGCAGGGATAGCACTCGGCAGATCTTTACCGATCAGGGAAATAGAACTGAGCACCATTTCTGACCAAGCAACGTGGTTAGAGAACTTGAGCATATACTTGCCTGCCGGTACGCTACTCAGATCCCACTCACCATACTCTGCCGAACCTGCCGGAGCCCACTTGTCCTCCGAGCGGAACGATGCTACAATAGCATTGGTAGCCATATCAACCAAGTCAAGGTCAACCGATGCGCTATTGGCGCTGGTTACATCTGCGGACACGGTATATTTACCCGGTTTCTCCAGTTCAACCGTCCACGATGCCCACAGCAGTGTATCGTTAGCAGAACCGGCGACTTTCATATTGAACGATGCACCCGGAGCAAGAACCTGGTGGGTGGAATAAGCATTGGCAGCTTCAAACTTGCCATTGAGATTGGCGAATGTATAAGGAGCAACAGTCAGGTGGTGGTATGCACTCTCAGCCCATTTCCAGTTATCACCGGATTCATTGGGAGTATTAGGAACATATAATGCTCCCCAGTTGAAAGTCAACCAAGCGCCAAACGAGCCGGAGAAAGGTACGGAAGAGAACGCAGCCTTCATGATACACATCTCGCGGATATTACCTGTTTCGCTGGCTGCACAGCTGGAACTCGTTGACCATGTAGCCATCTCGTAGTCATAACCCATGGTGGGTGAGAACCAAGGCAGGGAGCCGGTAGCTTTGTCATTGTCTGCGTCTGTATATATGACAGGATAGCCTGCCAAGATCTGCTCATGATCACCGGTAACCATCAAGCAGTATGCTGCTCCGTCAGGCAAAGTCATGCCGTCTTGTGGAACAACAATCTTGAGAACTGTTGTAGATTCGCCACCCGGCTCAGTCAGCATAGGAATGCCGGCCCAGTCTTCATTAGCACCGTCGATTGCAATCGTTTGTGCACTCATAGTTACGCCTGCAAACATAGTTGCTGCAAATAGTAATGTCTTTTTCATAAGATTTACTTTTAGGGGTTAATAGTAGGGTTGGCTATTTTGACAGTGCATACATCGCAAACGCTGCACAGCATATACCGGCGATCTGGATAGGACTGGGTATAACCTGCAGAATAACCAGTGACAGCAGCACTGTTACCATGGGCGATAGCCCCTCCATCGGCGACACCACAACCGCCTTGCCATAACGGTAGGCATACACGAGCGTCAACGCACCAATCGAGTTCAGCAGTTGTATGCCGAAGCACGTCCAGCTGGCGCCGGCAACACCATCTTGTGCAAAGAAATCAGGTGCTGACATCGGCTGGCTGTTCATCAGCCAGGCTACAGGTATCAGTATCAAACCCGTCAGAGCCATCCATATAAAGATTGATTCGGCGTCCATCGAATTGTTCGCAAACTTCATAAAGAATCCCTGCACGCCCCAAGCAAACAGCACCAGCACTGCCAGCACGATCCACAGCCAGCCGCTAACCGGACCATCATCACCGCCGCTCTGGATCGACAGCAGCAAGATAGCCGCCAGCGCAACGATGATTCCCGCTATCTGCCAGCGCGTAGCTTTCTCCTTGAGGAAAACGGCAGCCAGAGTGATTACAATCACCGGTGACATCGATATGAACGGGAAGATAATATATGCCGGACCTTCTGCCAACGCCTTGAACAGAACAAGCTGACCGCCTGCGCCCAACAGACCTACCGTGCAGCCGAGCAAGGCTGACTTCCAGTCGTGCATGAACTTGCCCTTGTTCACAATCAGCGCCGCTATGGCACACGGCACCATTGACAGTGCCCATAGAATATAAACAACCGTTTCAGGTATCCCTGCTTTATCCATCTGCAGGTCAGAGAATGCACCCCATATACCCCAAGTCACTACTGTGATGAGGATAAATACGAGCCAAAGTTTGTCCTTCATAGTATATGCATTTAACTTTTACCTTGTTTTTTGTCTTTCGATTTTCGGTACTACCCCGACGGTCAACCGACGGTCAGCCGACGGTCAAGACTAATAAGACTACTTTATCAGTTCAAAATAGGGCAACCTTTCCAGCGGTACTTTGATGCGATACGTCTTGCCGCCTTTGTACTTCTTGCCCTGTTCGTCGCGCCATGTTCCATTGGGCAGACGCACGTCGCGCTCCAGACGATTATCCACTACCGGAGCTACCAGGTATTTGTCGCCGAGCATGAACTGGTCCTTGACATCCGCAAAACCCTCGTGCGGGAACTGATATTCCATCAGTCGCACAATCGGCTCGCCGGTCTTGGCTGCCTGACGCGCATACTGCATGATATACGGCGCAAAGTCGGCGTGCAACTGAGCCATCTTTTGTACTATAGCGAGGTTCTCCGGACTGAGTATGCGCCACGGTGCAACCGAGAACTGCATCATCGGCATCAAGGCGTGTACCTGTGCCGAACGAACGATGAGTGCCTGATCGAACTCGTCATCCTTGATGTTCAGGAACGCTGTAAACTGTCCGCCGCCTACCATATCCGGGCAGGCGTATGCATAACCTAACAAACCCGCTACACACATCTGCGGAATGAGTTGCTGCACTGCTGCCCAACTGTAATCCTTGTCACCCAAGCGCTGTACAAGGGGCTGACCGCCCATCTTCCAGCACGCGCGGTACTCGTTGAACGGGAAGTGCAGACCAATCTTTGCCCACGACATCGTGTGATCCACATTCGTGGCTTTGCTGTCAAAGGCAACTATAGGCGCAGAGGCGTAGCAGTTGTTGTCGCCCGCATCGAACTTGAAACCGTCAATTCCATATTCCCTCTGTGCCTGCTTGAGCACGCTTATGAAGTAGTCGGATGCCTTGGGATTAGTCAGGTCGTAACAAGCCGAGTAACCATTCCACCAGTTCAGTATGGCCGTACCTCCGTCGCGGTTTCGAAGCAGATATCCTCTGTTCTCCAATTCTCTGTACTCCGGCGAGTCCGGGCTTACAAACGGACATATCCACACCATCACTTTGAAGCCGAGCTGATGCAACTCGTCAATCATCGCCTTCGCATCGGGGAAACGCTCTGCTTTGAACTGGAAGTTGCCGTAGTAACGCTGCCAGTTATCGTCAATCATCAGCACACCGGCAGGAAAACCGTTGTCGATGATTGCATGCGCGTAGCGCAATATATCCTCCTGATTCTGGTTGTACATCAGCTCTATCCACGTGTTGTATTGCGGACGGGTGAAGAACAGCGGATCAGGCAATTGTCCGTTGGCGGGGAAGTAACGCGCCTGGGCAGCCATATAGGCGTCGCGCAGCGTGTTGCCCGCCTTGACGGGAATAATCGGGTGCGAAGTGCGTATCGTACCGTTCTTCACTGTGAAGTTAAACGGCTTGTCACTCCACATATACTCGCCGTCCGACGACAGGAACAACGGTACCAACTGATTGTTGGCATCTTGCGTATTCAAGTCGAACAGCGACATATCTGTGTACGGCTGCTCATGACCCAATCCTACCGCCGCACCCCACCAGTTTTGTGCACCGGCTGTAGCAGATACGATCAGTAGTATATATAATATTCTCTTCATTACAGGCTTTTGTCTTTGAGCAAGCAACGCTTGCGGTCTATCCTCTGTCAGCGCAGCGGTCGCTACTCTATCGTAACCGTAGTCAGGTAGTTATAACCTGTCGCCTCATCCCAGCAGTCCATGTTGGCGAGACGGATAGAGAAGCGCGGGTCGTCATGTAGCGACTCGTAGGGATCAGGCAGGTTAAGATACACCTTGTATTCGCCGGCTTGCTCGGGATTGCAGGTCAAAGTAAACCGATGGTCCTCACCCGGCAGCCAGAAGCGCGGGTCAACACTCTGCGGGTACACATACTTCTTACT
Organism: uncultured Bacteroidales bacterium; assembly: GCA_945827635.1. Lineage (GTDB taxonomy): Bacteria > Bacteroidota > Bacteroidia > Bacteroidales > Paludibacteraceae > Colicola. The sequence goes on from CALZOG010000007.1 coordinate 17,757, forward strand.
TGCATCGGCTGTGCTGACGAGGATAAGTTCCACATCACGCTTGTTAACCGGTGCTGCAAAACCGCTATTGTGCAATTGGAAATACACATCAAGTTTTTCCCCGACCTTCGGTGCAGGGGTGACGATAATCTTGTCTATCGCCAAACGATAACCAAGACGACGTTTGATTTCATTCATGTGGTTATCCGTTATCCACGAACTGATCACAGCGCTGTGATAATCACGATTGATGTAGGTCCAATGGGTAAGTTCCATTTGCTTAACGGCATTCTCGCCATTAGAGAAGGCACATTCTCCGCACGTTTCGCCACCCATAACGGTGTATTTGGTGTCTTCCTGCCAGAACGTCCGCTCTGCGGTGGAGAAATACGTTCCTACATCATTGTTGGAAGCCACGAAGCAGTCATTGTGACCTGCCCAACGGGCTTTGATGGTCGGCTTATAAGCTTCTTCGGCTGTCAGAGGCGATGACAATGAATCGCCACGCATCTTCAGATAACGTATTTTGTATCCCGGCGTACGGAAGGCTATCTGGCGGTCCTTCGGAGTAACATTCATGAAGTGCTCCACCAGTTCCCAACGAGGCTCAAAATCCTCATCGCGCGACGGGTTGAACTTAAAGCCGGAATCTACGTAGTACCATTCACCCCATGAGCCAAGCCAGCCGCACTGAATGCAGAAGATGACATCGGCATTCTTCATTAGATACGGAGCCACTTGGTCTATATGCCTGCTGATCCATTCAGCTGAGGCATTCCATGGTTTATCTTTGCGATCCATACTGCTTTTATACGAGAAGCGAATAACGGCTTTTGCGCCACCTTCGCGTAGAGCTTGCATATTTTGGTCGAGGCGATCCAGAAACTCCTGGGGTATATCGCTCTCAATATAATCGGTAAGGTAATAGGAGTGTAGGTAGAGCGTTAGTTTGTAACTGCTCTCGCGATTGGAATTGATTGTACTCGCGCTGGCAACTTTATTCAAGTCACCCGAAGTATAGTATATCTGCGAATGGAACCCTCGTTCCGGATTAGCAAATATCTCGTCCGTCTCGGTGAATGTAACGGTTGTGCCTTCCGGCTCCTTGGGTTGTGTGGGTTCAGGAGTCACCGGTTTGCACGAAGCAAGCAACAGAAGGCTGAGAGAAAAGGTCAGAAAGTGTTTCATATCGGCTCGTAGGATTTTTTATAAAAAAAAACAGTACCGGCGTGGTGCGGTTTGCTTCCAAACCGGTACTGACAATCAACATTGATTAAGCTTAATTTGTTGTTTAGTCAAGAATGACTAAGTTCCGGAAACTTATTGCTTGTCAATCTTAACTTTCAGCTTTGCTGCCATTCCATTCGGGTTCTCATCCGTAGGTGAAACGCAAGGCAGGATACCTACCGAGGTCCAGTTCTGCTGGATATCGAAACCGATACCGAACTCGTCAGCCCAAGTGCACTCCGGGATAAGCTCACGGAGGATTTGGATCTCATACTTATCGCCGACACCTTCGCTTGCACCAACAGGCTGTTGACCTTCACCGATCATAGCTCCCCAGAAGTTGCTCTCGTCACCTATGATAGCAGGATCGCTCCAGAGCCAGCCTGTGCCACCAACTTCGCCCCACCATTTCCATACGGAAGGATTGTAGTTGTTGGGGGCACCGGCAGCGATGAGCGCGGTCTCCATCATGATGTTGGTGTTAGCATCGGTAAATTCATCACCATAGCCACCTGTCTGATCACTGTTATCCGTGTTCAGATAGATGTGGAACGGAACCCATTCGGTGTCAACAATCTCAGCCATGTTAGGCTCAACAAGGATGTTGATGTACAATTGGTCTGCATAAACTTTTACGCTTTTCAGGCCAAGCATTGCTGCGTCATCCGGGCAAGTAGCTGTAACAACATACTCTGCGGGCAGTGCATCCCAATCAGCGAGGCTGTTGTCGGTAACATTAATCTTCGATACGAACTCAGCGGGCTCTTCCGGATCATCCGGACCGGGATTAGGATTATTCGGTTCGTCTTTCCCTTTACATGCAATCATTGCAATTGCTGCTGCGCACATAAGCGCGAATTTCCAATTTGCTTTCATAAGTCTAATGATTTTAATTGGTTAATGTATAATGTTGATTGGTTAATAGCCGGGGTTCTGTTCAATGCCGCTTACCGTCCATTCATTGTTTGGAATAGGATATACGATGTGCAGATCATTGTAGGATACGATCTTCCAAGGTTGAGCACCCGGATAACGACGATCCATATCCAGTTTGTTACGATATACGTCGAACACGCGATGACCTTCAAATGCCAACTCTAATCGGCGCTCATCCATCACGACATCAGCTGCATTGCTATAGCCGTGCATATTGCCGGTTGAGAACATACCCTCTTCAGGTATATTGGCGCGCTTACGGATCACATTTACGTCAGCCAGCGCCTTATCATCCTTGCCGGTGCGGGCATAAGCCTCGGCACGGTTAAGGATAACCTCTGCCCAACGCAACATTACCGGGGATGACAGCATCGGATCACCGTCCTGATAGCTATACTTGTTCATATAGATCACAGGGTGCGTATTACGCTCAAGCATCTTCGGAGTAATGCGGGCGGCGCAGTCTTCGCCTCCGTAGTTAACGTAATATTCGGTGTACTCACCATTTACTGTACGCTTCTGAACAGTGTACTTCACGCCGCCATCGGTAAACGTATAATCGTCACCCGACTTGGTAACCTGGAACTTCAGGTTCACACGTCCTGACTGATCATCCTTCGTGGCAGGATCGGGGAACCATACGTAAGTTACAGATTCGTCCTGAATCTGCGGTACGAAGATGGCTGTAGCACGTATGTCGGTCGGATAGCGGTCGTACAGGTTCAGCAGAGGTGCCGATGGGTAAATCTCACCCCAACCTATACCATCCTTCAGGTACATTGAGCCGGTGGACGACTGACCGGTTGACTCGGTCAACTCAACGGCTACGCAGAACAAAGTCTCTTTCGCCGTCTTGGCATTTGCAAAATACGAAGGATATTCAGCCGTGGACATGATCTTGTCTGCAGGGTTTGTGCCGAGGATCTCGTTTGCTACAGCAATACAGTTGGCGTAATCCTCCATGTATAGATATACGCGTGACAACAATCCGAGAGCTGCATCATGACAGGGGTAACCGGCATTGCCGCGCGACTTACCCATCAGGTCAGCAGCTTTCTTCAGGTCAGCTACAATCTGGTCATATACCTCGCCTACCGAGTTACGCTTCGTCTCTTGCGAACTAACTGCTGTGCGCAGAGGTACACCCAGATTGTCCTTGCCATGGCTATAGGGGCGGGCATACAGCGTTACCAAATGCAGATGGAGCAGACCACGCATGAAGTAAGCCTCACCCAATACCTGCTTGTTATTCGGGTCGCTCTCATCCAGCGCACCAATCACTGTGTTACACATGTAGATGGCTTTGTAGGCAATCATCCACAAGGTTCCTACGTTCTTCAGTCCGTCGGTCATCATGTACGCAGTTGCCTCGTACAGAGGGTCTGTCGTGTGCGATGAGAGACAAGTGTTATCACCCGGGAACTCAGTCATCTGCGTGTAGTGGCGGATATACGTGTTACCACTCGCATAACCCAGAAAGTCAATCTCATCCTTCAGCAGAGCATAGCAGCCGTCCATGACGTACTCGGCGCCCTTGGCATCTTGCAGCAGCAGATCGCCGTTCAACTCATCCGACGGGAAAACGTCGAGGTTGCAACTATTCAGACCGAACACCAGTCCCAGTGCCGCGATCAAATATAATGCTTTTGTTTTCATAATAAAACCTTTCATTTTTCAGTTTTCAATTTTCACCTTAGAAAGATATTTCTATACCCCCCATAAACGAACGGCCTACAGGATAGTTCGCTGAATAGAAGCCTGCCAGATTGTAGGTTGATGTCTCAAGCGTAATCTCGGGGTCCATACCTGAGAAGCGCGATGCGGTCCAGAGGTTATCTGCTGTGAAGTAGATGCGGCACTTGGTCATGTGAGCCTTGCTGATGAGCTTGGTCGGGAAGTCGTAACCTACCGTCAGGTTCTTGATGCGGAAGTACGAGCCGTCCTCCAGATAACGTGAGGAGATCTGATTGGCGTTCTTGTTACCATTGGATGTAACCTTCGGGTGGGTTGCACCGTTCGGGTCATCAGCTGTCCAACGCTTCCAGCCCAGAGGCGAATCGTCAACCGAGAGTTGGTTGTAGCCAAGATATGCACCATCCGCATCACTGGAGTGACGGGTATAGTTGTAAATCTTGTTGCCGTACTGGAAGTTGGTGTTGATGTTCAGGAATATGCCGTTCCAGCTAACCTGGGTATTCAATCCTCCTGAGAACAGCGGTGTAGCCGTGCCAACCGGGTGTGCCTGCGTAGCGTTGTAGTCATTGGTCGTGGTCTTGTTGCCATCGGCATCCAATACATAATTGCCGTCAGCATCCACTACGTACCACAGCGGATCACCGTTAGCAGGGTCAACACCTGCCCACTCCTTCAGATACCACGTGTAGATGTCCTGCCCCTCTTTAATCTGCTGGGTAACCGACGAAGCTTGTTGCAGAATAGGCTGATGATCCGGCAGATAGGTCACGCGGTTCTGGTTCAAACCGATATTGAAGCCCAGATCCCAACGCCACTTATTCTTGTTGATGATGTTGGCATTGATGCTGAACTCGACACCGCGGTTGCGAACCCGACCTATATTCTCCATTCGCTGATAGAAACCCGTCGAAGGAGCAAGCGGCCTATACAGCAGCAACTCATTGTTATCGGTCTGATACAGATCGATGGTCATCTCTACGCGTTTGATGAACGTCAGGTCAATACCCACGGCTGCCATGTTGGCTGCCTCCCAATGCAAGTAGTCATTGGCAGGACGACTCGGGCTACCGGCTACCTGGTTCTGGTAGAGCTTATCCAAGGCGTATGTTCCCAGATATTGGAATGCAGGAATATTGTTGTTACCGGTCAAGCCGTACGATGCACGCAGCTTGAAGAAGCTTACTACATCCTGACCCTTCATGAACTCCTCGTTGCTGATCAGCCAGCTGGCTGCTACGGAGGGGAAGTGACCAACGCGGGTCTTGCTCGCAAAGAGTGAACTACCCTCTGTACGGTATGTTGCCGTGATGAAGTAACGCTTGCCATAATCATAGCTGGCTTGGATGAATGCTGCCCAGCCCTTACTCGGCATAATATAACCGCCATTAGCAAGAGGTGCTGACGAATTCAGCGCGTCAACGCCGTTAGGCATGCCTGAACCCGAAGCGGAGGTGTATTCGGTACTACCTATGCCGAACTCCTGACCAATCATGGCATTGAAGCTGTGCTTATCCCATTGGTAACCACCCTTCAGAATATTGGTCGTACCAAACGACTTGCTCATACCTGTATCCTTGCCTATATAACCATTGCCGTATGTCGAGTCATATGTTCGGGGATCAATGAACGATGACGACAGCCAGTGACCTGCACTAAAGGTATTGGTCGTCGTGAAGTGCAACCAGTCCGTGAAATGCACGCCCAGTTGCAATACACCCTGGAAGTCGAAGTTATCCGACTTGTTATAGTTGTATTGCGTACCATGGAGTGAGTTCCACGTCTCCTGGCTCCACCACTTCTGTCCGTTGTCCGGACGGGTGGCACTGGAGATATATACATATTGGTTCGTCAGATTTCCGTCCTCATCATATGCGTACGGGCAATCCCAGGGCATCTTGTAGAATGCGTCCCCCAACATAGTCCAACTTGACGGATAGTTGACCGTGGACTTGTTGAAGTCCACCTTGATGTTCATATCCAACCATTTGGTGATGTCGGCACGCAGCGAAGCGTGACCGCTAACCTTCTGCATGCCGGTACTCTTCAATGTACCTTCCTCACCGAAGTAGTCGAGTGATACATAGTAGCCAACATGCTCCGAACCACCATGAACCGCTACGTTGTAGTTCTGAATCACGCCGGTCTTGAAGAACTCGTTCTGCCAGTTCCAATCGGGCAGTTCATCTACCTTCGGATATACAGCCTTGAATACGCCCGGCGAGAACAACTGACGATGGAACTCGTAGAGCTCTGCCGATTTCATCATTCTGAAGTTGCCGAACAACGCCTGCTTGGCACCTGCCGTCGCATGCAGATCCACACTCACCTTGTTGCCTTTCTTACCCGACTTGGTCGTAACTACGATTACACCACCTGCACCGGCTGCACCATAGATACCCGTCGAACCGGCATCCTTCAGTACGGAAATGCTCTCAACATCGTTGGGGTTGAACGTTCCGCCCATCACACCGTCAACTACATATACCGGTGCACTGCCTGCGGTAATACTACCTGTACCACGGATACGGATCTGCGCTGCATCGCCGGGCTGACCACCCGCGTTGCTTACATACAGACCGGCTACCTTACCTTGCAGCATGTTACCGATATCATTGGTCGTGACATCTGTCAGTTGGTCTGCTGATACTGTTACAACCGCCGAACTCAACTCGGCACGCTTAACAGCCGAATAACCGAGGGATACAACCTCCTGCAGCTGTTGTGCATCGGCCTCCATGATAACCTGCATGCTCGGTACGGCACGCACTTCGATCGTCTTGTAGCCGATGTACGAGAATTGCAGTACAGACTTGTCGGGAACAGTCATCTCGAAGTTACCGTCAAAGTCTGTAATGGTACCTTGTGTCGTACCCTGTACGAGGATACTTACACCTATCAAAGGTTCCGAGCCGTCGGCATCGATAACCTTGCCTTTCACGTTGATGTCAGCAAATGCTGATACAGCAAGCATCAGGCTCAATAGGATTGCTGGAAATCTTTTCATGTGATTAAATATTTTGGTTTGTTGTCTTTTCTAACATCTGTCAGCGAAGCGGTCTGTCTTCTGTCAGCGAAGCGGTCTGTCTTCTGTCAGCGCAGCGGTCTGTCTTCTGTCAGCGAAGCGGTCTGTCTTCTGTCAGCGAAGCGGTCTATTGCTCAACAAGTTTGAGCAAATAACTCCGCTCAAAGTCCACTTCTATCTTCGGATTGCTTCCGTCCACCGTGAACTCTCGCGGCTCGTCGGCTGCATACTCAACTGCCGTATAGGTCTTGCCTTCCTCCAGTCCGCGCAACTCTATCGTACCGCTGAAGGGCTGGTCATCGGTATAGAACGCATAGTACATCGCGTCCTTTGCGCCTTCGACTTTCGACTCTTGGCTTTCGACTTTCGACTCTTGACTTTCGACTTTCGACTCTTGGCTTTCGACTTTCGACTTTTGACTTTCGACTCTTATAACATGTGCCTCCGGATAGTCGTAACCCCATGTGTAGAGGTTCAGGTACTCGCCGCGGGCAAGGTTATTCTCCTTATAAATCTTCATCCATTTGCGGATGAGTGCTTCTTTCTCCGGCGTAAGCAAGAACGGACCTTCATGCCAGTTAGGGTTGTCTTTAGGCCAAGTGAACTTTGTGCCTATAACCGATCCCGTACCAACCTGCGAAGCAAAATCGTTGCCTCCGTCCGTCAATTCAACATGGTCACCGTAGTATGCCAGCTCCGGTGCCATGGCTGCGTAAGCTTTGCGTTTCATACGCACCTGACGCGATGACGTCGGGTCAGAAGCAACAGCCTGATTGATCTCAGGAACAAGGAAGTAGTTCACCGCACAACCGCACGGGCACACCTGAATAACTGCATCGGGTTTGTACTGGCGGGCCTGGTCATAGATCTTGCCGAAATACGTAGGCATCTGCTCCGGCGCATCCCACGGGCTCTCCAATGCGGATGTCTCGTTATAGTCGGGCAGACAGCAGTTCAGGTGCTGACCGTCAATCTTCAAACCGTCGAAGTTCCATCTATTCAGAAACATATCCAGCAGGTCTTTCGTATAGGCATCTACACCCGGATTCACAGGCGACAAGTACCAACTGTCCCACCAAGTGATATATTCGTGCGCCCATTCTTCTGTCTTGAGCAAATATTCAGGGTGCTCTTTCACCAATTTCGTATCAGGGTCGGCTGCCAGCGGTGCCCACCACAGTTTGGCTTTCAATCCGCGCTTGTGGCACTCGTCGGTTATGTGGCGCATATCTTTGTCACCGCCGGGGAACAGCTCGTTGGTGTTCCAGTCGCCTTCGGCAATCTGGTAACCGTCGTCTATATCCACCCAAGTGAAACCTAATTCAGCCACCTTGTCCAACGTACCTAACACCATATCCATCTCAAACGGACGCCCGTAGCCCCATGCGCACCACACGGGCTCAAACGCCTGCGGCTCCGAGGGTTTCATCTGCACGCCTTCGTTCGCCTGCATATAGTCGGAGAAGATGCGCAGAGCATTGAAGTAGTCACCCTTATGGCTGAGGCGGAAAGCCTTGAAGCATTTCAGTGTATCGCCTTGAGCCAACTCTACCGACTGAGGCAGGTCATAATGCAGCGCCATGGTCACTTTGTTGTCGTAGCGCTTCCACTCAACCGGCATTGATATCATACGCAGCACCGGCTCAAACAGACCGATAGCCTGACCACCGTCACGTTGCCAGAGATCCACAACAGGTATACCTCCGCCGTAATCGGTGTTGTTCATGCCCAGGTAGTTGTCTTTCTGGAAACCCTCCTTAACCGGCAGCACCCAGTCCATACGTGCGCTCGTGCTGCTCGGCTGAAGCGACCATACGACATCTTCCTTCGCCTCAACAGCCGTGCGACAAAGCTCGTATGCTTTGACGGTCACAGGCTTGCCCAGGTTGATGAACTGCGTCTCTACCACCTGCAATCCCGGCACTCCGTCAACATTCGTCACGGTCTGTTGCTTGATCACATGCAGTCCGTCACGCTGGTACGGAAACTCCTGCATATCGGCTTCGGCACAGATCAGCCGTTCTGTGTCCGCCTTCGGCTGACAAGCAGCAAGACAAATGACCGCTACGCTCAAAGATAAAAGATAAAGGACTTTTTTCATAACTTTTCGTACTATCGGTGTTACGTAATGTCGTTATCTCTATTATTTATACTCGTTGAGTATCCGCTCTGCGTTATCGTGATAGATCTTTTTCAGCACCTCGTCAGGCAGGTTGAATCCGCTCAGTGCCCAATGGTAGTTGTATTCGGGGATATAGAAGTGCTCATCGTTGCTCTCCAGCACGCGGAAGATGTTTCTGTACATCGAAGCCTCCATACCGTTGTCCGTACCGAACAGTACGCGGTCCTGATATTTGATTAGGAACTCGCGTGTAGCGCGCGGCGTGTGCGCGGACTCAGCCACGCGGGCAGCGATATCCACATACATGTTTGGATACTTGTCCAGCATCTCACCCAGGCGAACCCAGTCGTGCGACATGTTCAGGTAGTGGCAGGCTATGAACAACGTGTTCGGGTTCTCGCGTACCGCGTTCTCAAACGTATTGATCAATCCGTAGTAACCCATGCAGTTGGTCGTATCTACATGCCAAACGGCACCATTGGACAGACCATCGTTACTCTCATCCATCGGCAGGTACATCCATATTGGCTCGCCTATATGGATACTGATCGGCATCTTCAGCTCGCCGCACTTCGCTATCAACGGTTGGATGCGCGGGTCATCAATGTGGATATTCTTTCCCTCTACCGGACGGGCGTACAAGTCACCTTCGCCTTTGTCACCCAATTCGCCTACACCTACTGCACCCATCTCGTGATAACGCTCCAAGGTTGCTAACGATTTAGCCAAACCCTCCGGCGTGTCAATATCCGTATAATCGAAGCAGCACCAGAAGCGGAAACGGTCCTTGTACGGAGCGTATAGTTCTACTACCTCCTCAAACGGACGACCGATCCACGAGCAATGCATTAATGCGGTGTGCTCTACGCCAACCGCGTCCATGTTCTTGCACCACTGTTCAATGTCGGCTGCGCTTTCAACGTAGTCGTGCGAGTGCATATCAATTATCGGGAACTTAGCCTTATCCACCTGCGTTACAGGGATATTGTTCACCACAGTCGGATTAAAGTCCTTCAGCAGAATCTTATCCACAAGGTTAGCCGATTCGCCCGAAGGCTTCGCATTGCAAGCTGCCAAAACTACGGCGGCGCAGAATAGGTAGAAGAGTTTTTTCATGTCAGTCAATGGATTATATATGAAGCGCGGATGCAAACATTGTACACGCTTTATTTTTTCGGATGCAAAGTTACAAAAAATTTTGCAATTTTCAGGTATCAAAAGATATGCTCTATAACATATTTTCGAAACACCACTACATAATACATATATTTTCAACATATTACAGAAAACGAAACCCTTAATACAACCGTTTCGCAATGTTTCGAAAGCCACAAACGAAACTTTTTATTTGCAAATATGGATTTTTTTTTGTAATTTTGCACCCGAAATGACCAAATAACCAAATCGTAAATACCTTCATGAATTCATCATCTGCAAAAGAGCGCAGGGCGCTCATACTACAATTGCTCGAACAGAAGCAGGAGGTTCAGGTCACGGAGCTTAGCCGCGAAATCGGTATATCGGAAGTGACTATACGAAAGGATCTGACCATTCTACAGAACCGGCATCTGCTACTGCGTACGCGAGGCGGAGCGATGCGCAAACCTGTGGAGAACACCAACGAGGAAACAGCTATCGATCGTAAGCGGCTGTTCAACATCAAGGACAAAGAACGCATCGGTGAAGAAGCTGCCAAACTCATCAAGGATGGCGATTTCATCATGCTCGACTCAGGCACAACTACGCTCGAGGTCGCACGACATCTCGGGCAGTTCCACCACCTGCGTATTCTGACTAACGCCATGAACATCGCCACCGAACTGATGCAGTACAAGCGATTCGATGTCATACTGCTGGGCGGAAACGTGCGTATCAACAGCCACTCTATGGTCGGACCGCTCGCACTTTCTGTCTTGCGTAACTTTAGAGGCTACAAACTGTTCCTCGGCGTGGACTCGTTCTCTTTTGAGAACGGTGTGAGCACGCCCGATCTTGAGGAAGCGCTGCTCAACCAGGTTATGGTGCAGCAGGCGGCTAAGGTCATTGCGGTCTTCGACTCCTCGAAGTTCAACAAACGAAGTTTCGTTCACGTTGCCAATGTCAACGAACTGGACTGTATCATTACCGACCACGCTATTCCCATCGGGATGCCGGGCAAACTCAAATCTGCCGGAGTTGAGGTTCGACTCGTCTAATCCCGTTATCTGTCTTTTATCGCTCCGTTTCAGCTCTTTTATACATCTTTTTTCGACCCAAACACGTAAACGACACGATAACGAGACGATAACGAGACGTAAACGAATCGTAATCGGATGCCACTCTTATCCTACTGTCTTCATAACAAACAAACATTCTTATAATCAGCAAACAAGTCTCCGCATGTGCAGAGGCTTGTTTTCTATTCGTCATCCTTTGTCAGGATGAGTATGTCGGCAAAGGAGTGCTTATTGCAGTTGTCCTTGTGCGTTGAATATCCGGCCGTCGCGGATGATCAGCAACTGACCGTCAATCATCACTTTCTGTACTTTAGCAGCAACATTGGTGTTGTCAATACCCGAAGCGACAGGGAAGGAAACAGACAATGTGTTGGTGGCGTATGTCCATGTGAAGACATACTCACCATCCTTGTCTGCTTCAAGTTTCAGGTTACCCGAACCGGCAACAACTTCTGCAGAAGCATTTGCACGGGTGAACGTAACACCGTTAGCTGTCCAGTTACCCGAACCGCCTATACGCATACCGAACTCATAATTGCCGGCTACGAGAGTCAGTGTCAGAGAAGCAGTCTCGTCACCTTCGGCTATTACAAAGTTCTCAGTATCTGCCCAGCCTCCCTGGAAATTACCATGCATGGCAATCGTCGGAATAACTACAGCCTCACCGGTCTTGGTTGCTACAGCGCTAACCTTGTTGTCGTTTGCCGGCTCAAAGGTGATGGTGAGGGTATAGATGCCGCTTTCTGCAATAGCCAGTTTGTAGTTATTCGCAGGCCAACATGTTGCCCAATCGTGGTCTTGGAGAACCTTGAACTCGATTGTACCGGCGGACAGAGTAAGTTCCGATTTCTCCCATGTATAGATACCCTCTACGAGCACCATGTCGTTTGCCTCATTGGTAGGAGCCCAAGTTGTACCGAATGCAACATCCGAACTACCGGCAACGGTATAGGTATGAGCAGGAGTAGCGGCTGCAAATGTAATGCTGTTGAGCAAAGCTTCTGACCATTGTGTTGCATTAGTAAGCACCACCACATAATTACCGGCGGCAGGTACAGAGATAGCACCGAGTGTTTTTACACCAGTATCCCATGACTGATCTTCAGCCACAGCACCTATTTGTGTCTGACCATCAGCAGATACAAGCTTTACTCCATAGGTATGACCATTAGAAGCAGTAATATCAATAGTAACATTGAAGTCGCCCGCTTTCGCAAAGTTCACATTCCATTTAGCACTTTCACTATTTGCCGTACTCGGAGCAAAAGCTATTGCATTGTTAGCTATCGTAGCTCCTGCTGACAATTCTGCATAAGCAGGGAGCAGTGTTCCCGGCAAATCAACAGTTACACCTTGATAGTCAACATCAAAGATGATATCTTTGAGTTTCATTGCCGACCATGCAGTAGCTGCGTGTGCGCGAACTTTATAATTACCAGCCTCCAGATCGTTCAGATCCAACACACCGATAGCGAATTGACCTTTTTCACCGGATGAGCCTTTGTAACGGAGATTCTTAACTATATCACCAGCTTGGTTAAGGAGGTAGAGTTGTACACACCAACTGTTCGTGTTATAGACATCTACAGCGATGTTGTACTTTATCGGCTCAATCGTTACATCCCACTCTGCATAAAGGAGAGTGTCGTTGGCACTATCATGTGCGCCCATGTCGAAATATGTTCCTGCATAGTCTTGCCCTTCTTCTATTACGAAGTCTGGCATGCCTTCGGAACGGAAACTAACATTAGTAACGTCCAGCACAGCTGGCAGAGCAACAGGAGCTGCATTCGCTGCAACTGCTACCAGCATTGCAGCAATGAAAGAGAATAGTTTTCTCATAACATGTAGAATTTTGGTTAATAAATATGGGTTAATTGGTTAATGTTTCTGTCCTGAGGATATCGGGAATTTTTGTTAAAGCCTCGACAAAAGATCGATAATCCCTCGATAAACCCCCGATGGAACGGAACGTTTTTTTGTTTTCTACACCTCTGCAATAATCCGGTTAAGACTATTGCAGAGGCGAGAAATCCGAGCGCAAAGATACAAAATATTCTGAATAAATGCGAGAAATCTACTCAAAATTTTTCATATTTTTGCATTATTTACTGTATTGGGCTATTTTTTGACCTAAAACATTGTACGTTTTTCCGTCAATTTGTATGAACACTTGCCCGTCGCGTAGATAGCGGTTCGTGTTGGCAGCCGCATTTACATTGCTGACAGCCTGCGTAGCATCGATATAGATGTAGCCTCCGAAAGCAGCCCAAGCCTCGTTGCCTGCGGGACGGAAATAGACAGTCTTGATTCCTGCGTGTGCTGCATCAACCTCATAACCGTCCTGGAATCCTGCCGGATACCAGGTCTCCTCACCTTCGGAAATTCCAACCACCTTGAGCAGCATTCCTGCCTCAAGTTGTGTCTCCAGAGTAAATTCGCCTGCCACCTCGACACTTTCGGTGAACCTGTACTCGTCCAGAGCAGCCCATTCGGTCATTGAACCGACGAGATAGTAGGTAGGCGGTTCGGGACACTCGGTCTCCTCGATAATCACACCGTAAATCTCGATAACATCGCCTGCGTCGGCAAAACCGAAGTCAATCACCATCAATCCTGTGCTGCCCTTTTCGCCGAGAACACCTTTCACAACTTCGTCATATACATACTCGTCGTTTGCGCCGAGGTTGATAGTCTGGTTCTCGTAGATAACATTAGGCACATTGTTGTCGTCCTGCCACTTGAGCGTAACACCGTTGATTTCGTTGTTGGCTTTCATCTTCAGTGCAACGTGATAGCATTTGCCGTCCTCGGCAGGAATACCCTGATACTTAACCTGTGCCGTCCATTGGCCTTCTTTGTTTTCGCGGATATAGACGGTTGCTTTCTCAGCTGCGGGGTCAAAGGTGATATAGGAGTTCGTCTCCTGCGTCCAACTTGCATCGCCGAACCAGGAATCCCATGGTCCGAGGTTGGCGCCTTCAGCCAGGATATATCCTTCGTACCAATCTTCGCCACCGAGTCCGTTAGGATCGAAGTAAACCGTGTACTCTCCGGAAGCCTTCACCTTGAAGTTTTCAGCCGTCATCGGGAACCAGTTGGCGTCACTAATTGACAAGCCGTCGGACTTAGCCACCTTGAACTCGTCACCGGCAAACAAAGTCAACTTGATAGTGTACTCGTCGCCCTCGGCTGCTTTCGCCAGTTTGAAATTCGGATCGGCTACCCACTCGGTCATATTACCAACGAGGTAATACTCCATTTGCGGAATCCAACGCGGGTCACCAAGGTCCGAACCTTCTGTACCGGCGCCTAATACAGGCGAAGCGGCGTCAACGCGATAGTCAGCGTTGGCTGCATCTACGAACTTCGGATCGCCTGTAATGCAGTCGGTAACAGTCGGACCGCTGTGGATACCGGTGTTATCATCCTTAGTATAATTGTATGTCAGGCAGTTCTTAACCTCACCGTCGGCAACATGTACGGCACGACCGTCGGCATACTCCTCGGGCATTGCAAATATACAGTTGGATACAACCGGTGCAATGGCGTTAGGGATCTTGATTGCGCCGTAATCCGTGTTCTTTGCCTGCGCGTTGTAGAACGTACAGTGATCAATCAGCACCGAGCCGGCAGTAGCCCGCACATCTATCACGCCAATAGACGGAGCGTTGGCATCGGTAGTGATATTGGCAAACGTGGAGTTCTTGATCACCAAGCCCGCTATACTTGCATACTTCAGGTAAACACAGTTATACAGGTTGTCGTGGAAATAGCAATTGTTGATCACAAGTGAGTCCAACTGGCGGTCCGAACGGGTGTGAATAATGGCATTGCTCTTCTGTTTCCAGCCATAGAACTCGCAACCATTCAGGATAACCTTCTTGCCTTCCGTACCGTCGGCTGGTACAATAATCTCACTGTAACTGCCCATGTCACTCAGGTGTCCGCAGTCGAATTTGATATTGATGAACTCGGCGCGTGCACCCGACTTGAGTCGTACAGGCACTTTGGGCACAACGATCACTTCGGCACCCTCTTCAGCCATGACAGTCACATCCTTGCCGGTGAAAGCGATATAATCGCTATTCGACTCCTCATACGTACCTGCAGCCATCATGATTACATCGCCGGAAGACGCACCGTCCAGCGCCTTGCGCAGTGCATCCGGAGTGCCGTTGTTGATATTGATGACCGCTGCGTTCATTGCCCATGCTGTGAGCAGTGCTACGCATAATGAAAATACCTTTTTCATATTGGTTACATTTAGTTGGTTCTACTTCTTGTTGACTGTTTTATTGTTCAACCTTCTGTCCAAAAACGTTGTACACTTGACCATTCTTAAGGATAAGTATCTGCCCGTCGCGGATAAACTTCTCACCTTCAGTCATTAGGGTATTGAGGTTATCAACACCCAGACTTATCGCTGTGTGCGGTTTGGTACGCTTAATCTGCATCGTATTGATCAGGTTAGCCGTGCCGTTGGTATTGGCGGTGAAGGAGTTAAGTTCGATGCAATCGCTCTTGACGGTGAACTTGGTGAACGACGGTGCACCCGGCTGACCGAACATACCGGTCATCAGGTCAAAGTAGTTGGCAACTTTGTGCTTGTCGTAGTTGGCTTCCATCTCCTCGCGATCGTACGGATAGTAACGTTTGCGTCCGCAGGTAGCACCGATAAAGTACAATGTACCGTCGTCGGTAGTATATGTACCGCCTTCTACACCGGTCATATTCGTATTGGTGTTGATAGCCACGTGAGTAGTGTCGGTTACTGCACCTTCTACCACCGTACGTGTGTCGGGATTAACCGGACCAATCACCTCATAGCAGTGGTCGTGCCCCTGGATAGCCAGGTCAATCTCACACTCCTTGAGGATAGGCAACATAATCTCGCGGAACAGCGGTGTCTCGCTATCTTCCGAGTGACCCGAGCCGGAGAAGATGTTCTTGTGCGACAGGGTTACACGGTACTTGGTGTTGGGGTGCAGAGCAATCTGCTCCTTGAACCAGTTCTTCACATCCACCGACAGATAGGTAGATTTCATCGAAGACTCACCTTCCGACGAACGCCACCAGTCTTGCAGCGAATAAACGAGGAAGAGTACATCGCCATATACGAAACTGTACGTGATACCATGGAACTGCGGGCGATAGGATGCCGGCACGGACATGGCAAAATCAGTCGGTGTATTGAAGTGGTAATCGTAGTTCAGGTTTTCGCTGTCATCATGGTTACCATCAGTCGGAACAATCGGCATCTTCATGATTACAGGTTTGATACTTTCCTCAAACCAGCGCTCCCACTCCCACTCACTGTTAGCGTTTGTTCCTGTTTCAACAAAGTCACCCGGGAAGAGGCAGAAACGTGCATCCGGAACAGTGTTTGCAGCCGCCGTAGCGCACCACTTGGCATTCTCGACATACTCGGCATCCTGAATATGGCTATCCGTCATGTACAGGAACGAGTATTCGCCTTGTGCGGAATTTTGCGTACGGAAACGTCCGATCGGGCTCCAGTGGCCTTCGTATCCTACACGCCAGCTATACGCTGTACCCGGCATCAGGTTCGTGGCAATCGCCTTGTGGCTCACATATTTGAATGCAGTCTTGTTGCTCATACCCGTTGCTTTCAGCAGACCGGAGGTGGATACAGCGTAACGCAGATCCTTGGTGACTGTTGCCTCTGCATCAAGGGTCAGCACATTGCCGCCTTCGAAATCAGCAGCAACAGCATTAGCCTTGGCAATGATCTGTACCTTGCCGTCCATGATACCTTCGTTGGTGAACCATGCAAACGCCATGTTCGTGCGCGGGTTACCGTTGATGTTTGCCACCATACAGTACGGCTCCTCTTTCGGCACGAGCTTGGTAGCAGCCTCGTACATTGCGTCAATCTTGCCCTGAATAGCTTCAATCTCCTCAGCCGAAGCCCAGAAACTGTCAACGCGTGCAGCCTCTTTGGCTACCCAGAACGGAATAAACGAAGGAATAGTATAATCCTCTATCTTGTAGAGTTCGTCTGCCTCCAACACCTCTTTCGGGAAGAGTACGGGAGGTTTCGGAGCAATCACGGCTACAAGAAAATCAGTAAATCCGCCGTCAACACTGGTAGCACGGATATTGGTCTTGCCTTCCGCAACACCGGTCACAACGCCGCGCTCGTCCACTGTAGCAATAGCAGGGTCGTCACTCTTCCATGTGAGCTGCTTGTTGGTTGCCTTGCGCGGAGTAAAAATCACGGTTGAGCTTGCCATACTCTCGGCATAGATGAAGAGTGTATCCTGGAAGATATCTATTCCCTCCAGCGGTATAATCGGAGCATCAGGGTCGTACTCGTATGCACCCACATCTACACCTGCGCCCTTCGGTCTTGCCACACCGGCAAGGTCAGTAGCAGGAGCTTGGTCAGCCAAACCCTTGTCAATCAGGAACGAACCTGCCTCAATCGACCAGTCCGCTGCCTGCATTTCTGCTACCTGCGCAGGATTCGTAGGTACACCCACGAAACTGGTCGGAGCTACGAAACGCGGACCGTCAGCAGCACTGTTATCGGCATTGAGAGTCAAACTGATAAACGGTGAAGCATTGAATCCCTGATCAGCGATATTGTGGCTGGATGGACTGCCGGCAACATAGTTCGCCGGATCGGAAAAACCGTCCTCGCCTCTGTTACCCCACATAACCGTGTTATACACCGGATTATCCGAGTGAATACCGGCATATTTGGCACCGTAATTATTGGCGAATGTACAGTTGGTTACTATACCCGACGGATTATACACGCCACCTGAATTGGGCCAACTGTCGCCGCCTGTATTATTATAGAACACACAATTGGTGATCGTACCTCCACGCATTGCAACCGAACCATAACCGCCTTCGCAACCGCGAATGATACAATTCACGATGGTTGCACTTTCACTGTGGATAGCACTTGCCGAACTGGCGGCAGTACACAACTCGATAAGACAATTACTGATGACACAGGGAAGATTCTTGTTATCCTGTTTCGCATAGATAGCAGCAGCCGACTGCGAGTGGCAGTTGCGGATGATACAATTGTTGAGCGTCATGTTACCGCGCATATACGATGCGCTACCGGATGAAGCATACTCTGAGTTTTGCAGTACCAGACCGTCAAAGAGCAGCGGAATAGTCGGTTCTGCTTCAGCCTTGATAAGACACTTCCCCAAGTCAGTTCCGTCCATAATGGTCTGGAACGCTTCCGGATCACGCATACCGGAGGCTGCATCGTAGCCGCCGATAATGGATACAAACTTATTCGTGGTGATCGTCACGCACTCGTTGTACGTTCCGGCTGCCACAAACAGCGTATCACCGTCCGAGCAAGCGCCGAAACCTTGTGCCATCGTTTTCATGGCTGACGACCACGACAAGCCGTCATTGCTGTCATCACCGGTTGCCCGGCTGACATAATGGTTGCTTGCAGATGCCCATAGCACTATCGTGCTGAGCATCAATAGGGATAGAATTCTTTTCATGTTATGAATATTTTGAGGTTAATATCATCGTGATCCTACAATCCGGGAGTAGGCACGCCATGCGCCTTGTTGCGAACCACTTTCATCGTGTTGAACAGCGTAACGTTGCCCTCATCGTCATCTGCCGTATAGGAGTTGAACTCGATGCAGTCGCTCTTAACCGTAATCTTCGTGAACGAAGGCTTCTCGGGCTGACCGAACATACCGGTGAACAGATCAAAGTAGTTCTTTATATTATGGTGCTTGTTGTCGAAAATCGTCTCAATGTCCTCTGCATAATCTTCCTCCATCCGTTCGCGGCTGTGGGGATAATAACGCTTATGGCCACAGGTGGCGCCAATGAAGTAGAACGTACCGTCATCCGTGCAGAACGTACCGCCCTTCTTGCCGGTCATGTTCTTGTTGCGGTCAACTGCTACTTCCTCTACATCGCTAATGGCGCTCAGTATAGGTGTGCAGTCGTCAGGATTAACCGGACCAATAACCTCATAGGTGTGGTCGTGTCCCTGCAGAGCGATGTCAATCTCGCAAGCCTTGAAGGTCGGCAACATACATTTGCGGAACAACGGCGGATCTTCGTCGGTCGAGTGATCCGAACCGGAGAACAGGTTGAAGTGTGCCAGTGAGATGCGATACTTCGTGTCGGGGTTCTCAATCACCGTCTGCTTGAACCACTTGCTCACATGTTCGTCAAGGTACGTTGACCATGTACGGGCTACCTGGTCATAACTCTCACGCCAGAAATCCTGCATCGAGAATACCAGAAACAGTACATCGCCGTACACGAAGTTATACACTATCCCTTCAAACTGCGGTTTGTTGGTAATGTTGTAATTAAACCAGTTGTCGGTGTTGAAGTGGTAAGTATAGTTGATGTTCGGGCTGTCGTCGTGGTTGCCATCCGTTACTACCATCGGCATACGCATGATCACGGGCTTCAGCGACTCTTCAAACCAGCGCTCCCACTCCCACTCCGAGTTGTTGGCATTACCGTCTTCTACGAAATCACCGGGGAACACGCAGAATCGCGCTTCAGGTACAGTCTTAACCGCTGCTAAGGCACAGCGGCGAGCCTCCTTGATATACACATCGTTCATGATATGGCTGTCCGACATGTAGATGAATGAGTATTCTCCTTGATCGGCATCCTCCGTGCGGAACTGCGCAATCTCACTCCAGTGACCCTCATAGCCGCAACGCCAGGAGTAGGCTGTTCCTGGAGTCAGATCTGTGGCAATGGCCTTATGGCTGATATATTTGTATCGCACTCCGGCATTTATATCGGATACATTGACTATGTATCTCGCCTTGCCGCTGTATCGCAGACCTTTCGTCTGTGTTGCCGAGGCAGGAACAGTGATCACTCCCGAAGCAAAATCCGCTTCCGTGGCATCTGCCTTGGCCACAATCTGCACCTCGCCGTCAGTCACACCATCATTGGTGAACCACGCAAAACCCATACGGGTCTTCGGATCACCGTTAATGTTCGCTATCATGCAGTAAGGTTCGGTTTTCGGTACAAGATTCTTGATTGCCTGACGCAAAGCTTGTTTGTTAGCCTCGCTGGAATCCTTGGTGCAAGCCTGAATGGCAATCTTCAACATCGTGTGGCTGGGCACTGTGTAGTCAGCCACCGTGTACAACGAGTCTGCCATCTCCCACTCTGTCTTGGGAACAATCTGTTCGGTAGAATCTTTGGGGTCGGGCTTCGGATCATCCGGTTCTACAACAGGATCATTTTTACATGCTACAAAAAATACTATGCAGCCCACCATCAGAAAGGAATAAATCTTTTTCATTGTAGTATAATTTTGTTCGTTATATCGTTTCTTCCTAACGCCTCAATCACGAGGTTTATTTAGTCACCGTTATCTCATTGAATAATTCAATCTTGCCGTTGGATAGCACCTTGAACGACTCAAGTAGCAGATCTTTTTTCCTTATTGTTACGCGCGTGTACGAAGGCGCACCCGGCTGACCAAACATGCCTGTGAACAGGTCGAAGTAGTTATCAATCTTATGAATATGCTTCGAGGCATCCATCTCTTCACGACTAAGCGGTGTATAACGCTTCGCACCGCAGGTAGCGCCTATGAAATATAAAGTACCGTCTTTCACATTATAGGTTCCGCCTTTCTTGCCGGTCAGGTTTCGCAGCGAATCCACCGGCACGGACTGCTGACCGCTGATAGCCGACAGCATTGGCTTGCGCGTATCGGGGTCCACCGGACCTATAATCTCGTACGTATGGTCGTGACCTTGCAGCACAAGGTCGATCTTGCAATCTTTCATCACCGGCAATAGTGTCTTGCGCAGCAGTGGCGTCTCTTTGTCGCGCTGATGGTCAGAACCGGAGAACAGGTTCTTATGCACCAGCCCTACCCGCCACGTGGCATTCGGTGCAGCTGCCGTCTGACGGCGCATCCAGCCCCCTAAGTCACGCTCCAGATACTCTGACGTGCCGGCAGCATAATCATACTCGCCACGCCAGAAGTCCTGCTCCGAGAACGCGATAAGCTGCATCGGACCGTACTCAAACGAGTAATTGATACCCGCGAATTGCGGACGAACTTTCGTCTGCAAATTAAACGTGGTATCGGTATTGAAGTGATACGTATAGTTCAGTAGCGGCGAATCATCGTGATTGCCATCGGTAGGAACGATTGGCATGCGCATGATCACCGGCCGCAACACTTCCTCAAACCAACGCTCCCACTCCCATTCACTGTTATTGTCTGTGCCTGTATCCACAAAGTCGCCCGGGAACACGCAGAACCGTGCATCCCTCTCATATCGTGCCACCGCCTCGGCACACAGGCGAGCAGCATCGATATACTCCTGATTCTGAATATGACTGTCGGTCATATAGATGAACGAGAACTCCTCCTGTTCGACATCTGCGGTACGGAAGTGTCCTGTCTCGCTCCAATGTCCCTCGGTACCTACGCGCCAGCTGTACTCTGTACCCGGCTTCAAACCGGTCGCTACAGCCTTGTGACTCACATAGCGGAACGCTGTACGCTTGTCAATCTTCGCCTTCTTCAGTATCCCCGAACTGGAAATAGCGTAGTGTAATGGTACGGTGGTTGTTGCGGTCGCCTCTATAATTCTGAATTCTGATTTCTGAATTCCGACTTCTCTTAATTCCACTACTCCGTCAGTCACTCCTTCGTTGGTAAACCAGCAGAACGCCATACGCGTCTTTGGGTCACCGTTGATATTCGCCACTGCGCAGTACGGTGCTTCCGGTTCCACCAATACAGCCGAATCCTTGGTTTGTAAGAACTGTATGAACGAAGGTACGGTGTAATCTACCTTATTATATAGTATATAGTCTGACGGCTGCTCTCTACGCTCCGCCGGTGCCATATTTGCGATGCGGTGTGTCGGCTCGCCTATACTGTAGTCAGCCGCCAGCACGATCGCATCCTCCGCCTCGGTCACAGGCACACCCGCAAACGTACTCGGGTCGCGGAAGTGCGGACCGTCAGCCGACTCGTTGTCACTGCTCAGCCACGGCTGCTCAAAGAAGTGCGACTGAAAGCCCTCATCCGCACGGCTCAAGCCGGACGTGCTCTCGTCAGACACATAGTTAGTCGGATCAACAAAGCCGTACTCGTTCACGTTACCCCACATTGTACAGGCATACACCGAACTCTCGCTGTGTATGCCGCCGTAGCGGTCGCCATAGTTATTGGCTATGGTGCAATGGATGAGTGTACCGTCGAAGTTCGCCACGCCGCCTGCATCAGGCCAGTTATGCCCTGTAGCGGTGCAGTTGTGTATCACACACTCCTCTAACTTCGCGCCCAAGGCAGAAGCCTCTGGCAAGTCACCTTTGATCAGCACTCCACCGCACTGTGCGCCGCTGCAACCGCGTACAACACAATGACGCATCGATACTTTGCCGCGCAACCATGCGCCACCGCCACGCTGCTCATGACGCGCGTTCTGCAAAACGAAGTCTTCCACATGTGTCGGCAATTGGCAATCCTGCTCGCAACTGATCAGTCGCGAATGAAGACCTTTGCCCTCCAGTACAGACTTCTGTTGATGATCGCGTCTGCGCTTGTCGAATGATTCGTATGCTGTGCAGCCGCCAATCACGGTTATGCCGTCCTTCAGCGTGATACACTCACGATAGGTTCCTGCCTCCACAAACAGTGTGTCACCCGCCTTGCAGTTGTCTATACCCAGCCGCAATGTGGCTTGTGCGGTCTCCCAGCTACGCCCGTCCTCGCGGTCATCACCGTCCACACGCACGTACCACGTAGCCGCTGACGCACTCAGCGCCAGCGCTACGAGATACATTGTGTAGATCAGTCGTTTCATTGCGTCTTTTCTCTTTCAGCGAAGCGGTCTCTATCTGCTCCACCCGAACCGCTCGCGGCCAACCTTCTCCACATCTTCGCGGCAGGTGAAGGCTGTCGTACCGCCGGCTGCGGTGGTGTTCACAGCTCCGGTCATATTGCCATACTCCTGACACTTGTCCAGCGGATCACCGGCAGCCAGACGGGTGATGAATCCTGAGTTGAACGAGTCGCCTGCACCGATGCAGTCCACCACGTTCTTGTTCAGCAATGCGGCCTGCTTGCGGTCGGGCATACCCTTACGCATCAGTATGGAGCCTTTGCTGCCGCACTTGATAACGGCGGCGTTGGTGTACGGGCGGATCTTCTCTATCGCCTCTTCCAGAGTCTCGCTCCTGGTCAGGAACTTCAGCTCCGTCTCGTTCGGCATGAATACCGTTACCAGCGGCAGCACTTTCTTCAGGTCGATATCCCAACGCTCCATCGGATCCCATTGGCTGTCCAGCGAAGTGGTTACACCGTTCTGCTTGCACAACTCCAGGATCTTCAGCAAGTCACGCTTGATACCGCTCTGCATAAAGATAGAGGATATATGTATATGTTTGGTCTCGGTGAACACATCGGGATTGATATCGCTGAGCGACATATAATCCATTGCGCCCTGATAAGTCAGGTTGGCGCGATCCTCGTCGTAACTCATGCAGATAGTTGCGCCAGTGGCATATTTCTTCTGGCGGATGATGAATCGTGTGTTCACATCTTTGGCACGCAGACTGCTGGCAACCAGGTCACCGAAACTGTCATCGCCGATCATACCGCAGAAAGCCACTTTCGCACCCAGCGCTGCTGCGTTGGCGGCAAAAATAGCGGTACTGCTACCTAAGGTCAGAGTCATCTGCTTGGCGAACTTCTCTTTGCCGATCTCAGGCTCGCCCTCTATCTGGTTGAGTATCAGATCCACGTTCAACTCGCCTAAAGCTATTATATCAAATTGTTTCATGGTTTTTAATCTAATGTAATATATCTTTTATCTTTGAGCGCAGCGGTCTTTTTTCTTTGAGCGCAGCGGTCTAAATTTTACATCTTACTCTTAAACAACTCCCACATCTTCGTGCTCCAGTTCTTCGGATAGTCGTGTCCCATCTCCGGACCGAATATGTACTGTTTGTCCGCCTGGGGTGTTGCAAGGTTGTTAAACGGCACAATGTTCGTCCGCGGTGGGCACACGCCGTCTTGCAATCCGCTGCTGGCAAGCACCGGGCAGGAGATGCGTGTGGCAAGGTTCTTCGTATCGAAGTACGACAGGAATCGCAGCATCTCTTCCTTTGTCATCGAACCTTGACAGCGTTTGGAAGTCTCGGCTGCCAGACCGCCGATGTCCATGGCGTCGGCATAATCGCCCAAGAATGCAACATTGCACGCAATGGCAGCACACGGATAATCGCTCAGCGCAGCGCACGCATACGTCAGCGCACCGCCTTGGCTCGAGCCTTCGGCAAACAGCTTAGTCATATCGCTCGACTCACGGGTCGCCATGAACCGCACGGCTTGCACCACATCCATAAACGCACCACGATAGTACCACGTGTCAGCATTGCCGAAATGGTACGAGAACCAGTCGCCGTATATATTCTCGCAATCCTCTGTCACACCGGGGTTAGCCGTCGAAGCGGGACGATTGTTCAGATACTGTCCGCGATGCGACAGGTAGAACTCGGCATACTGCGACGAACCACCGCTCGGACACTCGCACTTGCTCTTGCTGCCCTGCGTGTCATAGCCGTAGAAGTGCATGATAACAGGGTGCTTCTGGCCGTCCTGAGGCTCGCAGTAGTATCCGCGAATCTTAACCGGTTCACCTTCTGGATCGTCAGGAACGGAGAACATCTCCACCAGATAAACCTTGCGCGTCGCACTACTCTTCTCCGGCAACTCAATCAGGTTAGCGTTCATATCAACGGCTGCCAACTGATCTTTTGCTGTCTGCCAGAACGAATCGAAGTCAGACTGCTTGTCAGGTGCAGA
Organism: uncultured Bacteroidales bacterium; assembly: GCA_945827635.1. Lineage (GTDB taxonomy): Bacteria > Bacteroidota > Bacteroidia > Bacteroidales > Paludibacteraceae > Colicola. The sequence continues at coordinate 42,794 of CALZOG010000007.1, forward strand.
CTCTATCTTGAACGGATCGATGGCGAAATTGAAGTGACGAGCAGCCTTGTTGTTAACAAAGCAACTGGCGCGGTATATACCCGGCTCCAGAGCTCGGGTCGTGGTGGTTTTGTAGTCAAGCGCTCCGTTTGCGGGGATAACCACGCTGTCTGCCACGGTCTCCACTTCTTTCTTCTTGTCTGTCGCATAACGAACCGACACACCCACTTTCACATCCGTCGCGTTGCCGTTCACGATATGAATCGTTATATCAGGCTTGCCGCTCCACACCCATTCATCGGTCACCGGAACAGACTGCTTGATCAGCGACAGGTCGGCAGGATCAGGAGTATCAGGCGTCTCCTGTTCCTGCGGATTGGGATCGTCCTGGGGCACGGGACCTTTGCAGCCACCGCATGCCACCAGAACCATCGCCATCAGCCAAATCAGAAATATTGAATACTTCTTAATCATAATGCTTTTGTCAAGTGAGTTGCGAAACACTCAACCCTAAACCCCCTTCATATAATCATTGAGGTTCACAATATTGAACGCATTATAGTATTTGTCCATATTGTGCTCAATGCGCATCA
>CALZOG010000008.1 GCA_945827635.1 uncultured Bacteroidales bacterium
TTCACAATATTGAACGCATTATAGTATTTGTCCATATTGTGCTCAATGCGCATCAGCACGATCTCCTCGGCTTGTATGCCCAGGCGCTCAAGGTTGTCGTATAGCATCTGACGGGCTACCAGTGCCTCAGGCTTCTGCCAGATGTAACGGCAACCGGTCTTCACCAGCCACAACTGACGGTCGGGAGTGCAGTCTTTCAGGTCTTTGCCTACCTCTTCGCCGTGCAACCATTTCTTCCAGCGGTTCGACTCATATACGCATTGCCACAGCACTTGTGTCATGTTACTCAGCTGAGCTACCTTGCCTTCGGCGAACAGTTTCTTCTCCACTTCCTCAAGTTCTGCAAGTGCGTCATACTCGTTCATCGTGAACTCCGGACCAACATTGGCGGCGCCCATGCCTGCCTTCGGATAATCCTCGGGATTCTCTACATCATCGCTGTAGTGACCTTTGATATAACTGCCGTACGGACGAACCTTCGCGGTCAGTTCGCGGGCTACCTGCGGGTCAAAGAATGTGGTGTGAAGGTCTGTACCTACCTTACCCACTATGAAGCAAGGCCAAATATCGTCCAAACCAACCTCATGCAATCCGGCTTTCAGTCCCTCCAGGAACGTGTCGAACGTCTTCTCGTCTGCCAGACCGCCGTGTACTTCCTCTGTACCTACCTCATAACTGATAGGAGCAATGTTGTGTGCCTTGCGGAAATCCTCTGCATGCTTGATCAGCTCCACCGTACGCTTAACCACTACGTGGATATCAATAATCTCGCCTTTCGGCAGGAAAATATCTACGGTCGGGTCAACGTGAATCAGGTCATAGCCAGCAAGAATTGCTGCCTCGTAGCTCTTCTTCACGCCGTTCATGGCACGCTCGGTATCCCAACGCTCTATGCTCTGTTTGTCTTTCAACCACGGACCGCCATGGTCGATTGCTACTACGTACGGACCGGTATAGTTCACAGCAGCTGCCTCACGTGCTAAGATCTTGGTGAACTCGGCCTGCGTCATGCCGGTATATCCGCCGTCACAATCCACTTGGTTCAGTGTCGTTGCGAAGTATATCGGTGAGTTGTTACGTTTCGCTGCGCGGAACGATGCCTTGATTACTGACAAGGAGTTCGGGCACGCTGCAAACAGTGTCATAGGAACTCCGGTTGCTTTTTTCCTTTCCTCCATCACGCGGAGGATGTTCTCTGTCTTTGCCATATTGTTTTGTTCTTTTGGTTTTCAGTATTTATCAGCCAAGTTTGGCTGATTTCTTTTATTCGTAGATGGTGACCCCTTCCACCACTCTGTGGATGTTACCGCTCACACTCGGGGTATCGGGGTTCAGCCCGTGCGCTTTCGAGGCATAGAAGCCCAACAACTGACCTACCAGCACGTACGGCACTACGCCATAGAAATCGGTCTCTGCCTTACTGTAGGGCATCTTCACCACAAGGTCTGCCTTCACCTCAGGCATCTCAGGATCACGCCCCGAGATCACAATCACCTGTGCTACAGGCGTGTTGTTACCATCCACCTGACGGATTAGATCGCGCTCATAACGCATCACGTTCTCCTCGTCTGTCATCAGATACACAACGATCGACTTGTCGTTTACCACCGCTTTTGGGCCGTGACGGAAACCTAAGAACGAATCGAACTTGCATACAACCGCACCGTCCGTCAGCTCCTGAACTTTCAGGTGACACTCCTCAGCGATGCCTTTCAAGGCGCCCGATCCAAGGAACACACCGCGCTCGAACTTGCGCTCGGCTATAGCTTTCAGCTTCTCTTCGTACTCGGCAATCACAACCTCAGCGTTCTTCGCTGTCTTCTCTACTTTCTCTGCATCGTTCTCCAGACAATCAATGTGCCCCAACATCAGGCAGGTCAGCAGCATTGTTGAGAACGAACTCGTCATTGCCAGGCTCTTGTCATCGGTCTCTTCCGGCAACAGCAGCAGAAGAATATTGTCCTTACCTGCGGCTTGCTGTGCTAACTTGCCGTTCTTGTTGCAGGTTATATATACGTGTGCCACGTTCTTGCACAGTTTGTTCGCGAGGTTCACTGCACCCACGCTCTCGGGGCTGTTACCCGAACGGGCAAAACTGATCAGCAGCAACGGACGTTCTTTGTCCAGCAGATACTCCGAGTGAGTGATCAGATCCGTTGTCGGAACGCTGCGAACGTTACGCCACATCCCGCGCATCACCGGGTATATTGCATCGCCGATGAATGCCGACGTACCTGCACCTGTCAGCACTACATCTGTGTCGGGAGTTAGGTACTTGTGCATGAATGCACTGATCTCTGCCTTTGCATTTAGCAGGGCTTGCAACTCTTTGCGCCACATGGCGGGCTGCTGATGAATCTCGTTAAACGTGAAATTGTTCATAATCGTTGTATTTTAAAGTTAATGATGTCTTTCTGTTTTTCACTTATCTCCTCTTTTCCCCCTTCCATTTCCCTCTCTTTTTCTCCCTTCCCTTTAGATGGAGAATTGCCTCGGCTTGGCAATTCGAACGGGAAGAGCAGCGGAGAGCGTCGCTCTGCCCCAGATATGGGTCGGGGGTAGGCTTCCTTCTTTATCACGCTGCAAAATTACAAAATTTTGTTGATATTTCGAAAGTATTTCGTATGCTCTTTAGCATGTTTTCGAAACAATTCGCCATAACAACGCATATTTCAACCACTTACACGTTTCACTTGTCATTTCGTAACCTTTCGAAAAATTCCGCCCTTTCCTTGCCATCATTTCCGTATTATCTGCATTATCCGTACAGTTTTATTCCCTGTTTCCTTGTTTCCCATGCATTCCGTGCGTTCCGTGTTCTCCGTACAGATTTTCACCGAGTTTTTACGAATATTTTTCGGTATTTTAGTAGGTGATTAGTAGGTGAATAGTAGGTGAATAGTAGGTCATTACATGGTGATTAAAGCAATCATTCCGCGAGCAACACCTTACGTCACTATATGCGCGCCCTATTTACGTGCCATTTTCGAGCCAATCCTATACAATACACGACCTTTTACCGTACTCTCATCCTATTCTCATCCCTCTTTCCTGTCTCGAAAATTGTTAGCAATTGTTGTTAATTGTTGACTGACTAAACTCTCCATTGTTGACTTTGACCAACCCTTATTGCATGGGATTTTTGGGATTTTCTCATTTCGCACAAATGATTACTAATCAGTTACGATGCCGCTCAAAATCCCAAAAATCCCACATCATTTATCCGCAGATGGGTGCGAATATCCGACCATAGCAAATTTGCTGCAGTCAGCCTCTTTACATCCGCCATTAAGCCGTGTGGCATCCGACTATTCTGCTCATCAAGTGTTCTGTGTCCGGCGCTTCCAACGCCGGATATTTCCGAAACGTTACGAAATTCGAAACACCACATTTCCCTGCAACACCGCAACTTCCGCACCACGCTGATTTTCAGTCACTTTCGTGTCAATCGATAATTTTTCCGCTATTTTTATGTTTCATAACATTATATGTTGTACGCGCGTATATGAAATATTTTTCGTAACTTTGCACTGTTTTTACGGCCTTAATCTGCCCGAAACATCTCAAAAACACATTAAAAAGCACATAAAAAACACATCTCATACACGTAAATTTTTAAAACCACAATATTATGAAAAAACTATTCTTTTTTGTCCCCGCATTACTGCTTTCGCTCCTCGCGAATGCCGCAGTGATTAACATTAACACCTCCACACCGAACGCGGTGCAGGCGGCACTCAATAGTGCAGCAAGCGGTGACGAAATCGTTATGGCTGCTGGCATCTACGAAGAGTCAGGTAATTATCTTGCATTTACAGGCAAGGAGCTTACAGTTCGTGCAGCTGAAGGTGCTGAAGTTATTATTAAAACTGTTTGCCCTGTTCGTTTAAAAGAAGGTGCTAAAGCTGAGTTTATCAACATTAAATTTGATTGTAGTACAATTGGTAGTTACGAACAAGTTATCGTAGCTGCGGATGATACAGACAACAAACGTGTTATACTCACCGGATGTGAATTCTATGGCTGGGAGAAAAACAAAGCCATGATTCAAGCTACATCCAGCAGAAGACTGGCTGCGGTTACGATTAACAATTGCTATTTCCATAATTGTATGAAGAGTGTTGTCTTTATTGAGAACACCAATGCAATTGATTTGAGTATTACGAATTCGACTTTCGCAAACATTTCTACGGATGCTTCCTCTTTCTGGGCTGGTGTTATTGATAGTCGTGCTACTACTGGTTCTATACTTGTTGACCATTGCACTTTCTACAATGTGCAGGCAATGAGTACTGACTATGCTGCTATTGGTAAATGCGCTACCCCGGGCACTATCGTTTCCAACTGTATTTTTGCGATGCCGACAGCAGTGGATGGTGTTCGAGCTATCCACGATGTAGCACAAGCAAACAACTGTCTCACCTTTAATTATCTTAAAGATTCCGGTAAAGGTATCCATGACGATGTTACTAAAAACAATTGTATCTTTGCCGACCCGCTCTTCACAGACGCAGCCAATGGCGATCTCTCTCTTGCTGGCAACTGGGTTACGATGGCTCTCTCTCCCGCTCGTGGTGCTGCTACCGACGGTTCTGACCTCGGCGACCCGCGCTGGTACACAGCAGAAACGCTGCCTTCAACAGATTTCGCTTCTCCCGGATATTTCTTTGACGGCACTCATGCACAATTGGTCGGAAATATTCGTCTGAATGCAAGCAACTATATTGAGTACTATGATAACAATCCTTCAGGTACTGCCACATGGAAAATTCATGCCACAAAAGCATGCGCTTTACAGGCCACGTTGAACATGGAAAGTTCAACAAGCAATCATAAATTTACGATTGAAGTGCTTGACTCCGAGGGCGCAGTTGTTGGAAGCGTCGCTGAAGTTAGCGGAAACAAGACTCTCGGCGACATAGAATTATCCGGCAAAATTATTATTCCTGCAGCCGGCGACTACACAATACGATTAACTAGCATTCCATGGACAACAGTAGTAATCAAAGGCATCACTCTCATGAATTCCGGAAAAGCGTTCACAGAAATACCGGGCACGCTCGATCCGTATGATGCAAACACTTCGGCCGCAGCGTACGCCGCAGCTGACGGATTGCACTTTGCCGAGAATCCCAGCAGCCACAACATTGCCACTGAATGGGCATCGTGGAAAGTGCGCGCTGCAGAAGATGGAACATTCTTGTTCACAATGAACGTAACAAGCACAGATGGGCAGAGCTACAAGATTACCATCTACGATAACGAAGATAACGTAATTGATTACTACGCATCAAATAGTTTGGGAAGTGGAGACAAATCAATTGCACAGTACTTCTACCTCGAAGCAGGCGACTACACCGTAAAAGTGCAACCTACCTATAATTGGTCGCACGGCTACATGAAGAGCCTCGTGGTTACCGAACCCGCAGACCTTCTCGTGATTGACGAAAATGCAGCGAATAATGACTACTTAACAGCACATCTTGACGAAACAGCCAATATTCAAATCACCCGTACTTTACTTCCTGGAATGTACAACACCATTTGCCTGCCGTTCCCTGTTAACTCAATTGCACAATTACAAAATGCATTAGGCTGTGAAGTTGAGCTTCTGAAGATGTCTAACGCTGTGATTGAAGAAGGCGGTTTTGTTCTTACACTTACTTTCACAACTGACGGTTCAATGTATCAAGGTTCGCCATATCTCATCAAGCCTGCTAAGAAAGTGGTTAACCCTGTATTCAAGGATGTTACAATCAAAGCAACTACTGCAGGCAGCAGACATATTAACGAGACATATTGTATCGGCACGCTCATCTCCTCTGAAGTTCCTGCCGGTGCAAACAACCTTTTCCTTGGCTCGGAGAACAAACTCTATTTCTCCAACGCAGCAACGCCTATCAAAGGTATGCGCGCTTATTTCCGAATTGACGAATCTGTCCCTGCACCTTCACGCGCACGCATAGTTGCACACGAAGAAGTTGTAACAGAGGTGGAATTAGTAAACGGCACTTTGCCTGATACTTTCGGTAACAAGGCTGTCAAACGGATCGACAACGGACAACTTCTTATCATCCGCAACGGCGCATACTACAATGTAATGGGGCAAATTGTGAAATAACTTCGATTCCTACATCAATCTATTGTTTAACACTAAAATGAATACGAATATGAAAAAGCAATATATTCAACCGGCAACGATGTATCAATCGATGAGCTTCATCAGTAATATTTGCGTAGGTTCCGTTCATGGTAATGCTCTCCTGTTCGGTGGCAATGTCAGTGAAAGTCCTACACCCATCGAACCGATGTAAAACCCTACTCTCGCCTATAGGCGACACAAGCAATATAGGTGGTGCGCCTCTGGTTAACCCCCTATATTTATCACTACCAGCATTTAGATTATTTGCCCTATACCATGAACAAGTTTTTATCCTCTCTGTTTGCGGCACTTCTTTGCATAGCCGCACTTAATGCAGCCACTATCAACGTTTCCCCGGGTTCGGGAACGCTGAAAACTGCAGTAACCAACGCCACAGCCGGTGACATCCTCATTCTCGCTGACGGCGAGTACTCCGAGTCTTCGCTCAAACCAACCGTAGCACTTACCATCAAGGCGGCAAACGGCGCAAAACCCGTAATCAAGCTATCCAGCCGCTTCGAAGTGAAGGCGGACTTCACCATCCAAGGCGTTACGATTGAGAGTACCGGCGAAGCCATACGTATGGTGCCCGGCAACTCGGCGTACAACGTGACAGTGACAGATTGTCAACTCAGCGGCTGTCCCTCGTACTTCATCCGCGCATATAACACCGAACAGTCTGCACCGTACATCAACACCCTGACGATCGACAACTGCCTCTTCCTGATGGGTACTGAAGCCGCCAACACCGCGCGCGCCGTTGCGGCTACCAAAGCACCTGTACAACTCCGTAGCCTGCTTGTCCGCAACAGCACTTTCAATGGCGGCGCACAGGGCACAGGACGTATGATCTACCTGCACGCCGGAAACGAGGACACCGCTATACCTCTGGAAGGCACCTGCCTGATTGACCACTGCACGTTCTATAACAGCACCGACACACGAGGCGTCTATCTGGCAAACATCAACGGTGCTCACGTCACCAACTGCATCTTCATGAACACCGAAGAACGCTTCGGTGCTGTCAGTTATGCCCTGTATGGCGCTAACTCAAAGATCGAAAACAGCCTGTGCTGCAATGCGCCAATCAAGTTAAGCTCAGGCGCTATTCAGAGCAACGGCATCAATCGTAACCCGTACTTCGTTGATGCCAATGCCGGCAACTTCCAGCTCTACAAGAATAGTCCCGCCGTTGGCGCCGCTACCGACGGTAGCAATCTCGGAGACCCACGTTGGGGCGTATCCGCCGAGTCACACGACAGCAGCAGTGACCCGTATATCCCGTACAAACAGCCGTACTCCATGTCACCGACCACGAACTCCGTAAAGGTGCTCTGGCAAATGAACGAAGAGACCGAACCAACCGATGCACTCGTGTATTACGGCACAGACCCTAACAACCTCAATCAGCAAATTCAAACCAACAGCGGCTGGAACGTAGCCGGCGAAGGCTATGTACACGTTGTCACACTCACCGACCTGCAACCCGACACCCGCTACTATTTCACCATTGGCGCAAGTGCCACACGCCGCTTTGACAAGATCAGCAGCACCAAAACAGCACCCGAGCCCGGCACAGCCTACCGCATATTCACCATCAGCGACATCCACGGCAATGCGCGCAACAACTGGTCGAACATGCAAGATTTCATCTGCAACCTCAATTGCGACATTGCACTCATGAACGGCGACTTCGTCAGCAGCAAGGGCAACGACCGAAACTGGAACAACTATTTCTTCACGCCCGGTGCACAGTTCTTGAGCCAAGTGCCCGTTATGTCTTCTTCCGGCAACCATGAGACAGGCGATCCGTTCACTTTCCGCTGGTCGTCGTTCTACGATTATTTCCATCAGTTCCCGCACGAGGGCATATCCGAAGGCGACACCATTGACCCGCGCGGCGAGGCATACTTCCATTTCACTTACGGCAACGCCGACATAATCATGCTCAACCTCAACGGTGACCCGTCCAGCCCGCATTTCCTGCCGGGAAGCAAGCAGTACCACTGGGCAGACTCTATCCTCGGCACCTGCACACGCCCGTGGATAATCATCTGCCACCATGTGGGCGTTCACACCACAGGCTATCACGGTCAGTGGGCGGACGAGCCGCGGCAGATGGGTGCACTATTTGAGAAACATGCGGCATTAGGCAAACGTATCATCTCCCTCTCCGGCGACGACCATTCGTTTGAACATTTGTACAAGGATGGTGTGCATTACGTGCGCCCGGGCTGCGGACGCGATGCCAACTACAGCCAGCAAAAGCAACTCAAGGACTTCAAATACTCCATGTTCTACAAGCAGATCTCCTGCTTCTCCACCCTCGACATGGCTGCCGATGCCTCAACCATTGCACTCACCGCCTACGACTCAGTGGGTAATATCTTCTACACCTATAACTTCCTGCACGACGGCGAAGTGATCAATCCCTCGGTGAACTTCACCGCTCCGACTAAGAAAATCGGAGTGGAAGATTCAATCACTCTTCGTTGGTTCACATTCGATCCAGCTGGCGATGCCAAAGTGTCGTTCTACTACTCGCAAACAGCCGGTGCTACTGACATTACCGCCATGACACCCATCGTAACCGACCTATCCGGCAAGGATGAGAAATATGTTTGGCACACACGCGACATCTACCCGAAAGGTGATTACTACATTTACGCTGTTATCACTTCCGGTGGCAAGAGCTTCATGGGCGGCAACACAGCCGAAGTCACACTATTGGAGGACACCACACCACCGCCTGCACCAACGGCACTTGGCGGATACAAGAACAACTGTCAGTACCACCTCACCTGGCGCAACCCTACCCATCTGGTGCATCTCGACAATCTGCTTACTGATTTCAGTAGCGGCACGTCACCCGTCGAGACTGTGGGCGATGAAGGCGCAACAATGGACGTCAGCATAGCTGACAGTGCACTCAAATGCGACTATAGCCTAACCAAAGCATGGGCTACCGCCTCGGCTGATTACGTGTTTGACTCTCCCGCAGATATGCACCGGACACCTATCCTAACCTTTCGTCTCAAAGGCAACGGCACAAACACCAGCCTGCGTATCGTGTGCAAGAATATCTCCGCCAATCACGAAGACTGGTGGTACACCGAGCAACTCACACTCTCCTATGCCGACTGGCAAACAGTAACACTGGACCTAACTACCCTGCAGGCATTCGATTGGTACAGCAACACCGATGATCACAATCGGCTGGAAGGCGTGGCACGTATCTCGTTCGGCGTATCAACCGGCGAGGCTGTGTCAGGCACATTCTGGCTGGACAACCTGCATCTGAGCGGTGACATCTATCCTGCGCCGGATTATGCACAAACGGTGATTATCCGCAAGGATAATAGTTTTCCCTCCTCTCCTACCGACGGCACGGAGATCTACCGCGGCAAGGCGGAGACTTGCGCCGACCCGACAGCCATAGTAGGACAAATATACTTCTATGCCGCCTTTGCCGCCGATGACCGCAATAACTGGTCAGACGCCGATGCCGGCGCACAGTGGAAATCAGAGAACGTACAAGAAGGTTCAGGGCTGAACATACTAACAGGAACTCCAGAAATTTCACGGAAGTTCCTTCATAACGGGCACTTGTTTATCCGCCACTCGTCAGGCACATTCACCATGCTCGGGCAACGGAAAGACTGAACAAGAAACAACGCAGAATAAAAATTCCTTGCATATTTATTGCAGAAAATTTGCATATTTGCTTTTTTTTTCGTAACTTTGTGGGCGATTAGCTATAATAACAAGATTATACCCAAACACCCCATACAATGAAAGGAATTATTCTGGCGGGCGGTAGTGCCACGCGACTTTATCCGCTGTCCAAAGCCATCAGCAAACAGATTATGCCTGTGTACGACAAGCCGATGATCTACTATCCGCTTTCTACACTTATGATGGCAGGCATTCGCGAAGTTCTAATCATCTCCACACCGCGTGACTTGCCGATGTTCGAAGAGCTGCTTGGCGATGGTTCGCGCTTAGGCATGCGCCTGGAGTACAAAGTTCAACTCGTGCCTAACGGACTTGCGCAAGCTTTTGTACTGGGCAAAGAGTTTCTTGGCGGCGAACCGGGTTGCCTTATTCTGGGCGACAACCTGTTCTACGGACATGGTTTCCGCCATATACTGCGTGACGCAGTCGAGCAGGTCGAGACCAACGGCGGCGCGTGCATCTTCGGCTACGAAGTAATGGATCCGCGCGCTTACGGCGTGGTGGAGTTCGATGCCGACGGACATGTTCTCTCGCTCGAGGAGAAACCTGAGCACCCCAAGTCGAACTACGCCGTTCCCGGTCTGTACTTCTACGACGCAACAGTCACCGCCAAAGCCGCAGCACTGCAGCCGTCCAAACGTGGCGAGTACGAGATTACTGACCTCAACAAGACCTACCTCGCCGAAGGCAACCTGAGCGTCAAACTCTTCTCGCGCGGGTTTGCGTGGCTCGACACCGGCAACTGCGACAGCCTCATCGAGGCAGGGAACTTCATCGCCACCATTCAGAACCGCCAAGGCTTCTACGTCAGCTGCATCGAAGAGATAGCATGGCGCAACGGCTGGATCAGCAGCGACGAACTGCGCACTCTGGGCGAGCAGATGGGTAAGACCTCTTACGGGCAGTACCTCATTCGTATGGCACAAACGAAAGCATGAAACGTCTGACTGCACTCATTCTTCCACTACTGCTCATACCATCTGTCGGCTGCCACCGGCAGACAAACAGTTCCTCGGCACACAATGACAGCAGCGACGAGCAGCAAAACACCGAACAGATTCTCGCCAAACAACGCCAGACTCTGATGGCGGAAAACGAGGTGACTGCCGCCGTCAAGGCAGACACCGGCAGATGGGTGCAGCACGAGCTCGGATGGTGGTACCGCTATACGCACAAAGCTGAAGAGCATATCAACTACATGCACACGCCGTTGCCGCAGGACACATGCATGCTCATCCACGAGCGAGTATGCACACTCGACGGACAACTGCTGCTTGACGCCATCCGCACCTACGACCGCTGCTCAGAAGGCTCTGACACACCCGAAAAAGAAGAACCGTTTGCCTATCAGATCATGCTCTCTGAAATGGTACCACAGGACACAGTGCTCATTCTCACAGCATGGTACGCAGCCTACGGGAAAGAAGGTCGCGGAGTAATTCCGCCATTAGCCAACCTGCGCGTACTGCTCACTATGCACACCACACCGCTCGAAGATGTAAGACTGACGAGCGACTCAACTGACAACAAAGTAATATTAGTGCCCATCGGGCAAAACGAATATGAAACATTCAACCCTGATTATCCCTTGTCTGCTACTTCTGCTGATAGGAGTAACAGCTTGCGACAAGAATAGCTACTCCGCCAAGCGCGCAGAGGAAGACAAACTGATTGCCGACTTTATCAAGCGGCAAGGTATCAACATTATCTACGAAGAGCCCGATAGCGAAGACGATTGGGGAGAAAAAGATTACCTCAAGGTTCCGGGTTACGACGACTTGTACTACCACCTTGTCAAGGCGGGCGATTCTTCGTACAATGTCAAGGAGTACGACAAGATCAACGTCCGTTACATTCGTTACACCCTCAATGCCATCGCCGATACCGCCCGCTACATGAATACCATCGAGCAGGCGTATCCCACCACCTTCACCTACTCACTCACTGAGACTTCCGTTCCTCACGGATGGATCGTGGCAGTCGGATATATGAAGCACAACGGTGCCGCGTGCAAGATTATCTGCCCCAGCAAGCAGGGTATGGATGCCGAAAAGAGTGCCGTTATCCCGTACGGCTACGACATGCAAATCCAGATTCCGAGATACTAAATCTTCTGACATCCGGACAAAACAGCAAAATAACAAAATGACAAAATAAATGTCCCATACGGCGAAGCAGATTGTTCGACCGAGGGGAGATTGGAAATCGCAAATAACCAAATCGTAAATGACCAAATCGTAAATATCTTTATGTTAGTCAAAAGCATTTCCGGCATACGCGGTACGATAGGCGGCCGCGTAGGCGAGGGACTCAATCCCGTAGATATCGTTCGTTTCAGTGCTGCATACGCCACCCAGCGCCGCCAGGCTATGCCCGACAACCGCACACTCATCGTAGGTCGTGACGCACGCATTAGTGGTCAGATGGTTGACATGCTCGTTACAGCCACACTCAGCGGCATGGGCTACCGCGTGGTAAACATCGGTCTCGCCACCACGCCTACCACTGAACTGGCAGTCATTGGTGAGCAGGCTGCCGGAGGTATCATTCTCACCGCCAGCCACAACCCCATGCAGTGGAACGCACTCAAACTGCTTAACGAGCGCGGAGAGTTCCTCTCTGACAAAGAGGGCAAAGAGGTGCTCGCCATCGCCGAGCGCGAAGACTTCACTTTCGCCGAGATCGGCGAACTCGGCACTATCGAGCACAAGGATTATCTGCCCTACCACGTGCAGAACGTACTGAACTTGAAACTTGTGGACGCCGAGGCGATACGCAAGGCTAACTTCACCGTGGCTATCGATTGCGTCAACTCTGTTGGCGGATTGGCTATTCCGGCTGTACTGGAGGCACTCGGCGTGAAGAATATTATCCGCCTCAACTGCACACCCGATGGACACTTCCCGCATAACCCCGAACCGCTGCCTCAACATCTCACAGAGATTAGCGACCTGCTGCGTAGCGGCAAGGCGGATGTAGGATTTGTAGTTGACCCGGATGTTGACCGTTTGGCTATCATCTGCGAGAACGGAGATATGTTCGGCGAGGAATATACGCTGGTCAGCGTTGCCGACTATGTGCTCAAGCATACGCCCGGTAACACGGTCAGCAACCTCTCCTCCACACGTGCACTGGCTGATGTCACCCGTCGCTACGGCGGAACCTACGAGGCTTCGGCTGTAGGCGAAGTGAACGTCACCACACTCATGCGCAAGAACAATGCCGTGATTGGCGGCGAGGGAAACGGCGGCGTTATCTACCCTGCCAGCCACTACGGTCGCGACGCACTCGTCGGTGTGGCACTCTTCCTCAGTCATCTGGCACACAGCGGCATGAAGGTCAGCGAACTGCGACGCACCTACCCCAACTACTGCATCTCCAAGAACCGCATCGATCTCACGCCCGACATGGACGTTGACGCACTGCTCGAACGTATCAAGCAGAAGTACGCCAACGAACGGATAACGACGATCGACGGTGTGAAGATTGACTTTGCTGACGGCTGGGTACACCTGCGCAAGTCGAACACCGAACCGATCATCCGCATCTATAGCGAGGCGGCTACCATCGAGCAGGCTGACGCACTCGCACAACAAATCAAAGACGCAATCAAATAATAGTAAATAGTAAATGATGAATGACAAAATGGCAAATGACTTGAACATACTCATCACAAACGACGATGGCTGGGGCACACAGGGCATACTGACTCTCGTGCGCACCATGCTTCCGTTCGGGCACGTAGTGGTTATCGCCCCTGACGGACCGCGTAGCGGTGCTGCAGCAGGCATAACCGTCAACAAGCCCATGTACCTCACGCGCATCGATGGCGCGGAGTACGGCTTGGTCGAAGCAGAGATATACACCACCAACGGTACACCGGCCGATGCGCTCAAACTTGCCATCAACGCGCTGTACGAGGGCGACGCAACAAAGATCGACCTCGTGGTGTCGGGTATCAACCACGGCTCGAACGCCACGATCAATGTCATCTACTCCGGTACGATGGGCGCGTGTCTCGTGGCGGCGGAGCATGGTATACCTGCTATCGGATTCTCGTACAACGACCACGCGATGGATATCGACCTCACCGAGGCGGAAAAGTATATACCTGAGATTACCCGCCACCTGCTGGAGGAAGAGGTGCCGTACGGTATCTGCTATAATGTCAATTTCCCTGTCGGTCAGATTGAGGGTATTCAGTGGACGCGCCAGTGCCGCGGACATTGGGAGAAAGAACTGGCACCGCACACCGACGAGCAGGGACGTACCTACTACACGCTTGTTGGCAATTACGTCAATCTCGAACCCGATGCCGAAGATACCGACGAGTATGCGCTTGCTCACCACCGCATCAGTATCTCTCCTACCTCAATCGACCTCACGGCGTATCAGTTGCTTTAATAAATCATAGATTATCAACCATCCATGACTTCCAAGTGGGATAACTTTTGGCTCGGACTGCTGGCGGGGCTTATTCTGCCGGCATTGTTTTGTCTGGCATATGCGCATACCATCAGTCTGGATCACCTGTGGCAGGGGGGAATGTTTCAGACCCTCAGACCTGTGATTGGGCGTATGGTGCTGCTTGGCACGTTTGTCAACATGGCAGCAACATTCGTGCTGTATGAGTTCAACCTGTGGAAACTTGCCAAAGGACTGATTGTGGCCGTTGTTCCGTATATGGCCGCCGCCATTATCCTCCTTTGATTACTAAATTTACGCTGTCGGGCGCACCCGACCTTTCGACTCATATGAAGTATTTCCTCATAGCCGGTGAAGCCTCTGGCGACATGCACGCCGCCCGACTTATTACTGCCTTGCGCCAGCGCGACAGCAAAGCTGTCATGATCGGCTTGGGCGGTGACAAGATGCAGGCTGCAGGCTGCAGGCTGTATCAGCACTACAGGAATATGGCTTATATGGGTTATGTGGCTGTACTGACTCACCTGAAGGATATACGCACAAACATCCGCATTGCCGAGCAGGCATTGCTCAGCGAGTGCCCCGACGAACTTATACTGATTGACTATCCGGGCTTCAACCTGCATATAGCACAGTTCGCCAAGCGCCACCTGCCTGACACGCGCGTTACGTATTATATACCGCCAAAGATCTGGGCGTGGAAACGTTGGCGTGTGCACTCCATAGGCAAGTATTGCGACCGTATATTGGGTATTTTTCATTTCGAGCCTGACTTTTACGCCCGCTACGGTTACACTTGCACCTACGTTGGCAACCCCACTGCCGAAGCTATCGCTGACTACACCCAAGCAACGCAACCCTCAAACAGCGAAGCGCTCAAACCTTCAAACAGCAAAGCATCCGACAGCATAGTTCTCCTCCCCGGCAGCCGCAGACATGAGATAGAAAACTGCCTGCCTAAGATGCTTCTGGCTGCGGAGCAGGCTATCAGCGATTTGCCGGACATACGCACGATAGTTGTCACGCAGGCACCGGGCATAGAGCCGCAAGTATATGAGCGGTTATGTGCCGATCATCCACTGGTACAACTCACCACCGATACCTACGCTGCTGTCTGCAGCGCACGAGCCGCAATCGTCAACTCGGGCACAGCCACACTGGAGACAGCGCTGTTAGGCTGCCCGCAAGTGGCAGTCTATCATCTGGCTTTCGGACATCTGTTGGGATTGTTGCGGCCGATCATGTTCCAGATACCGCATTTTACGCTGGTGAATATAGTTGCCGGGCGCGAGGTTATTCGCGAACTGCTGGCGTACGAGTTTACCGTTGAGGCTACTCGCGACGAGTTACACCGTCTGCTGACCGACAGCAATTATGTAGCCGCCATGCAAACCGGCTATTTGGATGTGCAACGGCTCTTAGGCACCTCACGTGCTGCAGAGGCGGCAGCCGAACAAATCATCGGGAAAGTCTAAGAATCACTTTATATCTATCACCTCCAGCACGCCATCCGCAACGCGGAAGTGGATATTCCATCCGGCATAATCAATGCCATATACACGCTCTGAATCCTCATGGTAGGCAGGTCGCGGATCCTGCTCCAGTATCTCTTGCAGTTCTTGCTGCAGCACGCCATCCGGCAACGGTGCCGACCAGCGCACCTGTAACAACTGCCGGGGTGTGCTGTCCACAAAACCGTCACGCGCATCGGCGTGGCTGTCGCAGTAGCCCAAATAAGGTTTGATGTCGTAGATCGGCGTTCCGTCCAACATATCCGCTCCTTCCACCACCAGCACCGGCGCGCCGTTGGCGTCATGCTCCACTTCTACCAGACGGACAGATGTCAGCCCTACAGGATTAGGACGATAGGGCGAACGTGTGGCAAAAACACCCATTCGCGTATTGCCGCCTAATCGTGGCGGACGAACAGTCAGGTTGGGACGGTCGGATTGCGGCACAGTGTGAAAGCCCCACACCAGCCAGAGGTGACTGAATGCCTCTATGCCGCGTATTGCATCCTCGCTGCGGAACGCAGGGCAGAACACAATGCGCGTACGCAGACTCGTGTGCTCGCGTGCCTGTCGTGGGATACCGAACTTGTCGGTAAACCCGTTGCGTGCATACGCAACCGGACACATAACAAGTGTATTAGGATCGGTAGGGGAGGTCATTCTTCGGAGAAGTGCACAAGCACGTGACGATAGGAGTTGAATATCTTCGATTTGGATACAAAGCCCAAATACCTATTCTGCTCATCAACTACAGGCAGGTTCCACGCGCCGGTGTCCTCAAAGATCTCCATCACTTTCTCCATAGGCATATCATGACGGAGAATGATCTGCGGGTAGTTCATCAGTTGCCCAACGGTGAAGCGATTGTACAATCGCGGCTGGAACATGATATTACGCACCTCGTCCAGCAGCAATATGCCCTGTAGTTCGCCGTTGGCATCCACAACGGGGAAGATATTTCGCTTGCTGTCGGCTATCACTTTCACCAGTTGTCCGAGGGTCATATCCGGCGATACAGTTCGAAGGTCGGTCTCCAGCACACTGTCCATCTTCAGCAGAGTGAGAACGGAGCGGTCTTTGTTGTGTGTGAGCAGTTCGCCCTTCTGCGCCAGACGCATGGCATACAAACTGTGAGGCTCAAAGAGCATAATTGTCAGATACGATACCACGGCTACAATCATCAGCGGCATAAGCAGGTGATAGCCACCTGTCAGTTCGGCAATCAGGAAGATTCCTGTCAGCGGTGCGTGCATCACGCCGGACATCAGTCCCGCCATCCCTACCAACGTGAAGTTCACCACCGGCACATTCACGCCAACGGCCTTCAGCAGGTAGGCACAGAGGAAACCGGTCAGTGCTCCCATGAACAGCGAGGGAGCAAATATACCTCCCACACCGCCACCGCCGTTGGTGGCAACAGAGGCAACGATCTTCAGCAGGAGTACCAGCGAGAAATATACTATCACAACCCACACTCCGTCACCCAGCCGCGCAAACGGGCTATATGCGATGCCCGAGTGCGGGTCGTCGTTGAACAGTTGCAGGATTACATCGTAGCCCTCGCCGTACAATGGCGGAAACAGATAGACCAGTGCGCCCAGCACGGTGCCGCCAATGAGAATCTTCACCCACATGTTAGGCAGGCGTTTGAAGTGCTGCTCGAGATTGTTCATACCTCGCGTGAAGTACAGCGACACAAATCCGCAGGCTACGCCAAGGAGTAAGTACCAAGGGATACGCCCCAGAGTGAACGCCTCGATGGTTGTCAGTTCGAACATCGGCGTGAAGCCGGTCGTAAAGTATGCAATGGCTGTAGCTGTAACGGATGAGATGAGCAGCGGAGCAATGGAGTTCATCGTGATGTCCATCATCAGGACTTCCAACGTGAATACCAGACCTGCTATAGGAGCCTTGAATATGCCGCCAATAGCCCCTGCTGCACCGCAACCGATCATCAGCATCATTGTTTTCTGGTCGAGATGAAAGAGTTTGGCGAGGTTAGAGCCAATAGCCGCACCTGTCAACACAATAGGTGCCTCGGCACCTACCGAACCGCCAAAGCCGATAGTTATGCCGCTACCAATGAGACTCGACCAAGTGTTGTGCGGTTTGATGATCGATTTGCGCTGCGAGATAGCAAAAAGAATCTTCGTTATACCGTGGGATATATCGTCACGCACCACATACCTGACGAACAGTGCAGCCAGAGCAATGCCTATCATCGGGCATACGATCAGCCACCAGTAATGCTCGCCGGCAATGAGGTAGGTGTTGATCAGGTACTGAATAAGGTGGATAAACAGCTTGAGTGCATACGCAGCAATAGCGGACAATATGCCCACCATCAGGCTCAACAGCAGCACCAACTTCTTCCGACCTACATGTTGCTCAATCCACTTGACCACCTTTCAGTATTCAGTTTTCAGTTTTCAGATTGCGTATCCCAGCCTATGCCTTCGTACTTGCTCAGATCCCAATCTTCCTCAACTTCGTTCAGGTAGATGGTGTGTTCTCCTTCTTCCTGGTCGTTTGCAGCTTCGGGTTCTTCACGCTCTACGCGCTCAATATCCAGCGGCGAATGCGATATTTCGATTACCTGATTCTGCTCTTTGCTCAGTTCGTCCCAGAGTATATCTTTCAGTTCGCTCACTCCCTGTCCGCTCACCGAAGAGAAGGCTACAACAGGTATATTATAGGCGTCGCTGAGATTGGCGACTATCTTGCGAACATCTTCTTCGGGCATAGTGTCGGACTTGCTAACAGCGAGTATTCGAGCTTTGGACAGCAGTTGGGGATTATATTTCTCCAACTCCGACAGGAGCACTTCGTACTCATGTTGCGGATCCTCGCTGCATGCGGGAACGAGGAACAGGAGCACGGCGTTGCGTTCAATATGCCGCAAGAAGCGCAGACCAAGGCCTTTTCCCTCGGCAGCGCCTTCGATGATTCCGGGTATATCCGCCATGCAGAACGAACGGTCGTCGCGGTAGGATACAATGCCCAACTGCGGTGTGAGGGTAGTGAACGGATAATCCGCTATCTCCGGTTTGGCGGCAGAAACGACACTGAGCAGTGTTGATTTGCCAGCATTGGGGAAGCCTACCAGACCTACATCCGCCAGGACCTTGATCTGCATGATTATTGTACGTTCCTGCGCGGGTTCACCGGGCTGCGCGTAACGGGGAGCCTGGTTGGTAGCTGTGCGGAAATGCCAATTACCCAATCCTCCGCGACCGCCCTTGAGCAGAATAACCTGCTCGCCATGTTCCTTGATCTCGGTGAGCCACTCTCCGGTGTCACCATCATACACGACTGTGCCGCACGGCACCTCAATGATTCGGTCCTCACCATCCTTGCCAAACGAACGGCTCTCACCGCCCTTGCCGCCATCCGTTGCCTGAATATGCTTCTGGTACTTGAGGTGAAGCAATGTCCATAGGTTACGGTTGCCGCGCAGTATGATATGTCCGCCGCGACCGCCGTCTCCTCCATCAGGTCCGCCCTTGGGGACGTACTTCGCGCGGTGGAAATGCAGACTGCCTGCACCACCTTTGCCCGAGCGGCAATAGATCTTGACGTAGTCTATGAAGTTTGATGCCATGGTTGTCGGAGTTATCAGCCAAGATTGGCGATTAATAAATTGTGTTCGGAATACGCGATTAATAAATCTTGTTGAGAATACGGCTGATGCGGCCGAAGATCTCGCTGATCGTACCGAGTCCCTGGATACGTGCGTACTTGTCGTGGAGCTCGTAATAGTCGTCCACGGGACGCGTCTGCTCATGATAGACCACGAGGCGCTCTTTGATTGTCTCCAGATTGTCGTCGGCACGTCCGCTGATCTTGCCGCGCTCAATCAGGCGGCGTATGAGTTCGTCCTCAGGCACATTGATGTCAATCAGTATAGCTGTCTCGTCGCCACGCTTCTTCATCAAGCGTTCGAGTTGTACGGCTTGATTCAGCGTACGGGGGAAACCGTCAAAGATCAAGCCCTTGGTATCCACCGGCAAACGATCGATGTACTCCTCGAGCATTCGGATCGTTATGTCATCAGGAACAAGATGTCCCTGCGAGGTATAGGATTCAATCAGTTTGCCAAGTTCACTCCCCGAAGCCGCTTCCTGGCGCATCATTTGCCCCGTGCTCAAGTGAACCAAACCATAGTGAGCAACAATAAATTCCGCCTGAGTACCCTTACCGCACCCGGGAGCGCCGCATAAAATGATATTCTTCATAATAGTCGCTAGTCAATAGTCGAAAGTCAATAGTCGAAAGTCGAAAGTCTTTATGCACAAAAAACGAGTTACCCTTTCGGATAACCCATTTCCCTTGAACCATCAAGATTAGAACGCAAGTTTAGCGCCAGCTTTGAACTTAACCACCTTCTTAGCAGGAATAGTGATAGCCTGCTTTGTAGCGGGGTTGATACCCTGGCGAGCAGCCTTCTCAGCTACCTTCAGAGTTGCAAAACCAACGAGTTGTACAGCCTCGCCCTTCTTCAGAGCCTCAGCGATTGCGTCAATAGCAGCGTCCAATCCTTTGGCAGCAGCTGCCTTCGAGATCTCAGCCTTTGCTGCGATGGCAGCAACGAGTTCACCTTTGTTCATAATTGTAGTTAGATAAATTAAACGTTTAATTTCTCACGGAGTGCCTCACACCCCGAATTCACAATGCAAAGGTATAAAAAAAAATTGAATAATGCAAGTATTTTCGAGAAAAAAAGCACTAAAACAGTATATTTTTGCATTTTTTTGCGTTTTAGCACGATAATTGTAGTATTTTTAGTGTATTTTAGTACGTATTTATGAGAAATTTACCCAATGTAACGAAGAATATCTTGCTTGCCAACGTGATTGTTTGGCTGCTGGATACGCTGCTAAAGCGTTACGGTGTGCATCTGGTTGAGTGGTTCGGGTTGATGAGTTGGTCGTTTTCGGCATTTGGTTCCCCCAGCGGATCGTTTCACCTGTGGCAACCGTTCACGTATATGTTCATGCACGCCAACTTCAGTCACCTGTTCTGTAACATGTTCGCCGTGCTGATGTTCGGTCCGCTATTGGAGCGCGAATGGGGCGAGCGCAAGTTCCTGCTCTACTATCTGGTGTGCGGAATAGGTGCAGCCCTTATTCAGGAACTTGTATGGATGTCGTTTATGCCCGGCATGCCGGGCGTGACGATTGGCGCGAGCGGTGCCGTGTTCGGCATATTGTTTGCGTTCGGATGGTTGTTTCCCGACACGCCGCTATTCCTATTATTCATACCCGTGCCCATACGTGCGCGTGTGTTTGTGATCGGATATGCAGTAATCGAGTTGTTTGCCGGTCTGGCAAACTTCACCGGTGACAATGTGGCGCACTTCGCCCATCTGGGCGGAATGTTGTTCGGCTGGCTGCTCATATTAGCATGGCAGAAAGGTCTGTTCGATGGTAGGCGCAAGAGCCGTATACACATTGCGTCCGATGAGCGCGAGAAAGGTGAGCGCGACTTCTCGGGCTATCACTACCACTCGTCAATCGATGAAGACAAATAGCAGAACAAAATGATATATCACTTTCATCCAATCGACAGGCCAATGATCTGGGGCGCAGAACAATGGATACTGTCAGCCTATCCGGGCCGCGACAGCATCTGCGTGGAAACAGGTCAAAACATCTGGAAGATGCTTTGCGAACAGAAAGATCGTCTGGTAGGCAAGCATGTCTGGCAACGATACGGCGACACATTCCCGCTGCTGATCAAGTTCATCGATGCGCACGACGATCTGAGCGTGCAGGTTCACCCATCGGATGCGTTGGCACACAAGTACGGCGAGCCTTTCGGTAAGACTGAAATGTGGTACGCCACAGAGTCCGAACCGCAGGCGCGTTTGTACTGCGGGTTAAGGCAGCAACTGACACCCGAGAGTTACAAACAGATGGTAGCCGACAAAACGATCCTGAACGCCCTTGCCGAATATCCGGTGAAGGATGGCGACAGTTTCTTCATACCCGCCGGACGCATCCACGCCATAGGCTCGGGTTGCCGGCTATGCGAGATACAACAGAGCTCCGACACGACTTACCGCATCTATGATTATGACCGTGTGGACAAGGACGGTCACCCGCGCGAACTGCACACCGAGCGTGCCGCAGAGAGTATTGATTATACGGTACAGGACGATTATCGTGTGCACTATGAGCGCAAGTCAAACGAACCAGTAAAGCTGGTTAGTTGCCCGTACTTCACGACCAACTTGCTGCAGATCAATCAGTCTGTCGCGCGCGACTATAGCCGGCTGGATAGTTTTGTATGCTTGATATGCCTGAATGGCGAAGGCACAATAACCGGACACGGGCAGACCGCGGCACTCACTCCGGGGATGCTGATTCTTCTGCCGGCAGAAGATAACGGCGAAGTAGAAATCAACGGCAATTTGCGAGCTCTGGAGGTGTATATTGACCAATAAGGCGGATTTTGGTATGTATAATTGATATAAAAATAGCAAAATTAGGTACAAAGAGATAAAAAAGGCAACAAAATTTGCATAATTCAAAATAGTGTTGTACCTTTGCACGTTAATTAATTAATTTATTTTTCATAATTATGAAGAAATTCCTTTATTTGGCCATTATGGCCCTAACAGTAGGTTTCTTTGCAAGCTGCTCAGCAGGTGGCAATAGTAGTGACTACTACAAGAACGGAAAGAAGCCTCAGATTGATGTCAAAAAAGCAACCGTAAACGGTAAGAAGTACGACAACAAGACCGAGAAGTGCTGGTATTGGACTAAGGAAGGCACTGCTTGGGAAATTACAAGTTCTTCTAAGACATATGTCTATTTAACCGAGTTCGATTTAGTTGTTGGTTGCGAAGAGGCGTTGTATTTAGTTGCTAACCGTGGAGGTAAAGCTTCGTACTCCTATTTTGAAGTTAAAGGTTACGAGAAAGATCCAGGAGGTTGTCTTGAGAACAACGACAAAAACTGATCTACTGCAGTGAAACATTCGTTTCGAAGCACTCAGGCGTGGAGCAATCCACGCCTGTTTTTTTGTTGGTGAACATTAGGCAAAAAGAGGCATATAAACTAAAGAAGAACTAAAGAAGAACTAAAGAAGAACTAAAGATTATCTAAAAAGAATTGCGAAACGATGCAGGGTAGAATACGGGTTGGGAGAGAGAAACAGGGGGGAAAATGCGACCAATAGTGAGTAGTACATGCAACATAGAAAGGGAAGAAATGCAACCAACAATGCACAAATACGCATAAATTGCAAGAATTTCGATATTTTTTATCGGAATAATTTGCATAAATGCGAAAAAAGTAGTATCTTTGCAGCCGCTTTCGGGATTTCGATGTTTTTTCGGAGTTCGGAAGATTCGAGAAGTAGCGCAGTTGGTAGCGCACCACGTTCGGGACGTGGGGGTCGGGCGTTCGAGTCGCCTCTTCTCGACGAAAAAGGATGGTCAGAATGGCCATCCTTTTTGAGTAGAGGGACTCCAACGCCCGCGTTCTTATCTCGCTGCGCTCGAACGATTATTGCTGCGCAATTCACGAGTCGCCTCTTCTTAGCCCAAGGGCACTTCGCTCATGGAAATCGCGAACACAGGACACCAGACAAAACATCGGATAAAGTACGACAAAACCTCGATAAAGGTCCGATGGAACGGAACGTTTTTTTACATAGAGACAGTATTAGGGTCGGCTGTGACTGCCGGGGCAGCAGTGGGATTCTGATCAGGAGTGACTGCCGGGTCGGCAGTGGGATCCTGATCAGGAGTGGCGGCCGGGGCGGCAGGGAGGTTTGGATCAGGGGTGAGACCTTTGTCGGCGGCGAGGCGGAGGAGGAACGCGACAGCGGCATCGTGGTCGTTGGGGATAATGCCGTCGAGGATAGCATCCTTGATAGCCGACTTGAGTTCTCCCACGAGCGAGCACGGCTCGAGATGGAACATCTGCATGATCTCGTCACCCATCACAGGCGGCTGGAAGTTACGAATGCGGTCGCGCTCCTCGAGTTCGACCATCTTACGCATGACGAGTTCGTAATTGTCGTGGTAGCGCTTGACTTTGTTCTGGTCGCGCGAGGTGATATCCGCGTTGCAGAGGAGCATAAGGTCGCCGATGTCATCGCCCGCCTCGAACAGCAGGCGGCGTACGGCACTATCAGTGACCGTCTCCTCAATCAGGTTGATAGGCCGCATGTGCAGATCGACCATCTTGACAACATAATCCATCTTCTCGTTCTGCGGGAGCTTGAGTGCCTTGAAGATGCGCGGGACCATCTTTGCGCCTATATAGTTGTGGTTATAGAATGTCCAGCCGACCTTGGGTTCGAACTTCTTCGATTTGGGTTTGCCTATATCGTGAAGGAGAGCAGCCCAGCGGAGGAATAATAGACTATCCTTCGGACTGTTAGACCGCTGACGCGGAGAGACCGTTTCACTGCCAGACCGCTGACGCTCAAAGTCAAAAGACTGCTGTTGGTGTTGCAGTTCGGCAACGTTATCGAGGACCTTGAGGGTATGGTAGAAGACATCTTTGTGTGCACGGCCGTTGACTGTTTCCACGCCTTTGAGTGCAGCCAGTTCGGGGAAGATGATCGGCAGCAAGCCTGTCTTGTCGAGCAGCAACCAACCCTCGGACGGTCGGCGCGAGAGCATGATCTTGTTCAGTTCGTCGGCTATACGCTCGCGCGAGATGATACGTATACGCTCGCGGTTGCGCGCGATAGCATCGAAGCACTCGCCTGTGAGATTGAAGCCGAGTTGGGTGGCAAAACGTATGGCGCGCATCATACGCAGGGGATCGTCGCTGAAAGTGATATCGGGGTCGAGCGGTGTTTGAATGATACAGTCCTCCAGGTCGTACCATCCGTCAAAGGGGTCGAGCAGTTCGCCGTATCGGTCGTGGTTGAGGCAGATAGCCATGGCGTTGATGGTGAAGTCGCGGCGGTTCTGATCCTCCTCGAGCGTTCCGTCCTCCACGATAGGATTACGCGAGTCGTGGCGGTAGCTCTCCTTGCGTGCGCCTACGAACTCGAGTTCGGTATCCCCCTTCTTCACCTGGGCAGTGCCGTAGGTCTTGAAGATAGAGAGGTGTGCACCTTTGCCCAGACGCTTGGCAACAGCCTCGGCGAGGAGGATCCCCCAGCGCGGAGCCTCGGAGTCACTACGATCAGCCATGCATGGCTGATGGGTGGAGACCGGTTGGACAACAACAATATCGATATCCTTGCTTTCGCGGTGGAGGAGGAGGTCGCGCACCCAGCCGCCGACTACGTAGCAGTCGATACCGAGCTTGTCGGCTTCTTCGCCCACGAGCTTGAGAATGGGATTCTGTATTTTAGGGTCTGTGATTATCATGAGGGGTCAACAATTACCAACAATTATCAACAATTTGCGAATGAGGGTGTTTGAGGGCAACCATTATCAACCATTACCAGCAATGCGATGATCATGAGGGGTGTCAGCGATTGTTGTACATCTCGGCGTAGTATTTCTCGTACTCGCCGGAGGTTATATTGTCCACCCAGGCTTCGTTATCGAGGTACCAGCGGACGGTTTTCTCTATACCTTCCTCAAACTGCAAGGTAGGCTCCCAACCAAGTTCGCGTTGGAGTTTGCGCGAGTCGATAGCATAACGCATATCATGTCCGGCACGATCGGTAACGAAGGTGATAAGGTCCATATCCTCCCCCTCCTTGCGTCCGAGCAGACGGTCAACGGTTCGGATAACAACTTTGATGATATCGATATTCTTCCACTCGTTGAATCCGCCGATGTTATACGTCTCGGCAATCGTACCTTTGTGGAAGATCAGGTCGATAGCTCGGGCGTGATCCTCTACATAGAGCCAGTCGCGTACGTTTTCGCCCTTGCCATATACGGGCAGCGGTTTGCGGTGACGGATATTGTTGATGAACAGCGGGATCAGTTTCTCGGGGAACTGGTAGGGACCATAGTTGTTCGAGCAGTTAGTAACGATAGTAGGCATGCCGTATGTGTCGTGGAACGCGCGCACAAAGTGGTCGCTGCTTGCCTTGGAAGCACTGTAGGGCGAGTGCGGGTTGTATTTGGTGGTCTCTACGAAGAAGTTTTCTCCGTAGGTCTCATGACCGTCAGCGGAAGCTTTGGTGGTGAACGGCGACGGCAGCCCCTCGGGGTGCGTGAGTTCGAGTGCGCCATAGACCTCGTCGGTAGAGATATGGTAGAAGCGTTTGCCTTCGTACTTCTCCGGCAGGCTCTCCCAGTAGAGTTTGGCAGCCTGCAGCATACTGAGCGTACCCATGACGTTCGTGCGTGCGAAGGTGAACGGGTCTTTGATCGAGCGATCGACATGGCTCTCGGCAGCCAGATGAATAACGCCTGTGACATGTTCTTCCTGCATCAGGGCATAGATGGTATCGAAGTCGCAGATATCCGCGCGCACAAAGCGGTAGTTGGGTTTCTGCTCAATATCCTTGAGGTTAGCCAGATTACCGGCATACGTGAGCTTATCAACATTGATAATGCGGTAGTCGGGGTACTTGTTTACAAACAGACGTACAACGTGACTTCCGATGAATCCGGCTCCGCCGGTGATGATGATGGAGTTCATATTATTTACGATTTGACGATTTACGATTGGGTCATATATTTTGTGATTGGGCTATTTAGCCATTCATACCACGAAGCGTATCTGCTTGAAGTGGTAGGTGCGGTGGTTGCCTTGCGTGTCGCATAGTACGATCTCGCCGGTGGGCAGTATATCCTCGATGCGCGCCATGAACTGCCCTGTATCCGCCTCTGTAGCAATCATTGTGGGTGCGGTGCTGACCTCGCGTTCGACGAACGGATGGTAGCCCTCGCGACGATACAGGTGTTGTATATAATAATCCTTGCAGTCGTCAGCATTCCACTTTAGGGTGAAGTGCAACATTTGCATGAATGTTTGTCTCACCTGATGAATATCCGTCTCTGCACCTGTTATCTGCTTCAGGCTGACCGGGTTGGGCGCGTTGCCTACCCAATGCTCCTGATTCAGATTGATACCTACGCCTGCTATGCTGTGTTGCACACAGTTGCCGCTCAGGCTGTTCTCCACCAGTATGCCGGCTATCTTCCTGTCGTCGAAGTAGATATCGTTCGGCCATTTGATGGTCAGTCGTTCGCGCTGCTGCTTAGGCAGGTAGGTCGCCAGCGTGCGGTGGGTGACTATAGATGCGAGCATGTTCAGCATGAACTGTCCTGCGAGTGTCACCTTGGGCAGCCGCAGCAGGTAGGTGAGCAGCAGGTTCTTGTCGCGCTCTGACTCCCAACCATTGCCTGTCTGTCCGCGTCCAGAGGTTTGATAGCCCGTGTACACCAGAGGTATATCCTCCTCAAGACAGGCTGCATACTGCGGTTCTTCGCCGCGCAGCAGGCGAGCCATCAGGTTGTTGGTGCTATCGGTTTGCGGTAGGTACATTATTAGTTGAGTGTTGAGTGTTGAGCGTTGAGCGTTGAGTGTTTACTTACCTTTGGTGTTATACAGATCGAGCAGGTAATCGCCGATAACCTTCTGTATCTGTTTGGACTTACCGTTGCCGAAGCTGACCATGACGGCAAAGACCCATGTGCGTCCGTCCGGCAGTTCGATGTATCCGGCAAAGTTCTTGGTTGCGGCTATCGTTCCTGACTTGGCGTGCACCTTGCCGTCGAGCGGTGTGCCGGGCAGCAGCGAGCGCAACGTGCCTGTTTGTCCGCTGACCGGCAATGAGGCGTAGAACGCGTTGCTGTTGCTCGAGCGGTACATATACGTGAGCAGTTGCACGAGTGTCTCGGCACTGATAGCATCCTGCGGCGCCAGACCGCAACCATCCACTATACGCGTGCTGCGGGTGTTCACACCGCGGCGCAACCAGTAGTCTTTCTCAAAATCCGCAGAGTTGTGAATCGTGCACGGCAGCGAGTAACGCGAACCGAACGTACGAAACAGCGACTCGGCGTACATGTTGTTGGAGTGGATGTTTGTCTCCATGATAATCTCCGACAGCGGCGGTGACTGCCATGTATAGAGCAGTGTGCGATTCACTCCGTCCGCTTCGGATATGTATGTCGGTTCGGCTGTGATGGTTATACCGCTATCCTCCAGTTTTTTGCTAAAGTGTTGTA
Organism: uncultured Bacteroidales bacterium; assembly: GCA_945827635.1. Lineage (GTDB taxonomy): Bacteria > Bacteroidota > Bacteroidia > Bacteroidales > Paludibacteraceae > Colicola. The sequence continues at coordinate 27,923 of CALZOG010000008.1, forward strand.
CGAGCAGCAGTCCGGGGTTAGGCAGATCGCCCTGCACGCCGAACGAGCCTTGGTTGCACGGCACGCTGCCTGTGAGGTAGCGGGTATAGTTGTACGCTGCGCCGTGGACGTACGCTCCGTCGTGGGTGATAGTGGTACAGCGTATATGGTTGTCGAACTGCACACCCGGCACCTCGGGCACAGTGTACTGCACCTCGGCTATGCTGCCCACGGGGCCGGAACGGAGGATAACGTTCATCGTGTTATCCATGTACGACAGGGCATATATGCCGGGCGCGTAGTAGTTGCCAATGTCCTCCCATATCCATCCGGGGTTGATAGCATCCGCATCAAAGTAACTGAGGTCAGCAATGACCGATCCACGGATCTCACGTATGCCAGCCTCGCGTATGGCGCGCACCCAAGCATTAAGCAGATTGCGGTCGCCTACCTTCTGCGACCCGAGTGTGGGGTCGCCCGTGCCGCGCACATACAGGTCGCCGTGGAGCACACCGCCGGTGATCTGTCCGCTATACTCGATATATGTGCTGAAGCGGTAATCAGCACCGAGGGTCTCCAGCGCAGTGGCTGTAGGCAGAAGCTTCATGACGGACGCAGGCGGTGCAACGTTCGTGCTTCGGAACGCATCGATCACCTCGCCGGACTGCAGATCCTGAACGAGCAGACTGATATTGGCGGAGGAGGTAACAGGGTTGCGGAGCAGGATATCTATGCTACTGCCGCCCTGCGCCGCACGCGCGGACAGAGCCAGCAGACAGAGCTGCAAACAGATATGTAGGATTCGCGACCTGAACATGTGCTATAACTTGTACCTCTTAACCAAAAGAGCCTACAAATATAGCAAAAATATTTGACTTTTCCAAATTTTTGCAGTATTTTTCGGGAAATACTTGCCAAAGTCCAAAGATTTTATATCTCAGCCATTGGATTTTTTAGCAAAAACGTTCCGTTCGATCGGGCCATTATCGGAGCATGTTCGATCCATCTTCGAGGTAAAGTGTGCTATTCATACCACTATTTTTCAACGTAGAAATTTCAATTTGGCAAAATTTGAACGATTTATTTGCTTTATTGCAAAAAAATGCTTAACTTTGCAGCCACTTTTGCGGAAAATGCGTGTATGAGCATACTCCGCAGAGCAATTAACATACTGACTACGGTTCTCTTGCAGGCTGAACTAATGCAATAAGTCGCCTTGGCAAGAGCTAAGAGGGAAACAGGTGCAAGTCCTGTGCAGACCCGCTGCTGTTATCTCCTGACAACGGTTCAGCATTACGTCACTGCCATTGAGGTGGGAAGGCGCTGAACCGCGGAGTAAGCCAGAAGACCTGCCATAGCCGAGCGTTCACAGGACTCCCGCGGACTGGAGCGAACGGATCAGCAGCGCACATCGTGCGCGGTTCTCTCGCATATAAGTGTGGTTCGTCATGTAGTCTTGTGACGCAAGTAATGCAATGCACAATGCGCAACAGGACAACATACACTCATCATTTCTTCTGCCAATCATTATTGGGTGTTATGCAGGAGCAACTTGCCGTGAGGCAGGCTGCCCCTGAGGTCGTGTTGGGAAAGTGAAAGGTGAAAGGTGAATAAAACAATGATATGCTTATGAAAAAACTACTTATGTATTTTGCCGTCTTTGCCATGAGTTGGCTAAGCGGCACAGCGGCAGCTGAGGATTACCTGATGCCGCAGTACGGTTACGACACAAAAGTGGTGTCGAAAGATGCTCCGATAACCTTTTATGATTTCAAGGGAGCAGATACTCATTTTACCCAATCAGCATTCTCAACAGTTATCTTCAAGCCTGCCACAGAGGGCTATTCGATTAAGATAAGTTTTGAGGAGTTGAACCTGACCAGGTATAGTGCCTCGTATGATGTTTACTTGCGTCTTTACAACGGTCAGTATGATGTAGATGGGACAACGTATCCCACAAGTGGCAATCCGTCTGGCAGTTTTGCTGAAAATGCAAACCAGATTGCTTACATTCCCGGTGACGGTGCTGTCACCCCACTGCCAACGTATATATCCGGTTCGGCTGACGGCTGTCTGTCGGTGTGCTTGTATTCAAAAGATCCTTCCCCAAAAGAGTCTTATTGGAAAGCTACGGTTGAGGAGGTGTTGCTGGAGAGCATGACCGTCAAGGCCGCTTCGGGTAATAACGATTTTGTAGACGGTGAGATTTGGGCAGGCAAGCAGGGCGTAGGTGTAGCAGGATTTGGAATAACGACAGAGGGCTACTCTTCACCCGACAAACTGCAATCGCTGACTTTTACATGCACCAATGCCGCGGTGATTGATGCTACTGCTCTGAAACTGTATGCCGGTCAGTCAGCCTCTGTGGCAGGTTTGACCGAAGTGGCTGGCACTATTACTGAATTGGAAGGGGTATATACCTATACCCTGACTGACGCGTACTCGCTGAGCAATGGTGCGAACCTGTTTTGTCTGGGTGGTGATGTGATGACTTCGGCAGCATTCAATGCGACAGCATCGGTGAATGTGACCGGCATTGCCACAGCAGGCGGATTTACGGCATTTACTCCGGCTGCGGCTGTCACTCTGACGGTACAGCCGATGTACCTGATGGCTACGGATGCAACCTATAGCATCGCACAGGACACAAAGTTCTACGACGAAGGCGGTAAGGACGGCAAGGTTGTCAAGGGCTTTGACGGTAAGGTAGTGTTCGCGCCTGCCACGGAAGGAAAGAAAGTGCAGTTGACGTTTAAGGAGATAGATGTCTTCTACACCGATTATGCAGCCAACTCTACGGGGTATGTTGATTATATCAAGGTGTATAATGGCAACAGCACGGACGAAAAAGACCTGTTGTGGCAACTGACGCAAGCAGAGGCATCCAGCAAGTCGGACATTGTGATCAAGAGTACCGCTGCTGACGGCAAACTGACGATCACGCACAAGAACAATATATCTTACGACTCCAACCTCAAAGCCGGTTGGGAAGCCGTAGTCAGTGAGTTCATGCCTCAGGCTATGATGGTAAGCGGTGTAGAGGCAACCAAGCAGACCGGCACCACCGTATCAGCCGGAGCAGAAGATGTGCTGATAGCCTCGCTGAAGGTGACAACAGTAGAGACTGAGCCGGCTCTGGCAGTGAAGGAGTTGCTGTTCAATACCAACAATACCAATACGCAACTCGCCAAAGCCAAACTGTACTACACCAAGAGCAACAGTTTTGCTACAAGTAACCTATTGGGTGAGGTAGCCATCGCTGACAACAAAGTAACACTGGCAGCCGCCAACAGCGTAAGTTTCCGCGAGGGCGAGAACTACCTGTGGCTCGTATATGACATCCACACCTTGGCTGAGAATGGCATGGCTGTAGATGTGGCACTTGAGAAACTGCTGTTCACCAACGGCACGGAGTATGCCTCGTTCGCTGCGGCTGACGGACAACTGACCATCAAGAACGAAGCCGTACAGGCGTGTGGCAGTCAGGTATTTAACATTCAGGGCGAGTGGCAATATACCCATACCGTAGCCAACGAGTACAGCACGAAGTACAAAGCCGAGGATTGCGACCAGACGGTGGTATTCAAGCCGATACATGAGGGGTACGTCATCCAGATAGATTATGCAGACTTTGATGCCTATTATTCCTCAAGTTCCTATTACGGCACACGCGCTAAATATATTGTATACGCAGGCGAAGGCACGAGTGGTGACAAACTATGGGAACTGGATGCCAACGGGAAGAAACCTACGCAGATTCGTTCTACGGCAGCCGACGGCGCGATCACTATCGTATTCAACCCCAACACGACCTCCTCATATTACAATGGCGAGGGGTGGCATGCTACAGTCAAGGAATACAAGTTGCAGAACATGCAATTGGAGTCTGTCAGCGTTAGTCAGGCGAGCTCGAAACTTGTACAGTTGGGAGAACAGAAAGCAGCACTTCTGGACATCAACCTGCAAACCTTGGGTACGCTCAATCCGCTTACCGTGGATGCACTGACCATTGATCTGAAAGGCACGGAAAACAATGTTGAGACTATCTATCTGCTGCAAGGCGAGAACGTGCTGGCACAGGCTGCCGCAGCGGCACAGGTGACACTGACATTGGAGACACCTGCTACACTCGCTGAATACGACAATGCTTTTGTCGTTGTCGCAGACATCAAAGCCGATGCTACGGTCGAGACTGCTGTTGATGCCGCACTGAAGAGTGTTACTCTGAGCGGCAATGCCCAAGCCATTGCCGACGGCGATCCCGAAGGCAGCCGTACGGTGAAGAACGTGCGTTACCTGCAAGCCGGGGACAACGGCACAGTGACCATCGGCGAAAACAGCCTGATGTTCTACGACGATGGCGGAGCGGATGGCAACTATACCAAGAACATGGAAGGTTATATTACTTTTGTGCCTGCCAACGAAGGCTACGCCGTGGAGGTGGAAGTGAAGAACTACAAGCTCAGCAACGGCGCGCCGGTGAAGATATACTACGGCAGGTCGCACGAGGGCGATGCGGATGCTACAGTGGAGTACAACTACAGCAATCCGGAGAAGTTTGTCGGTGATGTGTATATATCGTCAGCCGAGGATGGCGCATTGACCATCTATTTCAAAGACCAAAGTTACGGCAATGCCAATGAGGGTTGGGAGTTTGAGGTGCGCCAACACCTGCTGACTAACTTGACTATCACCGAGGTAGAGGCTACCTCTGTAGCCGCTGATATGCAGACGGTAGGTGCCAGAGACCTGCAGATGCTGCGTGTGGCAGTTACCGTTACCGGCGACCGTACGCCCATCACGATTGACAGACTGGCGGTTGAGGCGAATACTTTTGCACAGAACATCCGTTACTATGCTACCGGCACTATCGCCACCTTCTCCAACCAGAACGAGTTGACCGCAGTCTATACCGTCAACGAGCGCGGAACATACTATTTTTGGGTAGTGGCAGACGCTTCCGCCGAGGCTGATGACAACGATGTGATGAGCGTGCAGTTGACAGCCGTATATAGCGGTCAGACAGCCTTTACGCCTGCTCAAATCATTGTTGCACAAACCAAACTGGCTCATGGCATGAAGGGTACGTACTACATCGGCAACGATGCGTTGGCAGACTTCCACACCATAACCAATGCGGTGGATGCAATGGAGGTATTAGGCGTAGAGGGCGATGTGGTATTCATGATAGCCTCTGGCACCTACAACGAACAGGTCGTACTCAGCGAGATTGCCGGTACATCAGCCGATGCTACTATCACCTTCTGTGCTGAGAGCGGTAACGCCACGGATGTGGTCTTCAGCAACGACAACACCTCTGACACCGAAGGCGTGTGGACCATCAATGGTATGGATTACCTAACGCTGAAGAACTTGACTATCCAAACAGAAAAAACCGGTTATTCAGCAGCGGTTGTGCTCAAGAATCAAAGCGAACATGTGACGATTGACGGTTGCGTACTTACGACATCGGTACTGAACAACAACACCTCGCAGAACTGTCATCTCGTACGTCTCATATCCAACGATGCTGACAATGAGGAGAATAACTACTTTACTTTGCAAAACAGCACACTCAACGGCGGTTATACTGGTGTGGATTTGTCGCAAAGCAGTTATGCGACCCATCCCAACAAGCATGATATTGTCATTCGCAACAATACTTTCACCGGTCAGGAAAAACAAATGGTATATGGTGTGATGATAAAGAATATTACGATTGTGGGGAACACGCTAACCATGAAATCGTTTACGCAATCGGACTTCCGCGCGATTGATCTTCGTACCAAACTGGAGGGAATTATCAACATAACCGGTAATAATATTGTGCTGAGCGGAACGAGTTACGCCAATGCTGTATATCTTGGCCCGACATCCGCAGCCAACTGCCCGGAAGGAACAGTAATGAACATTGTAAACAATGCTATTAGTGTGAATTCTCAGACTACAAGTCTTTCCTCCGCTGTTCAAGTACGTTATGCCCGTGAAGTCAATCTGCTGTACAATACGTTGCTCGTACATTCCGAGGGTAGCAATAGTGCTCCTTTGGCTGTTTATTATGCAGCAAATATGCAACTGACAGCCACGAATAACCTCATGCAGAATACTGGCGAGACAGGTTTGGCAGTTTATTATAGTAGTGCTGCTTTTGCGAAAGGTACTTATACCAAGAATGCTTTCTATGCTCAGAGCGGTTCATTCAGCAACCAAGCTTCTGATTTCGCTGCTTGGGAAGCATTAGGTACGATAACTTCTACGAATAATATGGTTGAGCAAGCCGTCTTTGCCTCAAATACACTGTTACTGCTGCGTGAGGCAGGCGGTCTGGTTAGTGCAACACCTGTTGCCGGTATCACCACCGACATCACCGGTAAGTTGCGTGCCGCTGTGCCCACCATCGGAGCGTACGAGTACGACGCCGACTTGTTCCACGTACCGGCATTGGCAGAAGGGTACCCTGCTGTGCTGAATGTGAAAGATTGTCTGGCGGACATAGTAGTCAAGGCGGATAATATCGGTACGGCACGCGTGCTTGTGCTGGCTGCCGATGCCGAGGTTCCGGGTGTTGAAACCGTTATAGCACAAGGTGCCGAACTAACGTTGCAAAAGGATGCCGAGGCAAGTATTACTATCAAGGGTCTGAACGAAGAGACGGCTTACAAGGCGTATGTCGTAACTCTTTCGCCACTGGGTGAAGCGGCTGCTGCGGTTACTGCCACAGAGTCATTCACCACACTCTGGACGCTGCGTCCTGTTATGCTGAATACTATCGCCGAACAAACAGTAGCAGCAGGAACAGCTCTCTCGCTGACAGCTACGTTAACCACCGAGTATGAGCAGGCTAAGCCATATACCTACTCATGGCGCACGGCGTTCAGCAACGATGAGATTGGCAACGAGGCTACGTTGAACATCAATGCTACACGCGCAACGGAGTATATCTGCCACGTGACAGACAAGTTCGGGCAGGATGCCTATGTGTCGGCACACGTGTGGGTAGAGACTGCCGATGCAGCTACCTTTGAGGAATATACGTTGCCCGAAAGCGGACATAAGATGGTTGACGATGCATGGGCAGACGGGGGAGAGACGTATCTGTATAGCGGCAGTTACGCCTTTGCCAATGTGCCGAACAAGTCATACAATGCCTTCAGCGGCTACGTAATCAGTGCAGACAAATCCAATGAAGCTACCGGCGAATACATGATTGATCAGTTCCGCTCGGCTGCAGGCGGTGCATACGAAGGCGACAACTTTGCCATCGCTTACTATTCAGCCCCGTCAAGTTGGTATGCCGGCTACAAAGACCCGATCACACTGACCTATACAACCGAGGCAAAGCCCATAACCGGGTTCTATGTGACGAACAGTGCTTACACTCTGGACGCTATACTGAATGGTGATTATGCCAACGACGCCTTCGGCGAAGGTGACTACCTGAGCCTTACCGTCAAGGGGTACAATGGCGAGACATTGACAGGCGAAGTGATATTCTACCTTGCCGATTATCGCAGTGCGAATGAAAGCGAGCGCTTTGCCCTGAAGGAGTGGAAATGGCTTGACTTGAGCCGGTTAGGTGCTGTGACACGTCTGGAGTTTGAGATGTTCACCACCAAATCCGATCAATTCGGATTCACCACACCGACCTATTTCTGCTTGGATAACTTCGGTGTTGCCACGCACGATCCGGCAACAGGAGCAGAAAACGTCAACGGTTCGCAAAAGGCCGTCAAATGCATTAGGGATGGTATATTGTATCTCATTACGTCGGACGGGAAACAATTCAATACACAGGGTGCACTTGTTAAGTAATTAGTTTCCGCACATATTAAACAAAAAAAATCCACATAAATTTGCAAATGTGGATTTTTTTTTGTACCTTTGCTGCCACGTACGATTAAGGGAAACAGGTGCAAGTCCTGTGCAGACCCGCTGCTGTTATCTCCTGACAACGGTTCGGCATTACGTCACTGCCATGTAGGCGGGAAGACGCTAAACCGCGGAGTAAGCCAGAAGACCTGGCGTACGTTGACGTGTATTCCTCGTGGATTAGGAAGTCAGAATGAAACGTTCGCTGTTTTTCATAGTGTCTTTTGTTGCGTGCACTGCTGTTCAGGCAGAAGCCTACCCCCTGCCCATATCTGAAGGGAAGGGAGCGGAGTTGGATAGTATTGTACGGCAGTTCAGTATTGATGAAGTGGAGGTGACTGCACGCCGGCGCGAGGAGCCTGTTATACCTGTGCAGACGCTCAGCGGTGCGCGGCTGGAGGGTCTATCCACGCAGAGCGTGGCGGATGCGGCACGGTACTTCTCGGGCGTGCAGATCAAGGATTATGGCGGTGTGGGCGGCATGAAAACGATTGACGTGCGTTCGATGGGTACGAACCACTTGGGCGTGTTCTACGACGGCATAGAGATCGGCAATGCGCAGAACGGGACAGTCGATCTGGGCAAGTTCTCGATGGACAATATAGAGGAGATAGCGCTATACAACGGTCAGAAGTCAGAGATCTTCCAGCCCGCCAAGGATTTCGGCAGTGCCGGTACACTATACATCAAGACCCGCCGCCCGAAGTTCACACCGGGCAAGAACTACAACCTGAGCATCACCATGAAAGCCGGCACATTCGGGCTGGCTAATCCCTCTATCCTGTACGAGCAGAAACTGACGGACAATATCCATCTGTCGGCAAGTGGCGAATATACATACGCCCACGGGCGTTATCATTTCCGTTACCGCAGGGTACTGCCGAGCGGTGCAGTGGCGTGGGACACGACCGCAGTTCGTCAGAACGGCGATGTGCAGGCAGGCAGAGCCGAGGTCGGGCTGTTCGGGTATCTGCCCGAAGGCAAGTGGCACGTGAAGGGTTACTACTACCAGAGCGAGAAAGGTATACCCGGAGCGATAGTGAACAATGTATGGACGAACAGCCAGCGGCAGTGGGACAGAAACGCCTTTGTGCAGGGCAACTACACCCAACGCATCGTGAGAGGTTACGACGTGCAGGTGAACGCCAAGTACAGCAACGACCGCATGCGTTACCTCAACCCTGATACCACGCTGATGTATATCGACAATACGTTCACCCAACAGGAGGTGTATATGAGTATGGCGCACCGGGTAGCCCTGTTAGGGCAGCAGTCTGTATTCAGCCATCAGCCATCAGCTGTGAACTGGGACGTCTCGCTCAGTGCCGACTGGCTGTGGAACTACCTGGAGGGAAACCTCGCCAACTTCGTTTATCCCGAGCGGAACACCGTTCTGGCAGCAGCCGCTACGCAGCTCTACTGGAAGTACCTGAAGGCACAAGCCTCGGTGCTCGGCACGTTCATCTTCGACAAGATCCACCAGCCCACTATCGCCACTCCGACCGCCTACAAGCAGAAACCGCAGTTCACGCCGGCGGTGTTTGTGAGTTATCAGCCTGTCCTGAGCGAGGAGCTCTTCCTGCGCGCCTATTACAAACGCATCTTCCGCATGCCGACGTTCAACGACCTGTACTACACCGATGTGGGAAACATCTCTCTTCTGCCCGAATACACGACCCAGTACAATGGTGGTGTGCAGTACGACAAACGCTGGCAGGAAGGTGCGTGTCGCGCAGTGAGCGTGAAGGCGGACGGATACTTCAACCAGGTGAAGAACAAGATCGTAGCTATCCCCAAGGGCAACGGTCAATACCGCTGGCAGATGCTGAACCTCGGGTATGTGGAGATACGCGGCTGCGACGTGAATGCCTCCGGCACGTTCGACCTGACAAACGAGGTGCTGCTGACTGTAGCCGCAGCGTACACCTACCAGAAGGCACAGGACTTTACCGACCCGGGCGAGCTGACCTATGGCGGACAGATAGCCTATATCCCGTGGCACAGCGGCAGCGCGACGATAAACCTGCAATGGAAAGGACTGAGTGTAAACTACGCGTTCATCTATGTGGGCGAGCGCTACCACAACAGCGCGAATATACCTGCCAACCGCGAGCAGCCGTGGTACACGCATGATGTGAGCATATCATATGATATGCCGATTAGTCGAAAGTCAAAAGTCGATAGTCGAAAGTTGATAGTCGAAAGTCGAAAGCCAAATTACTCTCCGCGGTTATACTTTGCGGTGGAGATCAATAACCTGTTCAACCAGCAATACGAAGTTATACTCAACTACCCTATGCCGGGTATCAACGGGAAAGGAATAATACGAATAACCATTTAGCTATAATTGATATGAAGCTATGCAGAAAAGTCGAAAGTCGAAGACACCCCACTGCGCGCATTGCTTGTGGGGCCCCCGTACAGTCGAAAGTCGAAAGCCTAATTAGTCATTACTGTTTGAGCGTCTGGGGTCTTTTGACTTTGAGCGCAGTGGTCTTATTTACCTGCTGCCGCCACGATGAGCCTGTCATTCCTGTGGAAGAGGAGCAACACGGCGATACCGTGCGTAATGAGATAACAGGCTTCTATCTGCTCAACGAGGGCAACATGGGCAGCAACAAATCGACGCTCGACTACTACGATTACACCACCGCCACCTACCGCCGAAACATCTACGCTGAGGCGAACCCCGATGTACCGAAGGAACTGGGCGATGTGGGCAACGACCTGAAGATATACGGCAACAGGTTATATGCCGTGATCAACTGCTCGAACAAGGTGGAGGTACTCGACGCGCGAACGTGCAAACGTATCGGGCAGGTGAATATACCCAACTGCCGGTACATAACCTTCGACGGCAAGTATGCATACGTCACCTCGTACGCCGGTCCGGTGTCGCTGGACGCGAGTCATGCGCAGATAGGTTACGTGGCACGGATCGACACGGCCACCCTGCAGATTGACAGCACCTGTCTGGTAGGCTACCAGCCGGACGAGTTGGCAGTAGCTAACGGCAAACTGTACGTAGCTAACTCCGGCGGATACATGGTGCCGGATTACGACAGCACGGTGTCGGTAATTGACCTGAAGACCTTCAAGCAGACCAAACGTATCACCGTGGCAAAGAACCTCTGGCGGGTACGCACCGACCGGCAGGGACAGTTGTGGGTCAGTTCGCGAGGCGACTACTACGGCACACCTGCCAAACTCTACTGCATCGACCCGGCTACCGACCAAGTAACAGACTCGATCAGCATTGCCGTGTCGGCGATGGATATATCCGGCGACTCGCTCTACGCCTGTGCCACCGCGTGGGATTATATCCACTACGAGGACGTAGTGACCTACTCTATCATCAACACCCGCACGCACGAGGTGGTGAGCACGCGATTCATCACTGACGGCACGGAGACGCAGATACAGAAACCCTACGGCATAAAGGTTCACCCCGTGACGCACGACATGTATGTAACCGATGCCAAGAACTATGTCAACCCCGGAATGTTGCACTGCTACGGTTCAGACGGCATACTCAAGTGGTCGGTGCGCACGGGAGATATACCTGCGCAGATAACGTTTGTATATCAATAGTTGAGAGTTGAGAGTTGAGAGTTGAGAGAAGTCTTATAGTTGAAAGTTGAGAGTTGAAAGTTGAGAATTGAGAGTTGAGAGAAGTCTTATAGTTGAAAGGTAATAGTTAAACGTGATGAAAAAGATAGTTTACATAGCAATGATACGTGTGGTGGTTGCATTGCCGCTGGTGGCGCAGAACAGCCCGTACCTGACGCGTGTATATGAGTATGTGCCTGCACCCGGGCAGTTTGTGAACACATTGCCGGAGTATGAGCCGGGCGACGATATGGATGCTATGTGCCGCAAGGTAGAGGAGCAGATTGCCGCTAACAACGGCGGTATGATCACCTTGGGCGGCTGGGGAGGATACGTGGTGTTCGGTTTTGACCACCCGGTAGTGAACGTAGCCGGCGAGTACGACCTGATCGTTGAGGGCAACGCGTTCTACTCGAGCAGCAAGCAGGGAGCAGCCGGCGGAGGCAGTTGCGAACCGGGGATAGTGCTGGTGAGTGTGGATCAGAACGGCAACGGCAAACCCGATGACGAGTGGTACGAACTTGCCGGTTCGGAATATACTAACCCGCTGACCGTTCACGGCTATAGCGTTACCTACGAGCGTCCTGACGACAGCCATGTTGCCACGCCGGACAAGGATACGAAGTACCGCACGGACACGACGTACATTCGCTGGACGGACAACCGGGGTGCAAGCGGATATGTGGAGAAGAACAGTTTTCACAAGCAGCCGTACTACCCCGAGTGGGCAGAGACCGATGCATTGACGTTCAGCGGTGCTCGACTGCCGGACAACTACGCGTGGAAGAACAACCAGTACGTACTCTACCCGTACGCCTACGGTTATGCCGACAACCACCCCGATACTACTCCCGAGGCACAGCTGAACATCGACTGGGCTGTACGTGCCGATGGCACGCCCGCAATGCTCAGGCAGATAGATTTTGTGAAAGTATATACGGCATTGCACCAGCAGTTGGGTTCGATTGGCGAGACGTCCACCGAGATTAAGGGCGCACGCGACCTGCACCCCGAGGCAACCATAGAGACAGATGTCAGAAGTCAGATGTCAGAAGTCAGATATCAGAAAGTGCTGCGCAACGGGCAACTGCTGATCATGCGCGATACAGAAGCATTTAATCCTATAGGGACTAAAATATACAATTATTAACAATCAAAACCAATAAACAAATGAAAAAGATTTTTCTTCTTTTCGGTGCAGCAGCATTTGCATGCACGCTGCACGCCAAGACGGTAGCCACCTTTGAGAACGAAGCCGGTGGTATCCACGTTGCCAAGGCTGACACCTGCTGGCAGGGTGCTGACGTACCTGTTGCCGGCTGGAACAACTGGCTGAGCGGAGAGTTTGCATTCCAGAGCTATTACGGCGGCAACAGCGGCTACGGCGACTACTATGCAGCCTTTACCGTAACCAACGAGACGGCTAACACCTCGACAGGCACTGCCGAAGCATACCGCAGCGCCAAGGGCGGTGCTTATGCCGGAGAGAACTTCGCCGTATGGAACATGAACTACTACGGCGGTGACACCGTTTCGTTTGACACACAGCTTGTACCGGGCTTCTTTGTCTGCAACACTGCGTATGCCGTTGCTTCGATGAGTCTGGGTGACAGCTACGCCAAGAAGTTCGGCAAGGACGACTGGTTCTTGCTGACCATCACCGGACTGAAAGACGGGGTTGCCGGCGAGGCGGTAGATTTCTACCTCGCTAAGGACGGCAAGTATGTGGCAGACTGGACCTATGTTGACCTCTCCGCGCTCGGCGAGATCAACGGTGTGGTATTCAGCATGAGCAGCAGCGATACAGGTGACTGGGGAATGAACACACCGGCATACTTTGCTATGGATAACTTCGGTGCTGAACTGCCCGAAGGCTACGTGGCACCAGCCATGGTTGAGTTCCAAGGTACTCCTGACGCAGTGGACAATGTGTGCAATGCTGCCAAGGCACAGAAGGTTATCCGCAACGGTCAGGTGCTGATCCTACGCGACGGCAAGATCTACAACGTAACGGGTACAGCCCTGTAAGGCTTATCCTACTGATAGCAAACGGAGATGCTTACGATGCATCTCCGTTTTTTTGTCCTATCCGTCTTCTCTAACGCACAACTCTCCGGAAGGCGTACATCTGCAGAATCATCAGCGGCGTACAAACGAGTGTGAGCCACCATGTGTGCTCGGTGCCGAGTGCATCGATCTGCTCCTGCGACATATCCCACACATACGTGCCGAGGTAGAACAGCAGCACCGACAGGGCATTGTTCGTGCCGTGCATGATCATGCTGTAGCGGATGTTGCCACTCCATAGCAGCGCGTAGCCTAACAACGCGCCTAACAGCAGTCGCGGTATGAACCCATAGAACTGAAAGTGTATGAACGAGAAGATGAAAGCTGTCACCCAGACTGCCAGGTGAGGGTTTGAGGGTTTGAGGGTCTGAGGGTTTGAGGGTTTGAGAGTTTGAGGGTTTGAGGGTTGACCGTACAGGAGTTGCTGTAGCACGCCGCGGAACGTCAGTTCCTCACCTATGGCGGGTAGCACGGCGAGCACAAGCAGATTCAGCAGCAGCACCCACCATGCGCCGTTACCGTAGGTAAGGAACTGCTGCTGCAGCAGCGCGTTGGCTTGTGCTTCCATCTGTTGCATCAGTTGCTCCAGTCCGCGCAGACTCTCCGGCAGACGGATCTGCTCGTTCCAGCTCACTATCAGGTTGATCAGCGGCAAGGCTGTGAGCATTATACCTATACTGAGCAACACCAACCGCCCTGTCTTTCGACTTTCGACTATCGACTTTCGACTATCTACTATGCGCAGCCACTCTAACGGCCGTTCGCTCCATAGGTAAGCCACAACTATCGCGGGCACAATGAACAGACCTATAGCCTGCAGCGCCTGCAACAGCAGCAGCGCGCCTGTCGAAGCGTGATGGATAGGAAGCACCTGCCACAGGGCGAACACTACTGCCGTGCATACAACCATGATCAGCAACCACTCCGCAGCCTTCAGCAGCGGATGAAGATCTTTATGTCGAGCTTTAAGCATAATACAATGAATTGGCATTTTGTCCGTTTTTCCAACAACTTGGCACAAAGATACACGTTTTTCGTGAATCATGCAAATATTTTTTGCCTGCTGAGGTGCAATTGTGGTGAATATGCCAAAAATGTAATCTTGATCTGCAATTACACTCGTCACTTAAATCGGCTTCACATTTGTTGTTGAGTTACGTTGTATCCACCAAGATTTACGGATTTTGGCAAAAGAAGTCTCGGGTTAACCTGCTTTCAATTCGCT
>CALZOG010000009.1 GCA_945827635.1 uncultured Bacteroidales bacterium
TAATGGCTTGTTTTATTGTACCATTGACTCAAGCGATAGCCACAACGGCATATCGCAAATCGGTAGAGAAAAAGCAATCGTTGACTAACAGCGATAGCTGCCTTTCACCTTTCACCTCTCATCTCTCATCGTTGGAGAAGATGCTGTGGGGCGGATCGCTGATGCTGGTTGTGGACCATATCATCAACGGAGAAGTGACATGGATGTACCCGTTCTTCACGGCGTTGGAGACGGAGGGTGGCTGGCAAACGATGCTCAGCGAAATGTTGACCGTAGGCGTGCCGATGAGTGTGATTGTGACTGCAGTATGGGCGGTATATTGCTATGCAGTGGAAAAAAAAGCCGTCAAGGCATAAACAAAAATCGTGATCCCGTGATCTCATGATCGCGTGACTCCGATCCATAAAAATCAATATCTAAAATCACAAATTATGTTTTTTCAAGTTTATGGGCCTGAGGCCCTTGCTCAATGGGGAATGCTGTTGGTAGTCCTCGTTGGCTTAATCTTGTTCAATGAGTTTGCCCGTCGTACGAAGTTGGGCGGTGCAATCACATTCTTTGCTATACCGTTGGTTCTGACGGTGTACTTCGTAGCCATTGCCATTGGAGCCCGTATGGGGGCAGAATGGGCGGTTAACAACCAGACGCACGTGTATATGAACGGCTGGTTCCATTACGCCAAACTCTATGCTGCGCTCGCCGGCTGTATCGGCTTTATGATGATCAAGTACGAGTGGGGTATAGGTGCCAAGCATTGGTTCAAACCCTTCCCGTTCATCATTGTGGCTATCAATATTCTGATAGCCGTTGCTTCTGACTTTGAGTCAGCCATCATGGGTTGGAACAAGTGGTGGCTGTCAAGTGAAGGTGTGTGGTTGTATGGCGGCTGGCACAACGTGTTAAACGGTGTAGCCGGTTTGCTCAACATCTTCTGTATGACTGCTTGGTGGAACGTGTTCCCGTCGAAGGACCGCAAGGATATGATCTGGGCGGATATGACCTGGGTGTATATCCTCGTATATGACATCTGGAACTTTGCATACACCTACAACTGTCTGCCTACACACAGCTGGTACTGCGGTATCGCTCTGCTGTTGGCTCCGACCGTAGCAGCCTTGTTGTGGAACCGTGGTGGCTGGATTCAGAACCGCGCCAATACTTTGGCAATCTGGTGTATGTTCGCGCAGGTGTTCCCGTTGTTCCAAGAGACGTTCTTCAACGGTAAGCAGTTCTACTCATGGGCTGTGTTGCCTACGCAGTACGTTAATGGTATCGAAACGATCAACGCTATCTACGCTGCATCAGGTCTGGGGGACGAGGTTGTTGCTCACACCACAGTCGTTGCCGAGGGTGCTACTGCTGCCAACCCGACAGCTATGTTGGTAATCAGTGCTCTGGCTCTGGTTACGAACATCGTAGCCTTCACCTATATCATGGTTCAGGCCAAGAAACGCAGTATCAACCCGTACAAGGAAGACGTATTCGTTGACCAGAAGTACTACAAGGATGCTATCGCACGCGCTGAGATCAACTAATCAGCTCATACCCTCCTATCACAGAAAAGCGTCCCGAGCGGGACGCTTTTCTTATTCACCGGTTGGTCGTTACTGCGTGTTAACAGCCTTTAGGCTAATCCAACAGCGAAGCTCACAAACAGCCTTAAGGCACTCCAATCGCTTGACGGCAATTGTCTCTTATTTCTTAAAGTAACGGTTGTACAGTCCTTGGAATCCTGAACCGTGGCGTGCTTCGTCCTTAGCCATCTCGTGAACGGTGTCATGGATAGCGTCGAGGTTCAGTTCCTTGGCGCGCTTGGCGATAGCGAACTTATCCTCGCATGCGCCCGCCTCGGCAAGCATACGTTTTTCCAGATTGGTTTTGGTGTCCCAAACTACCTCGCCCAGCAGTTCTGCGAACTTCGAGGCATGATCAGCTTCCTCGTAAGCATACTGACGGAAGGCGGCTGCAATCTCAGGATAGCCCTCGCGGTCTGCCTGACGCGCCATAGCTAGGTACTGTCCCACCTCGGTACACTCGCCCATGTAGTGTGCGCGCAGACCGTCATGGATCAGCGGATCGGTTACATCTTTGGCAACGCCGACAATATGTTCGCATGCCCATGTCAGTCCTTTGCTCTCGTCAGCCACTTTCCACTCAACGATTTGCTTGCATTGCGGGCAACGCTCTGGTGCCTCGGTGCCCTCGTGAACATAGCCACAGATAGGGCAGATAAATTTCTTGTTCATTGTTTTGATATTTTAGGGTTAATAACTTTCTTCAGCGGACGGGAAGGACGAATCTTTGACGGCCGTTATGTAGTCGCCTACGGCTGATTGGATATTTTCGGCGAGGTGAGCGAACTGGCGCAGGAACTTCGGTTTGAATCCTTGGTTGAGCCCGAGCATGTCGTGCAGGACGAGTACTTGTCCGTCGGTGCCGGCTCCGGCTCCTATGCCAATGGTTGGGCAGCTGACGGCAGCGGTGACGCGCGCAGCAAGTACGGCAGGAATCTTCTCGAGCACGATGCAGAAACAGCCAGCTTCGTCCAGCAGCCGTGCGTCAGCGAGCAGTTTGTCAGCCTCTGCCTCCTCCTTGGCGCGCAGACCATATCCTCCGAACTGGTTGACGCTTTGCGGCGTTAGTCCCAAGTGTCCGCAGACCGGAACACCGGCTTTTACCATGCGGCGTATGGCGTCGGCTATCTCCTGCCCGCCCTCGAGCTTCACTGCATCGGCACCGCTCTCCTTGAGCATGCGGATAGCGTTGGCTACTGCCATATCGTCGTTCACCTGGTAGGAGCCGAACGGCATATCTGCAACCACCAACGCGTGTTGCGCAGCGCGCACGACGCCTTTGGCGAGGAAGATCATCTCATCCATGGTGATGGGTAATGTATATTGGTTACCGCAAACGATGTTCGAGGCGCTGTCGCCTACCAGCAATATATCTATACCGGCTTCATCCACCAGTCTGGCGAGGGTGTAGTCGTATGATGTCAGCATGGTGATCTTCTCGCCCTGCTGCTTCATCTGACGAAGCTTTGTTGTCGTCCGACGGGTATTTTGCGTATGAACAGACATGTTGTTATATTATTTTACGTTGCAAAGCGGCAGCGGTGAGTACCGTTGGCCGAATGCATGTGCAAAGTTACGACTTTTTTTTGACATTTGCAAATAAAAAGTGTTTTTGATAGAAGAATGTGTGAAATTTGTCAGCACAACATTCAAAAGAGTGTATGTTTTGTGCGTTTGTGTCAGTCTTTGTGTACGAATGGTTCCTTAAACCTGCCAATATTGTAAACTGCAGGCGACTTTTTGGAAAGTATAGAACAAAAAGTGCAAAAATATCTTGAAAATATCAGATTTTTTTGTATCTTTGCATTGACAATTATTAAAAATACTATTCTTACTATGACTTCAGTCAATAAAGTTATCCTCGTTGGAAACGTGGGTTCTGATCCTGATGTACGTACCTTGGAGCGTGGCGGGATTATTGTATCACTCAACCTTGCAACCACTGAGCGCGGGTACACGATGCAGAACGGCATTCAGGTGCCCGGTCGCACCGAGTGGCACTCCATTGTGCTGCGCAACAATCTTGCAGATTTGGCAGAGCGCAGTATCAGAAAAGGGATGAAGTTGTACGTTGAGGGCAAACTGCAGACGCGCAGTTGGGAGAAAGACGGTCAGCGTCGCAGCAAGACAGAGGTATTAGCCGAGTCGATACAGATCTTGTATCGTCCCGCAGACACTCGTCGCCCTGAATCTTTCGATCCAGACGAGGAGAATGAGTAGTGAAGTACGCGAACAGTAACGCTACATCACAACACAGCAGCCGCACTATGAGGTGCGGCTGCTGTTGTTATCAGGTTTATAGTCTGTTAGTTGTCAGTGCTGAGTGCGGCGTGCATGGCTGCTGCGGCTTTGCGTCCGTCGGACATAGCGAGGATCACCGTAGCGCCACCGCGGACTATATCGCCGCCGGCATAGAGGACAGGCAGCGAGGAGCGCATGTCGTCGTCCACGACGATTGTGCCTTTGCGTGACACTTCGAGTCCGGCTACAGACTTCGGTATAATCGGGTTAGGCGACACGCCTACTGCTACCACTACCATATCTGCCGGTACGGTGATCGTCTTGCCTTCAACAGGCACAGGCGAGCGGCGACCCGATTCATCGGGTTCACCCAAAGTCATGACTTGCAGCACCGCCTCCTTGACACGGCCGCTTTCGTCAGCGTGGTACTCGATAGGGTTGTGCAAGGTCATGAACTCTATACCTTCGGCTTTGGCGTGCTCAACCTCCTCATGACGTGCAGGCATTTCGTCCTCGCTACGGCGATACACGATGATTGCGTGTTCAGCGCCCAGACGTTTGGCTGTACGCACAGCATCCATGGCGGTGTTGCCACCGCCTATGACGAGCACGTTCTTGCCGTAGAGGACAGGTGTGTCGGTGGCAGCGTTGGTGGCGTCCATGAGATTCACGCGCGTGAGGTACTCGTTGGAGGACATAACGCCGTTGAGGTTCTCACCGGGGATACCCATGAACCGTGGTAGACCTGCTCCTGAGGCGACAAAAACAGCCTTGTAGCCGTCAGCCTGCAGATCATCGACGGTAATCGTCTTGCCGACAATTGTATCGGTGACAAACTCCACGCCCAAGGCGCGCAGACCTTCGATCTCCTTATCCACAATCGCGTTAGGCAGACGGTACTCGGGTATACCGTACTTGAGAACTCCGCCAATGGCGTGCAGCGCCTCGAACACGGTGACCCGATAGCCGTATTTAGCCATGTCACCGGCAAAGGTGAGGCCGGCAGGACCAGAGCCTACCACAGCAACCTTTAGACCGCTTTCGCTGACAGACCGTTCGCTTTGCTCACTGATAGAGTACAGACCGCTCGTTTCACTCGCTGAAAGATTGTCAGCATGGTCGGCAACGAAGCGCTCGAGGTAACCGATGGCAACGGGTTTGTGACCCATTTTCATATGGATACACTGTGCCTCGCACTGCTTTTCCTGCGGGCATACGCGGCCGCAGACGGCAGGCAGCGAACTGGACTCGTGGATGATAGCCGAAGCCTTCTGTATATCGCCGAGTTCGATCTGCTTGATGAACGCAGGTATATCGATGTTCACGGGGCAGCCTTTGACGCAGCCCGGGTTCTTGCACGACAGGCAGCGGTGGCTCTCAGTGAGCGCCTGTTCGGGTGTCAAGCCGAGGTTCACCTCTTTGCGGAGCGACTTAATACGCTCCTCGGGTGCCAGTTCGGGCATAACCACGCGTGGTATAGCGGCGCGCTCTTTGGGGGACAGACCAAGCTCCCTCTCCGGCTCTCCCCTCATAGGAGAGAGAGTAGTATGACTCGAAGAGGCGGGTTGGGCAGCAGCGGAGTTGGTTTCTGCGTGTTGACCATTGAGGTAGGCTTCGTAAGCAGCGGCCTCCTCGGGTTTGTAGGAGCGCAGGCGTGAGAGCATCTCGTCGAAATCCACCTGGTGTGCATCGAACTCGGGACCGTCCACACAGACGAATTTCGTCTGTCCGCCCACGGTGACACGACATGCGCCGCACATACCTGTGCCGTCCACCATGATTGTGTTCAGCGAAGCCTCGGTAGGGATATTGTACTTCTTGGTGGTGAGTGCGACGAACTTCATCATGATAGCTGGACCGATCGTGATGCACTTGTCCACGTGCTCGCGTGCGGCAACCGTCTCAATGCCTTGGGTGACCAATCCCTGCGTTCCCATCGAACCGTCGTCGGTCATAACGATCACTTCGTCGGAGGTAGCGGATAGTTCGTCGTGGAGGATGATCAGGTCTTTGTTACGCGCAGCGAGTATTGTGATCACGCGGTTGCCGGCGCGCTTGAGTGCCTGAGCAATAGGCAGCATAGGCGCAGCCCCTACGCCACCGCAGGCACAAACGACCGTTCCGTAGTTCTCGATACGCGTAGCCTGTCCGAGCGGGCCAACAATGTCCGCAAGGCAGTCGCCCGGGTTCATGGCGCAGAGTTTGGCACTGCTGACACCAATACGCTGTACGACCAGAGTGATCGTGCCGGCAGTGGTGTCGGCATTGGAAATGGTGAGCGGCATACGCTCGGAGTTGTTGTCCACGCGCACTATGACAAAGTGTCCTGCGCGACGACTCTTAGCGATGAGCGGAGCTTCCACAACGAGCTCCGCTACATTGTCAGAGAAGAAACGCTTAGAAATGATCCGATTCATTTACGATTTGGGCATTTACGATTTACCATTTGGTAATTTACGATTTAGAAGTATTTCTGCTCGCTGCCCATGATGGATGTGAGCAGGTTGTTAGCCAGACGGCTGGCGCCGAAGCGGAAGAGACGGTTGTTGAGCCAATCTTTGCCGAGGATCTCCTTCACCAGGGTATAGTGAGCGACAGCCTCATCGGTCGTGCTGACACCTCCGGCAGGTTTGTAGCCCTTGATCTCGCCTGTCTTTTCTTTCCACGCCTTGATAGCCTGGCACATGATGAATGTGGCTTCGGGAGTAGCGTTGACGCTGATCTTGCCGGTAGAAGTCTTGATGAAGTCCGCACCGGCAGCCATAGCGAGGATAGAGGCTTTCCAGATGTTTTCAGCGGTCTTCAATGCGCCGGTCTCCAGAATAACCTTGAAGTGTGCGTCTTTGGCAGCGGCTTTTTGTTCGCGGATTTCGTCGAAGCACTCCTCGTACTTGCCCTCAAGGAACTTGCCTTGTGAGAGCACCATGTCGCACTCGGTAGCTCCTTCTTTGACAGCCATAGCCGTTTCAGCAACCTTGATCTCGATGAACGTTTGTGAAGCAGGGAAACCGCCTACAACGGAGGTTATGCCTACACCTTCTGCCTTGAGATTAGCCTTAACAACGGGAACGAGCGCCGGATAAACACAAATGCTGGCTACGTTATAGTCTTTGAGTTCGGGGAAGTGTTCGCCGAAATAGTTGACACAAGCAGCCATTTTCTCCACGCGTGCGTCGGTGTCGTCACCCATGAGGGTGGTGAGATCGATCTGGTGTAGGCATTGTTTCCAAACAGCGGCGTTGTTGTTCTCGGCAGCGTGCTTGGCGATGATATCTGCGGTCTGAGCTTTAACCTGCTCGTCGGTCAGCGCAAAGGGATATTGCGCAAAAAGTTCTTCAAATTTGTTCATGGTGATATGATGTTTAATGTTGAGTGTTTAATGTTGAGTGTTTAATGTTGAGTGTTTAATGTTGAGTGGTGGATTAGTGCAGTTTGGCGATGATTGTCTGGTTGCCGCGGACGTTTTCGCCTATCTCAACGAACATCTCGGTGTTGAGAGGCAGGTACATATCGACACGCGAGCCTAACTTGATAAAACCGAGGTGCGAGTTGCGGTGGCACTCCTTGCCGGCACGGGCGTACGTAACGATACGCCGCGCCATAGCACCGGCAATCTGGCGAACGGCGATGATTGCTTTGCTCTTGGTCTGGATAACGACGAGCGAGCGTTCGTTCTCGGTAGAGGACTTGGGCAGCCATGCGGCTTTGTGGTTACCCGCCTGATGCTCGGACACGAGAACCGTTCCCTCGCAGGGATACCAGTTGGCGTGGACATTGAACGGCGACATGAAGATACTGACCTGCAGACGCTCCTCGTGGAAATACTCGTTCTCCATGACAGGTTCGATAACTACGACCTTGCCGTCAGCAGGTGCGACGAGATAGTTCGGGTCATCGATCGTGAACACGCGCACGGGGTCGCGGAAGAAATACACGACAAACACGAGTGCTAAAGCCGACAGAGCCAGCAACGTGGCTAAGATCCAGTGCGGCCAGTAGAAGTACGCTGTGATGTTAAGGATAAATACAACAAGACATACGATGAGTAGCATTCTGCGTCCCTCGCGGTGTAGTCCTGTATGTTTGCGTTGTTTGGTTTTGGTCATTGTTGTGTTGCTTATTTTTTTCGAGATGTCGAGATGTCGAGATTGCGTGATTTCGAGATGTTGAGGTTATGCCCATTGTTCGAAGGGCATTTGTGCCATCATGTCGGCAGCCTGGTCAATACCGTCCTGAATCTTTTTGCCAGCCATCATGGCAATCATCATGGGCAATTCAGCCTTGAGCGTAAGTTTGATTCGGCTGTCGTGCGGAGCGACCTGCT
This sequence comes from uncultured Bacteroidales bacterium, assembly GCA_945827635.1. Lineage (GTDB taxonomy): Bacteria > Bacteroidota > Bacteroidia > Bacteroidales > Paludibacteraceae > Colicola. The sequence continues at coordinate 8,140 of CALZOG010000009.1, forward strand.
TGATCTGGATCCAGAAGTTTCCTTCGACAGGCAGGTTCTCCACGCCGAACTTCACCGTGTCGCCGGGAATACGGTCCACGATGCGAAAGACGATCTTCTGTCCGAGTCCGTCCACCTTGAGGCGTACAAAATCGGTGTCTGTTTCAAACTCTTGCACTTTATCCTGCGGAATAAGGTCGCGTACACGCTCGAGGTTACGCAGGTCGGATACAACAGCATAGATGGCTGAGGCGTCTGCAGGAACGGCTGCTATGTGACTTTCGTATGTTTTCATTTTCGTTGAAATTTCGTTGTTGCAAAATGCGCTATAAGTCGTGATTTGTATCATATTACAAGCATCCAGTATCGGGTAAAGTCTAGGATTACCCCGATAAGCCCCCGAAATACCTCTGAAAGAGTACCGAAATGCCCCCGATTATAGTGCACGTTGTGTGTGTTTTGTACTTGTTTTGTTGTCGGTTATTTTGCTTTTGTTTCAAAGTGTTCAATCCGTTGCGAGGCGAGTGCGATCTGTTGCTCGAGTTGGTTGATATCGCGCATGAGCAGTCCGAGGCGGTAAGTCTGGTCGAGCGCCTGTTTCTCGTTGTCGGAGAGATAATAGACGGCTCCGGCTTTGTTTTGTCCTTTGGCAGCGACTCGGATCCGTTCGCCCATGTGCGAAGATATGAAGTTCAGGACTTCGAGAGCCTGCTCGTCCTCGAGCGTGAGGATTTCGTGCCAACCTTCGACTTCGAAGGCGTGGTTTCGTCCCTGTAGTTCGATCTCCTGCTCGCCCGCCTGAAGTGCTACTGCAGTCTGGTGTAGCGGTTTGGCACCGTAGTAATAACTCTTGAGAAGCGTTTTGCGATCGTCGGAGACATAGGCTTGCAGGAAACAGCGGTTGGTGTTCCAGCCGGTTTGGAGTGTGCGATAGACGTAGTTGCCATGGTCCTCGTAGTTGTCGTTTTTCTCGAAGCGGAACTCTTTGAGCAGTTTGTCCGCCTCTGGGAGTAAGGGTTTGAGGATCGAATCGCTGTAGTACAACGTCTGTTGCGCCTGCAGATAGACGATCGAGTCTTTGAGTGCTTTGGCTTGCCGTCGTTGTGCGACCTGTTTGGGATAGAGCGTGTGTACAGAGTCGATCTGCTGCAACGCTGCCTCGTAGCGGTGCTGCTCAACGAGTTCGGCGGCACGGTCCACATACGTCTGTGCGGCGCGCTCTGGGCTGAGCCCTGTGCAAGCGCTGAGGCCAAGCATGACAAAAGTTGCCGTCAGGCAATATACATATAAATAAGATAAGCGTATCATTGTGATGCGATGTGTTGCGAACAAATAACGCGTACAAAGTTACGAAAAAAAAATGAAATATCCTAATTTGTCACAATTTCTACACTAATTTAGGCATAAAAATATTATTTTTGCAAAAAAATCGCTAAAAATTTGCATATTTGAGTTTTTTTTTGTACCTTTGTAGCCGATTTAAAGTGTATGGCGCCCGCTGCGTTCTTATTTGCGGTGCAGCAAGGCGTTATAAGGGAAAGACCAAACAAAACAATTATACAATAATTCACGAGTATGAAAAAACATTTTCTTATGCTTTCAGTGATTGCATTGGCAGTCCTGACATCATGTAACAACACCGTGCCCAATCCTGAGCAGGTAAAAGTTAACCCGAGCCCTATGGCCGTAGTGGCTGACAAGGTGAACGTAGATATTACGGGTACGTTCCCCGAGAAGAAGTTTGCCAAGAAGGGCGTATTGACCGTTACTTCGGTGCTGAAATCCGGTGATCAGGAGTTGCTGGGCGAGCCTGTAACCTACGTAGGTGAGAAGGCCAAAGAGAACGGAACGACCGTTAACTACAATGCCGGTGGTACGTATCGTCAGCACGCTGCGTTCAACTACAACGGCGCAATGGACAAGAACACGAAGCTCTATCTTCGTTTTGAGGCCAAGGTAGGCAACAAGGAACTGGAGTTGCCCGACCTGCTGATTGCCGAGGGTCTGAACACGACCGCCAAGCACGTAAGTGCCGGTGACAACAAACCTCAGATCACGGCTGACAAGTTCCAGCGCGTTATCCAACAGATGCAAGAGGCTGACATCTTGTTCCTTATCCAGCAGGCTAACCTCCGTAACTCGGAGACCACCTCGCAGCAGATGAAAGACCTGCAGGAAGCCATTAAGGAAGCCAACGCCAACGAGCGCAAGGCTATCCACAGCCTGGAGGTTGCCGGTTATGCATCGCCCGATGGTGCTCAGGCTCTGAACGAGAAACTGGCAAAGACTCGTCAGGATGTAGCTCAGAAGTTCCTGGCAAAGAACCTGAAGAAGAACAAGATCAACAAGGCTATCGAGAGCAACATTACCGCTGAGGACTGGGAAGGCTTCAAGGCCGCTCTGGAGAACAGCAACATTCAGGACAAAGAGCTGGTACTGCGTGTGTTGTCGATGTACAGCGATCCTGAGGAGCGCGAGAAACAGATCAAGAACATTGCCGCTGCTTACAAGAACATTGCAGACGAGATTCTGCCTGCATTGCGTCGCAGCCGTCTGATCCTGACCACCGACCTTATCGGCAAGTCGGACGACGAGATCCGCAACCTGGTTAAGAACGATCCTGCTGCTCTGAACGTAGAGGAGTTGCTTTATGCTGCTACTCTGGCGAACGACAAGGCAGAGAAGATTGCTATCTACAAGAAGGCAACCGAGCAGTTTGCTAATGACTATCGCGGCTTCAACAACTTAGGTATGGTATATATGGAGGAAGGCAACGTAGCAGAGGCTCGTCGCTGCTTCCAGAATGCTCTTCAGATTGAGCCGAACAATCCTGACGTCAACTACAACGCCGGTGTGGCTGCCATGGCAGAGGGCGACCTGAAGAAAGCTGAGGAGCACCTGGGCAAGGCTGCTGGAACGCAGGCTAACCTGAGCGCCGCTATGGGTACACTGTACACCATGAAGGGTGACTACAAGGCAGCCCGCGGAGCTTACGGTCAGAGTGCAACGAACAACGCCGCCGTTCAGCAGATCCTGGCAGAGGATTATGCAGCAGCCAAGAAGACTCTGAATGCCGTAGCTGAGCCTAACGCCACGACCGCTTATCTGAAGGCCGTTGTTGCAGCTCGCACGAACGCTCGCGCAGACGTATTGAGCAACCTAAAGAACGCTGTAGCTAAGGACGCAAGCCTGAAGGCTAAGGCAGCTAACGACGTTGAGTTCGCGAAGTTTGCTGAGGACGCTGAGTTCCAGGCAATTGTTAAGTAATGTCGGTATTATTTCCGAAAGTAAACAAACCCCGTGAGTGGGATTATCGTCCCATTTACTACGATGAGGCTAAGGAGGCGCGCAAGCAAAAACTTGCGCGCCTTCGGGCTTTGCGTGAGCAGAGAGAGCAGTCGGAAAACGAGAACCCGGACGGCAAGGAGCATGTGACAACACTGCACCGCGGTTCGTTCCGCGAGGCACATGAGGCACAAACAAAGTTAAGAATAGATACGGAGCGTAAGTCGAAGTTATCGTTCTGGATTGTGCTGCTGGTTATGCTGTTTGTGGTGTTCTATTGGTTGTTGTAAAAAATCCTACCCCCGACCCCTCCCTAAAAGGAGGGGAGAGGGCTTGAGAGTTTGAAGGTTTTATGGATATTATTCGTCTGTTACCGGATAGTGTTGCCAATCAGATTGCTGCGGGCGAGGTTATTCAGCGCCCGGCATCGTGTCTGAAAGAGTTGGTTGAGAACTCGCTTGATGCGGGTGCTCGCAGTATCCGTGTGCTTGTTCGCGATGCAGGCAAGACGCTTATCCAAGTGACGGACGACGGTTCGGGCATGTCGGTATCTGACGCACGTATGGCGTTTGAACGTCATGCGACCTCGAAGATCAGCAATGCGCAGGACTTGTTTCACTTGCGTACGATGGGTTTTCGCGGTGAGGCGTTGCCGAGTATATGCGCGGTGGCACAAGTGAAAATGACCACCCGTCGAGCAAATGACGAGATGGGAACGCAGTTGGAGATAGCAGGTTCGCAAGTGCTGAACCAAGAACCTTGTCAGTGTGCAGCGGGAACAACGATCCAGGTGCAGAACCTGTTCTTCAACGTGCCGGCACGGCGCAGGTTCCTGAAGTCCGACCAGACAGAACTGAGGAACCTGATAACGACTTTCCAGCACATTGTGCTGGTTTATCCGGAGGTAGCGTTTACGTTCGCCTCGGACGACGAGATACTATACGACTTGCCGGTTGGCACGCACAAGCAGCGTATAGAGGGTGTGTTCGGCAAGAGCAAGAGCAAACTCTATACAGCGCAGTTGCTTGAGATAGAGCAACAGACCGAATTGGTGACGATCCACGGTTTTGTGGGCAAACCCGAATCCGCCTCGAAGCAGGCAGCGCAGTTCTTCTTTGTGAACGGTCGTTACATGCGTCACCCGTACTTCCATAAAGCTGTTCTTCAGGCATACGCAGGGATGTTGCCGTCGGAGCAGTTGCCACCGTACTTCATCTATTTCGATATAGCACCGGAGCAGATTGACGTGAATGTTCATCCGACGAAGACAGAGATCAAGTTTGCCGACGAGCAGTCGATTTTCCCGATATTGATGGCTACGGTTCGTGCAGCGTTGGGTAAGTTCAATGTAGTGCCTTCGATAGATTTTCTGGGCGGAGATGTTGAAATGCCCGTGTCGGACGAGAATATGCGTGCCGGAGCTAAAGCTCCCGAGTTACATCTGTCGTCGGGTTACAACCCATTTTCCCAGCCGCGAAATGCAGTTCAGCCTAAGGAACGCGTTACGCCGCATTGGCAGGATTTGTATGAGCCGTTGCGCCGTGAGCAACAGTCAATCGTTATGCCGGAGCCGGTGCAGGACGAGTTGCCGCAGATACAGACAAAAGAATCAGTTTTGCATCCGCAAGCCTTGGCGGGAGGATATATATCCTGTGTTGTGCCGGAAGGTCTGCTGCTCGTACATGCGCGTCGCGCGCACGTTACCATCTTATATCACCAGTTGCTGGCACAGTTGCAGATCCATCGCGGAGTGAGTCAGCAGTTGCTGTTTGCCGAACCGCTAACGTTGAGTGCCGAAGAGCAGCCTGTGCTGGAGGCATTGCTGCCAGAACTCAGGTACATAGGATTTGAGCTGGAGAAAGTGAGTGCCGACACGTATGATATAACAGCAATGCCTTCGGTGTTAGGCAACCAGAGTGCAGAGACCTCGCTGCGTGCTATCTTGGCACGTTCGGCAGACAGTCCGTCGGATCTGCAGGCGGATATGCAGCAGCGTATAGCGTTAACATTGGCGCAAAGCGCCGCTATTCCGACGGGAAAGAACATGAGTGAGGCAGAGATGAGTGATTTGTTGGAGAAACTGTTTGCACTGCCTTCCTCACGAATAACGCCGGACGGAAAAACCGTAGCCGTACTACTTTCGGCAGAAGATATAGCAAGGCGATTTTAGCGTGTGAATATAGCAAAAAAAAGTTAATCACACAGCAAATAAATGTAAACACGCCAAATATTTGCATTTTCGACAAAAAAGCCTTTACTTTGCATTCGCTTGAAGCGAAATTTAGAATAAATTAACCATTTAAACATACAAGATTATGTCTGAAATTGAATCAAAAGTAATTGACATCATTGTTGAAAAATTAGGTGTCAGCAAATCACAAGTTACTATGGAATCGTCTTACACAGCCGATCTGAACGCAGATTCGCTGGACGTTGTAGAGCTCGTAATGGAGTTTGAGAAAGAGTTTGGTATCACCATCTCCGACGACGCCACCCAGAAGATCAGCACCGTAGGCGATACAGTAGCTTATATCACTGAAGCTTTGAACAAGTAATTCAGCGCATAGTCGTCCATGGCATTGAAACGGGTAGTACTAACAGGTTTAGGAACGATCAATCCCCTTGGTCATGATGTAGCGTCCACGTGGGCGGCACTGATGGCCGGAAAGAGCGGAGCAGGTCCTATTACGTTGTTTGATGCAACGCTGTTCCGCAGCCATTTCGCCTGTGAGGTGAAAGATTTCGACCCGAATGTCTGGTTTGACTTCAAGGAGCAACGCAAGCTGGATCGTTTTACGATGCTGGCTTACGTTGCGGCACTTGAGGCCTACAAAGATGCGGCACTGCAAGCCGAACAGGATCCTACCCGTGTTGGTGTGATCATAGGTTCAGGCATGGGCGGTGTGAGTACGTTTGAGCAACAAGTGACCGAACATGAGCAGCAGGGAGACGGAGTACCGCACTATTCACCGTTCCTTATTCCGCGAATCATCACGGATATAGCTGCCGGATACATAGCTATCCATCTGGGTCTGAAAGGCCCGAACTTCTGTACAACAGCCGCGTGCGCATCCTCAGCCATTGCGTTTATGTCCGCGATGAACCATATTCGTCTGGGCAAGGCTGATGCAGTATTGGTAGGCGGCAGTGAAGCAGAGATCTGCCCGATCTCGATAGGCGGATTTAATGCGCTACGAGCCTTGTCCACGCGTAATGATGAGCCAATGACGGCATCTCGTCCGTTCTCGGCGTCGCGTGATGGTTTTGTAGTGGGCGAAGGTGCAGCGTGTGTGATGCTGGAGGAGTATGAGCACGCTGTAGAGCGCGGAGCACATATCTATGCCGAACTGGTAGGTTACGGTTCGACAGCGGATGCGTTCCATCTGACTGCTCCTGATCCTGAAGGCGAAGGTGCGGCACGTGTGATGCTGGACGCTGTAAAAGATGCCGCGATCCGTGCAGATGAAGTGGATTATATCAATACGCACGGCACATCGACACCGATAGGTGATTTGGCAGAAGCCAAGGCGATAGTCAAGGCGTTTGGCGAGCATGCGTACGAGATGAATCTGTCGTCCACCAAATCGATGACCGGTCATCTACTAGGCGCATCGGGTGCGATGGAGGCACTGATAACGACGTTGGCGTTGTACCACCAGGTTGTTCCGCCGACAACCAATCATGCGGAGGGCGATGAAGACCCGAATATTGACCCACGATTGAACTTCACGTTCAACACCCCGCAGCAGCGTGAGCTGCGCTATGCAATAAGTAATGCGTTCGGCTTTGGCGGCCATAATGCCGCACTGCTGTTCAAGCGTTACAACAACGAGTAGAAAACTATAGGGAGGCTGCTGCCGACTGTGTGTCGGATGCGCAGATTCTAACTATATAGAGTCGAAAAACCGACTATAAACCCTAAACTTCAATAATAACAAAACGAAACAATTATGAATGTAGAATTGATTGGCGTAAACGCCGGAAAAATTTGGAATGCATTGCAGAATGGTGCTTTGTCGAGCAAGGCATTAAAGAAAGCAACCAAACTCAAAGAGGCAGACCTCAACCTTGCATTAGGCTGGTTGGCACGCGAAGGCAAGTTGGCCTTCTGCGAGGAAGGTGAAGAGACAATTATTGCCCTCGCCTAAGAAGTAAAAAAGTTAACAAACAAGATACCCACCTTAACTCAAGATGGGTATCTTTGTTTAGAAGACCAAGTAATCAAGGACAAACGGAATATATAAATCACGGAATATATCAATCATGAAAAAACTTAATCTGTTATTTGCAGCGTTGCTCGTATGTGCCGGACAGGTGCTGGCCGAGGCGACATTTGATTTCTCGACCAGTCTGCCTCAAGGCTGGACAGCAACGGTCAGTCCTCACGGATATGAAGACAGAGGTGCGCAGTTCATAGAGAACAGCGAACTCAGTCTGCCCGGAGTGAGCGAGGTGAAGCAGGTGACAATCCTGTGTTCCGCCAACGAAGATAATGTCAACAGCATAGAAGTGACAGTAGGCGGCGTATCGCTCGGCAAGAAACAATTGCCAAAAGCCAACGACCAGACGCAGACCTTTGAGAGCAGTACGGCTCTTGAGGGCGAATTGAAGATACTGATCACCAGGACAAAGAAATCTGTTTGGATCAAAACCGTGACTATAGACGGGAAATTTGACAGCAGTGTTATTCCCGAGGTTGATCCGACAGAAGGTTTGGACGGCGAGTATGTATATGACGAACCGACTACGGTTGTGAGCACCGACTCGTTAGGAAGCAAGATTCCGTACACATTCATATACAACAACGTGAAAGTGATTGCATCGATGGGCACCAAGACAGCCACTTATTTCGGAGCTAATGCCGGATCGGTTATCACGTTTGTAACAACGCGGAAAATGAAAGCACTGGTTGTGGACGGATTTTTGCGCAAAGGGTTCAGTGCGGAAAGTACGGCAGGAAAGATTGTATATAAATACTCGAGTGACGTGGATATCGAGGAAGATGCGGTGTTGGCAGTAACGGATATTGACACGAATATCGTCAGTCTGACCTGCGACAAGCAGTTGCGCTGCCATGCATTGCGCATCTACTTTGAGGCTAATCCCGAGGTAGATATAGAGCCTGGAGAGGAAGGACAGTTTTCGTACTACTATGAGCCTAAGGAGACAAAGGCGTTTGTGCTGAAGTTTGATTCGCTTACGTACGTTGATATGACTGAGAATTTAGGTTATGCTTGCACCAGTCTGCTTTTCACCAGCGGTGAGGCTGAACTGAGTCTGGCAGTGTTTGCATCCACGATAGATGGTGAGAGCATATTGCCGGTAGGCACGTATCCCATCAACGACAGTTATGCCGCCAACACCGTTCAGGCTTCGCCCGGCGGTGACGAATATATAGATTATCCGTCGTATCTGGCAACAGATTTTGAGCAAACAGAAGAAGGCGAGTTCTACAATCCGTACTATCTGGTCAGCGGAACGGTGGAGGTTCTGCAAGTAGAAGGCGGTGTATATTTCGGCATTGACGCCACGTCCTACAACGGCTCGACCATTAAAGGTGAATACATGTGTGCCAAAGGTGAGCCCATTGTAGGAGATGCTGTGGAACGGGTAAGCGTGTCGGTTAAGGCGCGCAAGGTTCTGCGTGACGGACGGCTGATGATAGAGCGTAACGGAACGATGTATAACGTAGGCGGGCAGAAGCAGTAATACTTAGACCGCAACGAGGGCTTTCAGTCCGCCCCGAATGATGCGGATGTGAATGTCTTTGCCGGCATCAACGGGATCACCATCGATATGAAACGGTGCTGCAGATTCGCGCTGGAGAGTAATATCTCCGGCGCGAAGTGTTTTTATGAGCGGACTTCGGTCAATCGTTCCGGCAAAGAGTCTGACAGCCAGCGGCAAGCAGTCCCACAGGGCGTACGGTGACATAAGAACGATATCCATTTTGCCGTCTTGCAAGCCGGCGTGGGGAGCGATACGTGCTGCGTTGCCCCATTGGTTGGCGTTGGCAAACGTGACGAGAAAGGCTTTGCGGGTTTCGCTGATACCGTCACCGGATATGTGGTAGGTTTGTGCCTTGCACGTGAACACGAGGTGTATGATGTTTTGCAGATACGTCATGAATCCGCGCTGCGCGCTGTGTGCAAATCGGTCAGCCACTTCGGCGTCCAAGCCTGCTCCGCAGGTGCATACAAAGAGTTGTTCGTTAGCCAGCCCGTAGTCGATGTCAATCGTTCGGCAGTTGTTCAGCAGTGCGATGGCTTTGCGCGTGTTCATGGGAATATGCAGGTGCCTCGCCAAACCGTTGCCGCTGCCCATAGGCAGGATTCCCAGTGCTGTAGTGGTGTCGCGTAGTCCGCGTGCCACTTCGTTCACGGTTCCGTCACCACCCACTGATACTACGGCGTCGAAGCCGTCATGAGCGAACTGTTGTGCCAGTTCGGTAGCATGACCGGCGTGCGTTGTATAAACGAGTGTCGTTTGCCATTGCTCGTGGTCGAGGATCTGATTGACCAGTTCCGGCAGTTGGCGCTTGACCTGTTGCAGTCTTTTGGCACCGGAGATAGGATTGATGATAAATGCTATATGCTTCATATACTTTTGGTCACCGATTGGGGAACGTGCAATTTTTATGCAAAGATAGTGAAAAAAAATGAAAAAACAAAATGCATGGGTAAAAAATCTGCTATTTGTGTATGAATTTTGGCAAGGAAGCGTTTCTGTGCTGTGTGTATCGATAGGCGGACGTAGTAGGTTCGTAGCGATTTGATTGGATAAATCATCTACTAATCACCTACTAATGACCTACTGATCACCTACTAATCACCTACTAAAATATCGAAAAGTATTCACAAAAACAAGAAAAAAGTCTGTACGGATAAAACGGATTACTCGGATGGGTGAGAGTGAAAGAAAAAGGAAAGGAGAAAGAAAAGGGAATATAGGAGCAGAGAATGCTTGAGGATGAAAGCAACTACAGCCCCGCGCGTTGCGGGGCTGTAGTTGTGTGGCGCGTGGCGTGAATTGCGTGGCGCGCGTTAATAACAGGTGACTTAGTTAAGTTCAGCACCCATGAGGTTGAAGATCTTACCGTCACGGAGGATCAGCACATGGCCGTCACGAACAACTTTGACAGTCTTAACGGCAGCCTCGGTGTTGTCAACAGCTGTAGCCTTTACCTCGAAGGTAGCGGAAACGGTTACTTCCTCACCCGGCATAATGAACGAATAAACGTTCTCTTGCGCGTTGATTGAAACGCCGTTAACCTTAACGTCAGAAACTCTGTACCCCTTATCCGGCGTAGCGGTAATGGTAACATCCTCGTGGGGGAAAGCAACGGTCCAACCCTCTACTTTACCGTGCTCTGCTGCTTCATACGTGATCGGGTACATCCAAGTAACGATCGGATCATCAACCATGATCTGCTTGATAACAACGGTCTTTCCGGAGGTCGTCTGGAGCTTAACGAGAGTCTCTACCATGATAGGGAATTCCATTTCACCGAGTTTATTGTCAGTCGGAGTCAAACGCATTGTATCATTTCCGGCGATTGCCCAAACAGTCTCTGCTACATAACCGAACTTGATGCGGAGGGTCGTACCAGGGAGTACGTTGCAAGCGATGTAACCGCCTTGTTTCTTGATCTTCAGACCCAGATACGGTTCGTTGCGACCTGCACCCTTATCGTTATTGAGCGAATCCAAAGCGTCGATATCTTTGTAATCGTAGAAGTTAGCAGCCAGCGCAGACTTAACGTCATAGCTCTTTCCTTGATTTAGAACCATTTGCTCGAAATCAATCGATTGAGCGAAAGCCTTATCGAAATCAGCGTAGAAAGACATATCCGAATTAACTATCACCTCGCTCAAATCTACCGTCTCGATATAGCCTGCATCGTACCAATCGTTGAAGGTGCATAAAGGTCTAACTTCGTATTGTGCATACTCAGCCGGGTGACCGCCAGCTTTAACCACTTCGGTACCTAATACTATCTCATTGTTCCCGTCCATCATCATGTATGTAACGGTGTAGCCTACGGCTTTGATGGTATAAACGGAGTATTCAACGCCTGCGATGTCAATCCAAGCACCCCACATGGCAGCTTGAGATTGCTGTGAGGTTTTTGCAATCACTTCGTCTTTCTCTTGGGTTGTTGCGTCTTCATAGGTGATTACCATATGCATGTTGAACTTAACGACCGGAGCGGTTGCATAAGCAGAATCCTCCAGAATAAGTGTATGTTCAGATACCAATGTTGTGAAATCTGCTGCTGCAATAGGAAAGTCGTTGATAGAAACGGCTGTGAGTGTTTCAACGGTGGAAACGATTTGTTTGTCTGCTTCGTACGTGTAGTAGAATTTCTTGAACTTGAAATCGTCGGTGGTTGCGAAAAGCAGATACGGTTTGGACTCAACGGTAACAATATCGCTTGAAGAATAAGCGATGGTGACACCTGTTTTTTGCATTACAATAGCGCGTGTCGCATCTTTTACAGTGCCCGCCTCGGCATAGATGTAAAGGAAACGATCCGGTTTGTCGGATGAGCCATAAATGGTGATTTCGCCTTTGATTTGGTCAGCCGGCAACTCGATGTACACGTTGTTCTTTCTGGCGACAACCTCTGTACCCTCATAGGAATACGAACCCGTGCCCGGTGTCATCTGCGATAAAGCGACTGTGATGTTAGCTGCATAGGCACATAATACGGTCATTGCAGCAGCGAGAATTGTAAAGATTTTTTTCATGATTAAAATAAGTTATTTTGATTAAACGAAAAGAGTGCTTATAATTCTATAATACTAATGAACTATTTGGAATTATCAATTACGATTGCGTTTGCTAATATGATGGTACGGTTTTATCAGTTAGGGTTGTTTTTCCTTCCCAAAAATGTATGTTGCTGTTGCGGCAATATTGCTCGAGGGCTTGTTGGCGGCGCGGAGACAGGTAGGGCGCATAGACATAGTCGTTGTTGCGGAAACGGAAGAAGGTGTAGCGTGAGTCGGGCGCAAATGTTTCAGTCGTGCCGCCATGCGAGTAATAGATTGTTCTGCCACGTGTTGCCAGGGTGTGGGTGTTGAGGGTTTGCTTTGCGTCATAGAAGTGCAAGACGCAGAACAAAGCAATAGCGGCAGCAGCCGGAGCGTACCATGCAAGTCGTTGCCGTTTGATGCGCAGATAGCAACAGCCGATGGCCATCACCAGGCAGGCGAGCATAGATGGTGTGGTGGAGATATGTAGCGTAGAATAGGGGAGATGTTCGATCCAGGAGACGAATGTACATACCCAACCGCCTATATGTTGTAGGGCGAAGGCAAGCCATGCGCCAACAGGTGTGTGAGCCAACGCGAGTACAAGCAAGCCCAAAATAACCAGAACATACGTAGCGGGTAGCACAACAAGGTTGGTAAGTAAGAAACAACGCGCCACCTGGCTGAAATAGTACAGGCTTACCGGTAGTGTGCCGATGGTAGCTGCGGCAGAAACGGTAACCAGGTCGCGCATGAATCGTGCGAACTTACTGTGCACTCTCCATACGGAGTTAAAATGCGGTACAAACAGTAATATTCCCGCGACTGCTGCAAATGAGAGTTGAAAACTAACGCAGAACAGACTAAGCGGGTCAATCCAGAGGCATATACATGCTGCGGCAGCCAGCGTGTTGAAGGAGATGCTTTGCCGCCTGCATATCCAGCCTACTTGAATAATCGTCAGCATTAGAGCTGCGCGCATGACGGATGGAGACAGACCGGTTATGAACGCGTAAGCCCACATAACTGCAATAATGCAGGAGGAGAGTAATGCGCGCCAGATACGTTGTTCGTATAACGGTCGCCACAAGCCGAAGCAGGTGAGCAAGGAAACGACGACAATATAAATGATTCCGGTGTGCAAGCCGCTAACTGCGAGAACATGTGCTGCGCCAGCGGCAGCAAATGACTGCCTGAGTTCGGAGTCCAGCGCGTCCCGTTCGCCCAAGGTGATAGCGGAAATTAGCGCCAAGGGCTGACCATGCAGGCCTGCGTCAGAATAACGTTGTGCTAATTTTTGCTGAATAGTAGTGGCGTAAGCTCGCAAGCCACGTATCGGCATATAATCTATAATCTGCCATTGTCCGGGTCGCACGTAACCAACGCCAACCTTGTGCTGCAAGCGCAGGTAATTGCCGTAGTCAAATTCACCTATAAATAATGCATGCGGGCGCGCGATACGTGTGCGCACGAGTAACAAGTCTCCCATAACAGGTGTTGCCTGCGAGGAATCAGCGGAAAGGTAGATTACGGCTTGTTGCGCATGCTCCGGCAGATTGACGTTCAGCAGCCAGCCGTAGGATTTGCGTAGGGGCGGTTCGGTGACATGAACGCGATAGACTGCAAGCGAGTCGAGATAGTCAGCCTCGGTGTCGTAGCGCAGGTTAAACGGGAAATGCAGATAGTACGCACAGCAGATAAGCAATGCGGTACACAGAAAGATAAAAAGGAAAGGAAAGCGCCTTGCCACCGGTTGTTCCATTAGAATTTGTCGCAATGGCTTCAGCCGATCATTGTTTCATAATGCGAATAGCCTGTTCGGGATCAGGTGCGCCGAACACAGCCGAGCCGGCGACGAGCACATCAGCACCTGCAGCAAACAGTTCGCTTGCATTATGAGTGTTCACTCCGCCATCAATCTCGATGAGTGTATTGAGGCCGCGACGATCGATCTCCTGACGGATGAAACGGATCTTATCCATCGTTTCGGGGATGAATTTTTGCCCACCAAATCCGGCAAAGACAGACATGAGTAAAACCATGTCCACTTTGTCGAGAAATTTTACCAGTCTCTCAACGGCTATGTCAGGATTGATTGTCAAGCAAGTACGTACCCCCTTGGCACGTATAAGGTCTAGGATTGGCTCGGGATTGTCCGTAGCCTCCAAGTGAAACCCCACGCTCCACGCCCCAGCATCGCAGAATCGCTCGACATATTTCTCGGGATGAACAATCATCAGGTGCACGTCCAGCGGCTTGGTGCAATACCTGCGCATGGGTTCCATGAGCGGAAAGCCGAAGGAGATGTTCGGCACAAACACGCCATCCATAACATCCACGTGGAGCCAGTCGGCATCGGAGCGGTTGATCATCTCAAGGTCTTTGCGCAGTTCGGCAAAGTTAGCAGACAAAACGGAAGGAGCAATGAGTTTCATGGTTTGAGGGTTTGAAAGTTTGAGGGTTTGAAAGTTTGAGGGTTTGAAAGTTTGAAAGTTTGAGGGTTTGAGAGTTTGAAAGTTTGAGAGTTTAACGTTTTACCAGTTTGACGGAGTCGATACATGTTCCATCGAGAAGGCAGCTGCGTATGGTCAGTTCGTGGCGTGTTATGCTCATCTGTTCGAAGAACGGTCCGCCTGCAGCGATGGTATCCATCCGGCTACGGTTCTTAGGTGTGCGCGCGCGCGTTGTGGAGCTAATGCCCAGCCATACAGGCTCGTGCGTTACGTTGTAGTTCTGGAACGTACTGCCGCGGCGTGCGTACGTATGGTCGTGACCGGAGAAGATAACATCCGCTCCGCGTAATGCATTGGCGAGCGAGAGCCAGACGGATGGATTGGCGCGCCCTTTGCGCGAGGAGAATACCGGCCGGTGCATTATCACCACCACCCAAGGCTGACAAGCCGAACTGATGGCGTTCTTCACCCACGTGTTGAGTCGGGTGAAGTCAGACAGATATTGTGAATCCTCGGTGTCGATAGCGATGAACCGCAGGTTGCGGAAATCGACATAGTACGTTGTGCCCAGTCCGTCTTTGGGTCCGTTCTGCGGCATAACAAACGAGTCGAACCAAGAGTCGGGCAGTTGCCGGTTGAGTCCTTTGGTGTACTCATGATTACCCGGGCAAACGAGTACTGGCAGCGAGTCAAACGGAGTGCCAGCCAGTTGGTGCATGAGCAGTTGCTTGTAATAGAACTGCTCTCGATCGACCCAGTCGCCGAGTTGTGCGTAGCATTGCATATCCGGGTTGAGTGCGGCAATCTGCATGTAGTCGGTTTGCTCGAGCGTGTTGTGCACATCGCCAAGCACGACCATCGACAGCGTGTCAGTGAGTTGGCACGCGTAGATGGTATCGCTGTGGAACGTGACGAACCGTGTGCTGAGTGTGTCGCCCTGCCATTCGGGTTCAGGCGGCATAGTGAACCATGCGTCCCAACGGAGAGTGCACAAGATGGCACTCCCCGTCAGGATCAGTACGGCTATAATCAGCCATATAATGGTTCGCAGACGCATGATTCTCCAATCTTCCGATCAGCCGATTAGAACGGCAGATCGTCGGTTGACTCGCCAGCAGCGGGATCGAAGGTTTCCACGTTCGGAGCAGCTGCCTGAGACATCGGTTGCGCTGCCGGAGCAGCGGCTTGCGGTGCAGCAGCAGCGGGTGCAGCATGCTGGGCGTTATTGTCCACAATGCCTTGCTTAATCTGCCAAGCGCGGATAGAGGTGTACCAGCGACCATTGAACTCGCGGCTCTCGATGTCGAACGAGATGGTTACCAGGTCGTCGATCTCGCAAGGGTTGTCCTTGATTCGCTGTTCGCCGAAGATCTCGAAATAAACCTTGCGTGCGTACTGCTCCTGTGTTTCAAGCAAATAAGCCTGCAGTTGCCAAGGTTTGCCCGAAGTCTTTGACTCTCCCGACTGAAGCGGGAATTTCTGTATAATCTTACCTGAAAGTTCCATAAAATAACTTACGATTTAGCGGTTAGATCAGATCTTATTCTCCTTTGATAGCAGCAACACCCGGAAGAACCTTGCCCTCGATAGCCTCGAGCAGCGCACCGCCGCCGGTAGAGATATACGAAACCTTGTCAGCCAATCCGAACTTGTTAACGCAAGCTACCGAGTCGCCGCCACCGATGAGTGAGAATGCTCCCTCGGCAGTAGCCTCAGCGATAGCCTCGCCGATAGCGCGGCTGCCTCCGCAGAAGTTATCGAACTCAAATACGCCTGCAGGACCGTTCCAGAGAATCGTTTTGCAGCCCTTGATAGCGGCAGCGAACTTCTTCTGTGCCTCAGGGCCGGCATCCATACCTTCCCAACCCTCGGGAATAGCGTCCGACGGGCAAACGAGTTGCTTGGCATCGTTGCTGAACGAGTCACCGCAGATAGCGTCAGGAGCCATCACGAGTTCAACGCCGTTCTTCTTAGCCAGTTCTTCTACGCCGAGAGCAACGTCGAGTTTGTCGAGCTCAACAATCGAGCCGCCGATGTTTCCACCGTGTGCTTTGGCGAAAGTGTAGGTCATACCACCGCAGAGGATGAGTTTGTCAACCTTGCCGAGCAGGTTCTCGATGATACCGATCTTCGAGCTCACCTTCGAACCGCCCATGATAGCGATGAACGGACGTTTGATGTCCGACAGTACGTTGTCCACAGCCTTGACCTCTTTCTCCATGAGGTAACCAAGCATCTTGTTGTCGGCATCGAAGTAGTCGGCGATGACAGCTGTTGAAGCGTGTTTGCGGTGTGCAGTACCGAAGGCGTCCATTACGTAGCAGTCAGCGTACGAAGCGAGTGTCTTGGCGAAATCTTTCTGGCGAGCCTTCATCTCTTTCTTGGCAGCCTCGTAAGCGGGGTCTTCCTTCTCGATGCCTACGGGTTTGCCTTCCTCTTCGGGATAGAATCGGAGGTTCTCGAGCATCAGCACCTCACCTGCTTTGAGTGCAGCGGCCTCAGCCTGCGCCTTAGCGCAGTCGGGAGCGAACTTAACCTCAGCAACTCCCAACGCTTTGGCTACGGCGTCCTTGATTTGACCGAGACTGTATTTGGCAGCGGGTTTGCCTTTGGGTTTGCCCATGTGGCTCATGATAATGAGCGCACCGCCGTTATCCAGGATGTGCTTCAGTGTAGGCAGGGCACCGCGGATACGGGTGTCGTCGGTAATGTTACCGTTCTCGTCCAGTGGTACATTGAAGTCCACGCGTACAATCGCCTTCTTGCCGGCGAAATTGTAATTGTCAATTGTCATCATAATAGTATAATTTTGTGTTAATGTATGCGTTTGTCGGTTTTGCTTGAGCGTACGTTCCGTACGCAAAATCATGCAAAGGTACAAAAAAAATTCCACATTTGCAAGTTTTGTTGTTATTTTTTTGATAAATGCAATATCAAACATGCACATTTATGTGCATCTACGTGGTGTTTTGCAGATGACATTTTGACAGAACGAGATAGCAAAATAGATTTTTTGGCAAAAATGCTTGCTTATATCAAAAAAAAGTCGTACCTTTGCAGCCGATTTCCGAATTATGAAATCAATTGTGTCGGCGGGATAGCTCAGCTGGTTAGAGCGCATGATTCATAATCATGAGGTCCCCAGTTCAATCCTGGGTCCCGCTACAAGAAAGCCACTCGGTTGAGTGGCTTTCTGTTTTTATGCTTTGTGTTTCAGCATTTATGCTTTATTTTTCAGGTCGATTTTTCAGGTCGGGGTAGGCAATCCGTTGGTGGTGGATAGCAATCAGTTTGGTGGTGAACACCTCGCGTATCGCCTCTACATCGCTAAAGGAGAGCGGTGTCTCGGCAAACTGTCCGTCCTGGATCTGTGCGTCAATCATCTGGTTGACCATGGTTGCGATGGATTCCTCCGTATATTCCTTCAGGCTGCGGCTGCGTGCCTCCACAGCATCCGCCATCATCAGTATTGCGGCTTCCTTGGTGGCAGGTTTAGGTCCTGGGTAGCGGAACATGCTCTCGTCGATCTTCTCTCCCGGATGGGCGTTAGCCTCGGAGTTGTAGAAGTACTTAACGAGCGAAGTGCCGTGGTGCGATGCGATGAACGAGCGAATGATCTGCGGCAGTCGGTGTTTGGCAGCCAGAGTCAGTCCGTCACTGACATGAGCAATCACGGTGCGTGCCGCCTCGGTGTTCGACATGTGACTGAGCGGATTGTCGCCGTTCTGCTGGTTCTCGGTGAAGTTAAGCGGTGCCATGAGTTTGCCTATGTCGTGGTACAACGCTCCTGTGCGCACGAGTAGCGCATTGGCGTCGATCTTCTTTGCTGCCTCGGTAGCCAGATTGCTCACCTGCAGCGTGTGCTGGAACGTGCCGGGTGCTTCCTCGGCAAAGCGGTGCATCAGGTCGGAGTTGACGTTCGACAGTTCAATCAGCGTCACATCGGATACCAAGCCAAACAGGCGTTCGAACACATAAATCACTCCGTAAGCACAGATGATCAGTATGGCATTGGCTGCAATGAACATATATATCCTGGGTTGCAAATGGGTGTATGTGCCCGTAGTGGCGAAGGTGAGTGCGGTATAGACAAACGCGTACGCCACGCCGGTCAGCAGTGCCGTGTGTGCCAAGTGAGCGCGCTGGGTCATCTTTCTGAGCGAGTAGATAACTACTATGCCGGCTATCATCTGTGTGAACAGGAAGGTGTATGGCGAAGGTACAGCCAGCGAAACGAGCAGTACGGTGATAGCGTGTACGACAAGTGCGGTACGCGAGTCGTAGAACACCGAGGTCAGTATGACCAGCCATGCAAACGGAACGATATACAGCAGCGTGTCATCTGCGGTAAATCGCAGGATAAGGAACGATGTGGTAACGAAGATTGCTATCAGCAGGCAAAAGAACAGCGTGGAGCGAAGTTGTACAAACAGGTCGTGCTTGATGATCACCAAGAAGAGCACAAAGAGTGTAATCATCAGGATGATCAGCGCGAGGTAGCCTATTTGCACATAGGTTGTCTGCTGGCGGGTAATGTTCTTTTCGGAGTACGCGCGTGCCAGTGAAGTCAGGATCTGATAGGTCTCAGCCGTAACGATCTCTCCGCGGTCGATGATTCGTTCGCCGCTTTGTACGAGACCAAAGGTCTTCGACACGGACTCAACGGCATTTTGATAGAGGTTGGCATTGGCTGCGGAGTCGGCAATGATGTTCGGTTCGCACTGTTCGCCCAAGAGTTCGTATGCCGTTTTGGGTGTCATTAGTTCGTTGACCGCCAAGGTCGTTATTGTGTGTCGTGCTGTGCGGATGGATACGCGTTTGTATCCCTCGCTGTAAAGTTTGTCGTGTTCCTCAAGCGAAAGCACGAATATACCGTTCGGCAGGTCGGCTGTTTTGATGTAGCACGGCGTGATATTGCGTATCGCCTCCTGTTGCTCTTGCAGGATCTCGGCGTCGGTTTTGTATATAGGGAAGTCGAACTCCGCCGTTACCAGGTCGTAGCCCCAGGGTTTGCCGATCTCAAAGTGGTAGTTGAAGGCGTTGTTGTAGCGCGGAAACAGGTACACCGTGAGTCCGGTCAGTGCAGCATAGGCTGTCAGGATAAGGATGAATTTCAGCGTTTTGGACATATTGCTTTCCATTTGTAATTAGTCATTTGGGCGATCTTTGTTCTTTCAGTGAAGCGTTCTTTTTGCTTGAAAGAACTGTTGCATCAGTGCCTGGCAGTCCTCGGCAAGCACTCCGGCGGTTACGGTACATTTGGGGTGCAGCGCCTGCGGTGCGAATGTTGCGTAGCCGCGTTTAGGGTCGTCAGCACCGTACACGAGCCGTGACACTTGTGCCCATCCTATTGCTCCGGCGCACATGATACACGGTTCCACAGTCACGTACAGTGTGCAGCCTTGCAGATACTTGCCGTTGAGCGTTTCGGTGGCGGCAGTTATTGCTTGCATCTCGGCGTGGGCTGTCACGTCGTGCAGCCGTTGCGTGAGGTTGTGCCCGCGGCCTATCACCTGTCCGTCGGCTACAATGATACAGCCGACAGGTATCTCGCCTTGGTCGTAGGCAAGTTTCGCCTCGTGCAGCGCGAGTGACATGTATTTTTCGTCGGTTGACATGGCTCAGTTATGACTTGGTATGACTGCGTTTGTACTCCGATAAGACCCCGATAAGACCCCGATAAAGTCGGCCATTTGTTCAGGATGTTGCTCAAAGTGGTTGCCTATGACCACTATATCCGCGCCCGCCGCATAAGCGTCAAGCATCTGTTGCGGTGTGCGAATGCCTCCGCCTACGGTGAGGGGAAGGTTCACCGCCTTGCGTACTGCGCTTATGACCGGTTGGCTGACGGGCGTTTCTGCTCCGCTGCCGGCTTCCAGATAGATGAGTTGTTTGCCTAACAGTTGTGCAGCACGCGCCATGCGTACGGCGGCGGGTATGTCGCCTTGCGGCACGGGTGTAGCACCTGTCAGTTGCTGCGTGGTGCTCTTGCGTCCGCCGTCCACCAGGATATATCCCATCGGAATAGATTCTATTCCGGAGTCAACGATAGCATCGGCACTTTGCAGTTGCCATTCAATCAGGAATCTCGGGTCGCGGCTGTTCATCAGTGTCAGGAATAGCAATGCGTCCGCCTCGGGCGTGAACTGCCCGGGATTGCCGGGGAAGAGCACCACGGGCGTTGAGCATGTGTCGTGTATGGCGCGCACCACCGAACTGCACCCCTCTGCTGTTGAGCCGCCTACAAAGTACAGGTCAAAACCTTCGCATAGCGTAGCGGCATCGAACTTATCGGGATCAATCAGCCTGACAAGCATTTTTTCGCCACGGCGGGCGCAGTCCGATATGGTGTTGTAGATCATTGCCATCTGAATGATTCGATCAAGTGGTGTATATCTCTGCGTATGACTTCGTTGACAGGTGCCAGCGAGTCGGCGTTGGGTACATTGTTGTAGTATAGCGCAGCGCGGAAGAAATGTTGCGTGGAATCGGTCAGGAAGAACTGCACGGGCGAGGCTGTGTTTCCCTCCAGGTCGTAATAGACGCCGAACACGCGTTCTTCGGGATTGGTGTAACCCTGCTCGGGGATAGCGTCCGCCTTGATTGCGTGGTCGAACACGAAGCGGATAGACTCGTCAGTCAACTGGCGGAGGTTGTGCTCAACGGGCTTGTAACTGCAATGGATGCGCGCGTTGAGTGCGGGATAGACTATGTCCACCCAATACGGTTCGGCGTTGTCCAGTTTGGTGTCGATATACGCAATACCCGCGTACTCAAACCGATAGGGATAGCCCTGCAGATTCGAACACTGATAACCGTACTCGGGGATGTCAATCCTGTAGTAACCGAACGGAAGCGGCTGTGACGGACGAGAGCAGGACAACAACTGTACCGCTACCGCACAAAGCAGGAGTATGTGACGAATTTTGAGCATCATTTTTGCGTTTGCGCCTACAAAGTTACGACAATTTGTTGAAAAATGCAAATTATTTCGATATATTTTT
Source organism: uncultured Bacteroidales bacterium (assembly GCA_945827635.1). GTDB lineage: Bacteria > Bacteroidota > Bacteroidia > Bacteroidales > Paludibacteraceae > Colicola. The sequence continues at coordinate 29,617 of CALZOG010000009.1, forward strand.
TCATATTATTTGCAAAATTGAAAAAAAATTTGTATCTTTGTACGCAAATTAAAAAAATCCCCAACCATGGCAAACAGTATTGACAAATTGTCGCGTGACCGTAACTTCTGCGTCATCATGGCGGGAGGTGTAGGCAGTCGTTTCTGGCCGGAGAGCCGCAACAGCCGTCCGAAGCAGTTTCTGGATTTCTTCGGTACGGGCCAAAGCCTTATTCAGATGACGGTTAACCGTTTTCGCGAATTAGTGCCGGTAGAAAATATCCTGATCGTTACCAACGTTCTGTATCGCGATACGATACTGGAGCAGTTGCCCGAGCTCAAGCCCGAGCAGATTTTGTGCGAGCCTGCCCGCCGCAACACCGCGCCGTGTGTGGCGTACGCCGTGTCGCATATTTCCGGCATAATGGGTCGCCGCTTGGGTGTGAAGAGCATTGCTGAGGTCGATTGGAGCGACCCTGCCAGTCATGCGAATATTATCGTTGCACCCAGCGACCATCTTATTTTGCGCGAGGACAAGTTTATCGAAACGCTCAAGGTCGGTCTGGCACACGTTGCGGAGCACGACAGCCTGCTTACGCTCGGTATGCGTCCTACGCGACCGGAGACGGGATACGGATATATACAGTTGGACAATATAGAGCAGAAACGCGAGAATGCCGTTCTGCCTGTCAAGACGTTCACCGAGAAACCCAATGCCGAACTGGCAAAAGTGTTCTATGAGAGCGGAGAGTTCTTGTGGAACTCGGGTATCTTCCTTTGGAACATACGCGCTATCCGCAAGGCGTTCCGTGCACACCAGCCGAGTATTGCCGATGTGTTCAAGCGCGGCGACGAATTGATGAACACGCCCGAGGAAGAGACGTTCATCCAGGAGATGTTCCCCACTTGCCCGAACATCAGTCTCGACTACGGAATAATGGAGAAAGCGTCGGATGTGCGCGTTATCTATGCCGACTTCGGCTGGAGTGATCTCGGTACGTGGGGTTCGCTGTACGACCTCGGTACCAAGGATGAGCACCGCAACGTTTCCCTGCACGGCAATACGATGTTCTACGAGAGCAACGGCAACGTAGTCACTTTGCCCGACGGCAATCTGGCGGTTATCGAGGGCTTGCAGGATATGATTGTTGCCCAGAACGACAACGTGCTGCTCATCTGCCGCAAGCAGAACGAGCAGTCCATACGGCAGATCGTGGCGGATGTTGACAACAAGTTCGGCAACCAATATGCGTAAGCCTGATTTAGAACGGACGACTAATAGCAAAAACACAACAATATATGAGTTACTTAAATTTCGACAAAACCTTGCTTGTCAACCTCGAGCGGAGTCTGAGCAAGGAGTTGCTGCTGACTAACCGTGCCGGTGCCTATTGCGCCTCTACTCTGGTGGGGTGCAACACGCGCAAGTACCACGGTCAGTTGGTTGTGCCGGTGGAAGATCACAACTACGTGCTCTTGTCATCGCTGGACGAAACGATAATTCAGCACGGCGCAGCCTTCAACCTTGGGCTGCATGAGTACGGTGAGAATCAGTTCTCGCCCAACGGACACAAATATATCCGCGAGTTTGACTGTATCACTATCAGCAAGACGACCTACCGCGTAGGCGGCGTGGTGCTCACCAAGGAGCACATGCTCGTCAGTTTCGAACCGCGCATCCTGATCCGTTACACCTTGCTGGATTCGGGAGCATCTACTACCATGCGCTTCAAGCCGTTCCTGGCGTTCAGGGATATCAACTCTCTGACTCACGCCAACAACACCGCCAATACCAACATGGATGAGATCCCCCACGGGCGCGTTTGCGGACTGTACGAGTCGCTGCCTAAGTTGTACATGCAGTTCAACAAACAGGTGACATACGTGCATGACCCGCACTGGTATGAAGGTATTCGTTACCGCAAGGAGAAAGAGCGCGGATTCGAGTTCCGTGAGGACCAGATGGTTCCCGGCTACTTTGAGGTGCAGATGCGCAAGGGCGAGTCGATCATCTTCTCCGCCGGCGTGAGCGAACTCAAGCCCTCGGGACTCAAGCAACTCTGGGAGAAAGAGGCAGAGCGCCGTATGGCTAAGAATGATATGTACTCCTGGCTCAAGAACTCCGCCTCGCAGTTCTACAAGCGCGAAGGCGACAAGTGCTACCTGCTGCCGGGTTACCCGTGGTACAAACCTAATGCACGCACCGAGTTCTTTGCTGTCTGCGCCTGCACAATGGGTATCAACCGCCCCGAGTATTGGGATGTGATCATGAACAAGACAGCCGTACCTGAGGTGCGCGCGTTCCTTGACGGACAATGCGACGGGCTGCGGCTCGTGGATATGGACGAACCGGACTCGCTCTTGTGGTTCGTGTATGCCATTCAGGAATATACGCGTTATGCCGATGTGCGTGACGTGGCTGCGCAGTACGGCGACCTCGTACAGGATATCATCGCTTTCTACCGCAAAGGCAATCATCCTCGTGCACGGCTGCACCACAACGGCCTGCTATGGGTGGACGGCACCGAGCGCCCGGCTACATGGATGAGTGCCATGGAGAACGGACGGCCAATCACGCCGCGTACAGGTTACGTGGTTGAGATCAATGCCTACTGGTACAATGCCATGTGCTTTGCTGCCGAACTGCTCAAGGCTGCCGGCAAGGATCATCAGGCAGAACTGATGGAGTACCAGTCCGAACTCACACGCGACGCGTTTGTGCGTACGTTCTGGAACGGATTCTACCTCAATGATTATGTGGTGGACCAGTATCAGGACAAAGAGGTTCGTCCCAATCAGATCTGGGCTGTCTCGCTGCCATACTCACCGCTGGATCGCCGCCAGCAGAAGGCTATCGTGGATATCTGCACCAAGGAACTTTATACGCCCAAAGGTCTGCGTACATTGTCGCCTAAGAGCGGCAACTACCGGCCGGTATATATCGGTGGTCAGTTGGAGCGCGACCGTAATTTCCACAACGGTCCCGTATGGCCGTCCACGCTGTCTGCCTATGGCAGAGCTTACCTGCGCGTCTATCAACACAGCGGCGAGAGTTTCATGCGCCGCCTGCTCGTAGGATTTGAGGCGGAGATGAGCGAACTGTGTATCGGCACGCTGAACGAACTCTACGACGGCAACCCGCCGTACAAAGGACACGGCGGCATGAGTTATGCGCCCAGCGTGGCTGCCGCACTCACCGTATTCAACGAACTGCGCGCTATGAAGGAAGAGTCCGACGCAGCTGACAATAACGAACAAAAATAGGAGGTACGAATCTATGAAAGCATTAATGTTCGGTTGGGAGTTTCCCCCTCATATCCTCGGTGGTTTGGGCACCGCCAGTTATGGTCTGACCCGCGGCATGGCACAGCAGGAGGATATGCAGATCACCTTTGTTATACCCAAGCCTTGGGGTGACGAAGATCAGTCGTTCCTGCGAATCATAGGCGCCAACAGCGTGCCGGTGGTGTGGAAAGATGTCGATTACAATTATGTCCGCCAGCGCATGGAGGGCAAGATGTCACCCGAGGAGTTCTATCACCTGCGTAACGGTATTCATTACGACTACACGCGTATCGGTACCGACGATCTCGGCTGTGTAGGTTTCTCGGGTCGTTATCCCGACAACCTGCTGGAGGAGATCAGCAACTACGAGGCTGTAGCATCGGTTCTGGCACACTCGCTGGATTTCGATATCATCCACTCGCACGACTGGCTGACCTATCCTGCCGGAGTCTTTGCCAAGCATATCAGCGGCAAGCCGCTTGTTATCCACGTGCACGCTACGGATTTCGACCGCTCGCGCGGCAACGTCAATCCTACCGTGTTCAGCATCGAGAAGCGCGGCATGGACGAGGCGGACCATATCATGTGCGTCAGCAACCTCACCCGCCGCACGGTGATCGAGAAGTACGGCATACCCGAGTACAAAGTTTCTACCGTTCACAACGCAGTCGAGCCGCTGCCTCATCCCGAGGAGTTCGTCAAACATCCGCGTAAGGACAAACTTGTTACGTTCCTCGGCCGTATAACGATGCAGAAAGGTCCTGAGTTCTTCGTTGAGGCAGCCGCCCGCGTGCTCGCCAAGACCGACGGCGTACGTTTCGTTATGGCAGGTTCGGGCGACAAGATGCAGGAGATGATCGATCTGGTTGCCAAACGCGGCATAGCCGACAAGTTCCACTTCCCGGGCTTCATGCGCGGCAAGCAGGTGCAGGAGATGCTCTGCGAGAGTGATGTATATATCATGCCGTCCGTGAGCGAGCCGTTCGGTATATCGCCGCTCGAGGCGATGCAGGTCGGCTGCCCGTCGATCATCTCGCACCAGTCAGGCTGCGCCGAGATTCTGCAGCACGCTATCAAGACCGACTACTGGGACATCGACGCCATGGCGGATGCTATCTACGCTATCGTCAAGTATCCGGCTATGTACAAGTCGCTCAGCGAACTCGGTAGAGAAGAGGTGAACAATATCAAGTGGTACGACGCCGGACTCAAGGTGAGACGCATATATGACGGAGTGATCCATCACACCATGTAAGCAGCCAAACTTGGCTGCTCCAAGATAAACGATTAACAACGCTATAAATTATTGCCATTATGAAAAATATATGTTTTTGCTTCCAGATGCACGCACCGTTCCGCATGAAACGTTACCGCTTCTTTGACATCGGTGCTGACCATTATTACTACGAAGATATGCAGAGCGAGGATCAGGTGCAGTACCTTGCCTCCACCTCCTATCTGCCTTTGTGCCATACGCTGCAGGAGATGATTCGTCTCAGTCACGGCAAGTTCCGCTGCGCGTTTGCTATCTCCGGCGAGATGCTTGAGATGCTTGAGCAGTTCGTGCCCGAGATGATCGACAGCCTCAAGGCGCTGGCTGCAACCAAGTGTGTGGAGTTCGTGGCTATGCCCTACGCCTACTCGCTTGCATCGCAGTACGATGCCAATGAGTTCACGGCACAGGTCAAACTGCATGCTGACAAGATCAACGAACTCTTCGGACAGAAATCCACCACGCTGGCAAACACCGAACTCCTGTTCGACGACGATCTGGCTATCAAGGCTCAGAAACTCGGCTTCAAGACCTGCATGACCGAGGGCTCCAAGCATCTGCTGTCATGGAAGTCGCCTAACTACGTCTATTCGGCTGCCGCTGCACCGAAGATGAAACTGCTGCTGCGTAACGCACAGATTGCCGACTCGCTGTCGTTCCTGTTCTCCGACAGTTCGTGGTCGGGCTATCCCATGGATGCCGAGAAGTTTACCCAGCAGATCGTTGACCTGCCCAAGGAGGAAGACCTCGTCAACATCTGGCTCGGTGCCGAGACCTTCGGTATCCGTCAGACGGCGGCTACGGGTATCTTCGAGTTCCTGAAGGCTATACCGTACTTCGCGCTGGAGAAGGAGATCGGTTTCCTCACTCCGTCGGAGGCGGGTAAGAAACCTGCTGTTGACTCGCTGGCTGTACCGTTTGCCAACACCTGGTGCGGCGAGGCAAAAGACCTTGCTCCGTTCGTGGGCAACGACCTGCAGCAGGAGGCGCTCAACAAACTGTACGCTGTGGCTGAGCGCGTGCACCTCTGCCAGGATAAGAGCCTCAAACGCGACTGGCTGCACCTGCAGGTAGCGGATAACTTCCTCTACATGAACCATATCAATGCAGGCAACACCCACTACGAGTCGGCATACGATGCGTTCATCAATTACATGAACATCCTCTCCGACTTCCTGCAGCGCGTTGAGGAGCAGTACCCGACAACCATCGAGAACGAGGAACTCAACGGCTTGCTTAAAACCATCAACAACCAGAACCAGGAGATTGAAAAGCTGCAAGAAGAAATCAAGAAGCTCCGTGCCCGCAAAAAGGCTTAGTCTGCTTCTTATCGTTTGTGTCTTGCTGCCGCTCGGTATGAGTGCGGCAGGTAAGGAGAAAATGCCTACGCCCGCGTTGCGGACGTGGCATTTCTCTCCTGTGCTGATTATGCCCGATACGCTGCCCGAGGTCAACGATACGCTCTGGCTCAACTATCCCGCGCGTACCGTTATCAACGATTACAGCATAGCCAACTCCTACAACGGCAACTTCATCTCGCCTATTCAGTCCAAACTCTTCTTCGACCGGCGCACGCCTACCGACAATCCGTTCGTGCACGCTTATGCGCCGTATCTGATCACGCCCGAGCAGACACGTTTCTTCCGAACTAACCTGCCGTTCTCCACCATCTCCTACCGCAAGGGATTCAAGACCTACCGCGAGGAGAACGACCTCTCGCTGCTGCTCACAGGCAATATCCGTGAGGACCTGAACGTCGGCGCACGGATCAACTACTACAATTCCCTCGGTCACTACGCCTCGCAGGAGGCCAAAGCGGTCAACGGCGATGTTTTCCTCGCTTATAGCGGCTACAACTATGCCATCCATGGCGCGTTTAACTTCGGTATCGTCTCCAACTTCGAGAACGGCGGACTGGCTAATCCTGCGGACATAGGCGGAGCACTCAATCCCGAAGACCTGGATATCAACCTCGCTGCTATGTCCGGCGTGCGGTACCTGAGCGGGTATGTCAACAACGCGTACACCTTCCGCTCGCCTGACAGTATTCCGCTCTTCACTATCCGCCATGCCCTGGATATACAGGAGGCAACCAAACGGTATATCGAGAGGCAGGCGGAGCAGGGCTTCTATGCCAACAATTACAAGACCGACAGCCTCCGTGCCTACACGCGCGACACAGCGGCGGTGCTGACGATCAGCAATACGGTGGATGTCACCTTCCACGAGGAGTTCAACCGCCTCATGCGTTTCGGCTTCGATGTTTATGCCCGCAACGAGGCACAACGCTACACCATGCAGGACGACACGCTCGGCGGATCGTTTCACTGGGTGAACAACACCTTTGTCGGTGGTGCTTTGTATATGCGCCAGAACCGCTATTTCCGCTACGATGTCAACGGCGAGGTCTGCGTTGTAGGTTACAAGATTGGCGAGTTTGCCGTCAACGGTCATGTCGATGCCGGATTCCGCCTCGGCAACGACAGCCTCACCCTCGCCGCCAAGGCGTATGTGCGCAATCAGACACCCTCATACTACCTGCAGCACTACTCCTCCAACCACTTCCGCTGGGATAACGCGTTCGGCAAGACCTACCGCTTCTACGTAGGCGGACAAGTCGCTTATCCTACGCGATGGTTCAAACCTGCCGTCGATGTCAGTTTCGAGAATCTGACACGGCTCATCTATTTCGATACCGACGGCATGCCGAAGCAGCACGATGGCAACGTCCAGGTCATTGCCATCAACGCCCACCTCGACCTCACCACACCGTGGGTGAACTTCGAGAACAATGTTGTCTGGCAGCACGCCAGCAGTAACATTGTCCCCTTGCCGGATATAGCGCTGTACAGCAAGTTGTATTACCACGGCTTGTGGTTCCGAGCCATGGATGCGCAGATAGGTGCCGATGTGCGTTACCATACGGCATACTACGCACCGTTGTTGTGCCCTGCCACATCGCAGTTCTGCTGGCAGACCGATACCAAAGTCGGCAATTATCCGGTCATCAATGTGTTTGCCAACTTCTATGTCCGACTGCTCAGGCTCAGGTTCTTTGCCGAGTACCAGCACCTGAACGGACACTTCATGGATCCCAACTATTTCTCCATGCCCGGTTATCCGCTCAACCCGCCAGTCTTCCGCGCAGGACTGGCATGGCACTTCTACAAATAAATTGAAAATTGAACGTTGAAAATGGAATATACGAAGAGATTACGCGACATCATTTCTTACGCCGGGCAGGAGACAGTCCGCCTGGGCAACGCCAAGGTGCAGCCCGAACACCTCATGCTCGGTATCATACGCATGGGCGAAGGCACGGCGTACGATATACTTACTAAGACGAACATCAACCTCTCCGACTTCAGGCACCACCTGGAACTGCACCTAAGTCAGCAGTCCGGCGAACCGGCTGATGTCAACTCCCTGCACCTCTCGCCTGCCGGCGAACGGATCATCCGCCTGGTGGGCATTGAGCGCGACGCCTACGGTGCTGATGTGGCAGGGTCTATCCATCTGCTCATGGCTATACTGCGCGAGCGCATCAATTATGTGGCACAATCGTTGCTAAACTTATACGACATAACCTACGAGTCCGTCGAGCAACTCTATCCCAAACCCGAACGGATGATGGCTGACGGTACGCAGGAGGAGGATAAGGAGCAACCGTCCGGACGCAAGTCTTCTGCACCTAAGTCCGACACGCCCGCTCTCGATGCCTATGGTCGTGACCTCACGCGTCTGGCGCTTCAGGGTAAACTCGATCCTGTTGTCGGACGCGAGCAGGAGATAGCGCGTACACTGCGTATCCTCTCACGCCGCAGGAAGAACAATCCTATTCTGCTCGGCGAACCCGGAGTAGGCAAGTCCGCTATCGTTGAGGGACTGGCGCAGCAACTTATCCACACGGATGCACCCGAACTGCAAGATAAACGTATCATCTCGCTCGATATGGCGGTGCTTGTGGCGGGTACGATGTACCGCGGACAGTTTGAGGAACGTATGAAGAATGTCCTGCAGGAACTGCGCCGACACCCGGAGATCATCCTATTCATCGACGAGATACACACTCTCATGGGTGCAGGCAACGGCTCGGGCTCGCTCGATGCCGCGGGTATTCTCAAGCCTGCCCTGGCACGTGGTGAGGTGCAGTGTATAGGTGCCACCACGCTCGAGGAGTACAAGAAGACGATCGAGAAAGACGGTGCCTTGGAGCGACGTTTCCAGAAGATCATCGTGCCGCCGGCTACAGCGGATGAGACGAAGTCTATCCTCGAACGGCTCGCACCCTACTACAGCGATTATCACCATGTCAACTACTCGCCCGAGGCTATCGAGGCGTGCGTGAGGCTCGCTGACAGATACATAACCGACCGCTCGTTCCCCGACAAGGCGATCGATGTGCTCGACGAAGCCGGTGCACTCGTCTCCGGACGACAGAACCCTCCAACGGCGCAGCCATCAAACTCTCCAACGGCGCAGCCCTCAAACTCTCAAACTGCCGAAGGCACTCCAACCGTCTCCGACACCGACATAGCAGAGGTCGTCAGTATCATCTCCGGCGTACCCGTCCAGCGTGTGGCTACTGCCGAGGGGCAACGCCTGCGCGACCTCGATGCTACGCTACGGTCGCGCGTCATAGGCCAGGACGAGGCGGTCAGTCAGGTCGTCAAAGCCATACGCCGCTCGCGGATGGGACTGGCGGACCCGGGCAGACCCATCGGTTCGTTCTTCTTCCTCGGACCGACAGGAGTAGGCAAGACCCACCTCGCACAGTGCCTCGCGGAGGAGATGTTCGGCAGCAAAGACGCACTCCTGCGATTCGATATGTCCGAGTATGCCGAGAAACATACCGCCTCGCTCATGGTCGGAGCACCTCCGGGATACGTCGCGCATGAGGATGGCGGACGGCTCACCGAAGCCGTGAGACGCAAACCGTACTCGATCATCCTCTTCGACGAGATTGAGAAAGCACACCCGGATATCTTCAACGTCCTGCTGCAGGTGCTGGACGAAGGACGACTCACCGACCGACAGGGACACACCGTGGATTTCCGCAACACGATCATCATCTTCACCTCCAATGTCGGCACACGCCAACTCGCTGAGCAGGGGGGAGGAATAGGTTTTGAATCGTCGGCACTCGATGCACGTACCTCGCAGGCTATACTCACCAAGGCACTCAACCGCACCTTCCCGCCGGAGTTCGTCAATAGGCTCGATGCTGTTATCTTCTTCCATCCGCTCGAGCACGACGCCCTGGCGCGTATCGTGGATATCGAACTCAGCGGACTGCTGGCGCGGACGGCGGTCATGGGATATGATGTCACCGTCTCCCCCGAGGTGCGTGAGCAGATCATCCGCGAGGGTTACGACCCGCGCTACGGTGCACGACCTATCCGCCGAGCCATACAGACGCATATCGAGGACGTCATCACAGATATCCTGCTCAACCAGCCCGC
>CALZOG010000010.1 GCA_945827635.1 uncultured Bacteroidales bacterium
AGACCGCTGCGCTGACGGAAGAGAGACCGCTGCGCTGACGGAAGAGAGACCGCTGCGCTGACGGAAGAGAGATAGAGATAAAGAATAAAAAAGAAAAATGCATAGATCAGGATTTGTAAATATTGTAGGGAACCCGAACGTGGGTAAATCGACGCTGATGAACGCGTTGGTGGGCGAGCGACTGAGCATCATCACCAGCAAGGCGCAAACGACACGGCACAGGATAATGGGAATAGTGAACGGTGAGGATTTTCAGATTGTATATTCCGACACGCCGGGTGTGCTGAAGCCGAACTACAAGCTGCAGGAGCAGATGTTAGAGTTCAGCCAAGGTGCGCTGGTGGATGCCGATGTGCTGCTGTACGTGACGGACGTGCAAGACACGCCCGACAAGAACGCCGCGTTTCTGGACAAGGTGAAGAAGATAGCCGCAGGCAGTCAGCGAGCCGCAGCAAGCGGTCAGCATGGAGGGGTGAAGGTGTTTGTGATCATCAACAAGATTGACCTGACGACCCCGGAGACGCTTGACAATCTGGTAAGTTACTGGCAGAAAGAATTGCCGTCAGCAGAGATCTTTGCTATATCCGCGAAGGAGCGTTTTGGCATAGAGCAACTATTTGCCGCCATCAAAGCCGCACTGCCGGAGTGTCCTCCGTTCTTCGACAAAGACCAGTTGACCGACAAGCCGGCGCGGTTCTTTGTAAACGAGATAATCCGCGAGAAGATCCTGCTATGCTACGACAAGGAGATTCCCTACTCCACAGAGGTAGAGGTAGAGAGTTACAAAGACGAACCCACGAGCGCGCAGCACCCGCGCGGGCTCATACGCATACAGGCAGTAATATATGTAGAGCGCGATAGCCAGAAAGGGATCATCATCGGTCATCAAGGCGCAGCGCTGAAGAAAGTAGGCATGCTGGCACGTAAGGATATAGAGGCATTCTTTGACAAACCGGTGTTCCTGGAATTGTTTGTAAAAGTAGATAAAGACTGGCGTTCGAGTACCTCACGGCTGAAGCACTACGGGTACGATCTGACATAATCCATCATGCGTAACAATGAAAGGTGATAATTGCAAAATTACGAAATTTAGCAGAATTATTTGCAAAAATAAAAAAAAAGTTGTAATTTTGTAGGCTTTTTGTGCGAACAGCAATGCGCAACATACACAGACATATTCTCCACGCCATAGCAGCGGCAGTTGCCGTTGTGCTATTGTCGGGCTGCGGCGAATACCAGAAACTGCTGAAGTCGAAGGATCCTGATGCCAAGTATCAAGCGGCACTACGGTACTTCAACGACCAGCAGTATATGCGTGCACAGACGCTGCTGGATGATGTAGCGGTCTATTACAAAGGTACGGAGCGCAGCGAGGATGTGGTATGTTACCTGGCGCGTTGCTACATCGGCAACAAGGATTATGCCACAGCCGCTGAATACTACGAGGCATACGCGCGCAACTATCCGAAGGGCAAGTACATCATTGAGGCACGCTACCAGATAGGTCACTGCTACTACATGGACGCACCGGATGCCCGATTGGATCAGGACATAACGCGCAAAGCCATAGAATGGCTGACACAGTTTGTAGAACTATTCCCGGAGAGTCCGTATGCGCAGGATGCATACAAGCAGATTGACGAACTGAACGACCGGTTGGCAGAAAAAGAATACTACAACGCGAACCTGTATTACAACCTGGGGACGTACCTGGGCAACAACTACCTGTCGGCAGAGATAGTAGCAAAGAACGCCATCAAGAAGTATCCGGGGAACAAATATACCGAAGAGTTGAGTTGGATCATCCTTCAGGCTAAGTACCAGCAGATGGTTAACTCGTTTGAGGACAAGAAGATGGACCGCGCCCGTGCAACAGAGGATGAATACTACAACTTTGTGACGGATTATCCGAGTTCGAAACACCGGCAAGCCGCCGACCGCATCAAGAAGGATGTGGATAAGGTGCTGCGTTGACAGAAGACAGACCGCGGCACTGACAGAAGGCAGACCGCTGCGCTGACAGAAGACAGACCGGCTTCGCCTGACAGAAGAGAGACCGGCTTCGCCTGACAGAAGACAGAAAAATATTGAAACAAAAAACAAGAGATAATATGACACCAACATTTAATTTGGATTACAAGAAAAGAAAAGCTCCGAAGACTACAATCACTCGTGACATGAACGAGTTGACGAGCAAGGTAGGCAACGTGTATGAGGCAGTAGCCATCATCAGCAAGCGTGCCAACCAGATCAGTGCGTCGCTGAAGAAGGAATTGGATGCCAAGTTGCAAGACTTCAGCATCGACCGCGGTGACATTGAGGAGACCTTTGAGAACAGAGAGCAGATTGAGATCTCGCGTTCGTATGAGGTGCTGCCCAAGCCGACCTTGATTGCCACACAAGAGCTGATTGACAATCAGATTGTGTGCAACAACGGCTCGCGTGATGAGTTGTTGCGCTAATTTTGGTTTTCTTTCGGCATCATTGCGTTTTCAGTTCGGGCATTATGCATCCCATAACTTCCGCCCGTGAAAACGCAAATCTGCTCGAAACAAATCCCAAAAGAGAAGAGACACATTTGTGATGAACGGTAAGCACATAGTAGTAGGTATAGGTTCGGGAATTGCGGCATACAAGATTCCCGAACTTATTCGATTGTTACGCAAACGCGGAGCAGAAGTGAAGGTTACAACCACGAAACATGCTTTGGAGTTTGTGACCGACCTGACCTTGCAGACGCTAAGCGGGCACAAGGTTTACAGCGATGTATTTGCCGCCATCAACGACCACTCGACAGAGCACATCTCCCTACCCGACTGGGCAGACGCTATGATCGTAGCTCCAGCAACCCACGACGTGATATGCAAGATGGCAGCCGGCATAGCGGATGATGCACTGACCACAACGCTTGCAGCCATGCGCAAGCCTGTAATCATCGCACCGGCGATGAATGACAAGATGTACAGCGGTGAGGCACTGCAAGAAGCGCTACGGACACTTGCCGGGCGGAAGAACATCGATGTACTGGACTGCGCAGACGGATTTCTTGCCTGCGGAACGAACGGTCGCGGGCGTATGCAGGAGCCGGCAGCCCTACTGGAAGCTGTTGAGTCCGCACTGACGGAGAAAGACCGCTTGGGCATGCGCGTAGTGATAACCGCCGGTCCGACTCGCGAAGCCATAGATGCCGTACGATACATCAGCAACCATTCGTCAGGAAAGATGGGCATAGCACTGGCACAGGCACTGATCCATCACGGCGCCGACGTAACACTGGTGATGGGACCGACCGCCGAGCAATGGACACCTGTAGTGTATCACCCTGCGATGCAAGGTACAGGTCAACTGAAGCGCGTGGATGTGGTATCGGCACAGCAGATGTACGAGGCAACGACAGCAGCCTGGCAAGATGCCGATGTAGCGATACTGGCTGCAGCAGTCGCCGACATGACCCCGATAAAAGTCGCCGATCACAAACTGAAAAAAGGTATAGACCTGACAGACAGCATCACGCTAAAAGAAACGCCTGACATTGCCCGCAGCTTGGGCGCAAGCAAGAGAGAGGGGCAGTACCTGGTAGGATTTGCTCTGGAGACAGACAACGAACAACAGAATGCGCTGAAGAAACTCGAGAGCAAGAACATGGATTATATTGTGATGAACTCGCTGCGCGATCCGGGTGCAGGTTTTGGAACAGATACTAACTGTGTAACCATATTCAAGAGGTCAGGAATCAGCAATCAGCAGTCAGTTGTCGGCAAAGAACAACAAAAAGAAGGCGAGAGTGTTCGTTTGCCTCTCGCCTCCAAATCCGACATTGCGGAAGGTATAGTATCAATCCTTCCCTATCAGGCGGTCCAATAAGCCGCGCTTCTTCTCAGGCTCAGCTGCATTCTCTTCCGCCTTAGCTTCTTCAGCTTTTTCGCCATCCTCGGGCACCCATTCGCGGCGCGACTCGATTTCTCCTACCTGACTCTTGACGTATGCAATGACGTCTTCCAGTCCTTCGCAGAAGTGCGCAAAATCCTCTTTGTACAGAAAGAGTTTGTGCTTCTCGAACTGCGGGGCCTCTTCACCCATCACTCGTTTCTTACTCTCCGTGATACACAGGTAATGATCACCGGTACGATCCTTCTTGACGTCAAGGTAATAAATACGTTTACCTGCTTTCACCGAACGGGAATACACAATCTCCGTCTCCCGTCTCTCATCAAACTTACGATTTTCCATCTCTACAATCGGGCTTTAGCCCCTCAAAAAAACAAACCAATTGAGCATGTGCTGCTCAGTGCAGATTCCGTATGCAAACGAAATCGGATGCAAAAGTACAAAAAATAAATGATATTTGCAAGTAAAAGTGTATTTTTTTGTATTTTTGGGGAAAGTTACAGAAGAAAAATTTGCATATGTGCATTTTTTTTCGTATCTTTGTGTGCAAATTTGAAAACAGCACTATGATCAATCGAACCCTAATACGAATCAAAGTCGTACAAACCCTGTTCGGCTACTACCAGAACGAGGACGCATTGCCCTCAGAAGCGAGGAAACAGTTGATGCACAGTTTTGCAGACTGCTATGACTTGTACATACTCCTACTGGATTTTGCGAACGCCCTAACGACCTATGCAGACGAGCAGTTGCAAGAGCGCATAGCCCGTTCGCAGGCGACGCATACATCCTTTACACCCAACAGGCGATTCATCCGCAACCGCTTTGCAGAGCAGCTATTCAACAACCGGCGTCTGCGTCATGAATTGGAGGAGCGCCATCTGTCATGGGAGGCAGGTATGTCTGCCGTGAAAGCAGTGTACCTGAACCTGGTAGCAACGCCATGGTATAAAGAATACATGGAGCAGGCCGATTGTACATACGAGGATGACAAACGCATCTGGCGCAAGATATATACAGAACTGCTTCCAAGTAACGAGGCCGTTCTGTCGGCGTTGGAAGAGATGGAGTTGGAGCTTGATCATTTCACGTGGGTGACGGACATGGACTTCGTGCTGTCGTACGTAGTAAAATCCGTTCGCCGATTCCGCGAGGAGGCAGGTGTAGAGCAATCGCTGTTGGAGATGTTTGACTCGGAGGCAGACCTGAAGTTCGCTACCGACCTGCTGCAATATGCGATAGAGCACCGCGCTGAATACGATGCACTGATTGACGCCCACCTCAACAACTGGGATCCGGAGCGAGTAGCATGGATGGACAGAGTTATACTGCTTGTGGCTATGGCTGAAATAATGAACTTCCCGGAGATAGCTCTGCAGATATCCCTGAACGAGTATATCGAGATAGCCAAGGAATACTCCGGCGAGAAGAACTACTTCTTTATCAATGGCATACTGGACGGTATTATCCGCCAGTTGAAAAGAGAAGACAAGCTGCTGAAAGCAATGGCGGTGGACTGAGAGTGGAGAGTTGAGGGTTGAGAGTTGAGAGTTGAGGGTTGAGGGTTGAGGGTTGAGTGTTTAGTGTTGAGAGTTGAGAGTTGAGAGTTGAGGGTTTAGTGATTATTAAATAAAAAAAATAATTGTATGTTATCAACCATCTTATTACAAGCAACAGCCGGCGCAGATGGCGCTCAGGCAGGTAACCAATGGTCGTTTTGGATCATGATGATCCTGATCTTCGTAGTATTCTACTTCTTTATGATTCGTCCGCAAACGAAGAAGCAAAAAGAGCTGCAGAAACAACGCGAAGAGATGAAGAAAGGTGACAAGGTCGTAACTGCAGGCGGCATCTATGGTGAGATTAAAGAGGTAAAAGAGAACTACTTCCTTATCACGATAGACAAGGACGTAGTGATCCGCGTTGACAAGAACAGCGTCTATGCATCAGCAGAGGACGCCCAGCCTGCACAGAAAGCGTAACCCGGCGCAGCACAGTCAACAATCAGTGATCAGCAGTCGTGAGAGAGCTATTCTGCCAGCAGTGGCGTAAGTTCAAAGTATTCATACACAGCAAGGATGCCTTGGTGTACTTGCTGTTTGTATTGTTAGCCACCATAATATGGCTGACCAATGCCCTGAGTACGCGCAGGACAATCACATTGACTATTCCTGTGACTTACACCCATATCCCTGAGGACTGCATCTTCACCACTGCGCCTTCAGACCAAGTGCATGTGACTCTGGAAGACGAAGGTGTTGATCTGTTTCGCAACCGAAGCAGGAAGTATGAGTTGTCGTTTGATCTATCAGAATACTTTGAGGGCGAAGAAGGCTCGTTCAGCATTCCGATGGACGAACTCCGGCAGGCCATAGCACAACAGTTGGCAGGCGATGCCACACTGGCGGCTTTTGCACCTGAAGTACTGAGCGGAAGTTACTCCCGGCAACACGAAAAAACTGTACCGATTGTATATACAGGGCAGATCAAGCCCGCCTCGCAGCACCAGTTATGCGGCGAAGTGACACTCAGCCCGCGTTATGCAAAAATTTACGGAACGGAACAGGTTCTATCAAGCATCAACCATGTAGAAACGAGCCTGACAGACTACGAAGGCGTACAAGACACCTTTGCCACCCGATTGGCACTGATTGCGCCGCCAGGTGTACGCGTGAAACCCGACAGCATAGAGTTACAAGCCGTGGCGGAGTTATTCACCGAGAAGGCTATACAGCTGCCAATCCGCACTCCCGACCTGACAGATAAGGGACAAACGCTACATCTGTTTCCGAGTCATGTAACAGTCACGTTCCGCGTAGGCGCTACATGGTTCAACCGCGTGGGCGAAGGAGATATTGAAGCCTCGGTAGATATGCCGCAGCCCGACATTGATCACCTGCCCGTACACATAGCGAGCCAGAATCCGCATATTACGCATATTCGCATCAACCCCGAAGAAGTAGAATACTTAATTGAGAATTATGAGACCCATTCAGATGGTGGACCTGCAGCAACAGTATCGGAAGATTAAGCCCGAGATGGATGCGGCCATTCAAGCAGTAATAGACAGCGCTGCATTTGTAAAAGGTGCCCAAGTAGAGCAATTTGCACGAAACCTGGAGAACTATATCGGTTCACGCCATGTTATCCCTGTGGCTAACGGCACAGAAGCGTTGCAGATAGCCCTGATGGCTCTGGGCTTAAGACCCGGGGATGAAGTGATTACACCGACATTCACCTTCATCGCGACCGCAGAAGTAGTCGCTCTGCTTGGCTTGACGCCTGTGGTTGTAGATGTAGAATGGGGCACGATGAACATGTCGGTAGAAGCAGTGAAGCGTGCCATCACGCCCAAGACGAAAGCTATCGTTCCGGTACACTTGTTCGGGCAATGTGCTGAGATGGAGCCGCTATTGGCGCTTGCCAAGGAGCATCATCTGTACGTAGTGGAAGATACGGCTCAAGCCATAGGTGCACAATACACCTTCAGCGACGGACATACAGCGCAAGCCGGTACGATGGGGAATATAGGCTGCACAAGTTTCTTCCCGTCAAAGAATCTGGGTTGCTACGGTGACGGCGGTGCGTTGTTCACCAACGACGACACATTGGCAGAGGCTATCCGCACCATTGCCAACCACGGAATGAAAGTGCGCTACCACCACGACATGGTAGGCGTCAATTCGCGTTTGGACACTATTCAAGCCGCAGTGCTGGATACGAAACTGCCCCATCTGGATGAGTACATAGCCGCACGTCAGCGCGCAGCCGCATATTATGACCGGGCTTTCGCCGGATGCAGCAAGATACTTACTCCGGAACGCAGCCAGAACAGCACCCACGTATATCACCAATACACTCTGCGTATTACGGGTACAGACCGCAACAAAGTTCGCGAGGCTCTGACCGCAGCCGGAGTACCGGCAATGATATACTACCCCATCCCTCTGCATCTGCAGAAAGCCTATCAGGATCCCCGCTACAAAGCAGGCGACTTCCCCGTAGCCGAACAACTGGCTGCCAGCGTACTATCGCTGCCGATGCATACCGAGTTGGATGACGAGCAACTGGCATACATAACCGAGCACGTGTTACGCGCCGTAGAGGCGTAACTGTCCTAACGAATAATATACTAAACGCACTGGATTATGGATCTATCACTTACCCAACGCCAGAGTCTACTGACCAAGCTTAGTCCGCAACAGATACAGGTTGTACGTCTGCTGGAGATTCCCGGTGTGGAGCTGCAACGCCGTATCAACGAAGAGTTGCAGGAAAACCCCGCGTTGGACGAAGGCAAGGATCCGCAAGCCATACGCGAGGAGGATGAGCAGAAGCGCAGTGAAGAGTTTGACGGTGACGAGTACGGTAATGCCAGTTATGCCAACGATGAGTCAGATGCAGACGACTATCGCGAAGCATCAATGGGCGAATCCTACTCCAGCGAAGCGTCGCCAGCAGACACGACATACAATGATTCCGACTACGCCAACCCGCTGGACAATCCCGACTTCAACTACGATGATTATGTGACGGATGACGAGACGCCGGACTACAAGACGCGCATCACCAACTACAGCGATCCACAAGACACCATGGACAACACGTTCACCGGCACGCCATCGCTGATAGAGCACCTGAAGTCTCAGGTTTATCTGACGAAGATGACCAAGCCCGAACGTCACATAGCCAAATTCGTGGTCGGCAACATTGACGAAGACGGCTATCTGCGTCGCACAGCCGAGGAGTTGGAGGATGATCTGGCCTTCCGCGAATCGCTGATTGTTCCGCATGAGCAGATGCTGGATATTATAGAGCAAATCAAGCAGTTTGATCCTGCCGGTGTCGGTGCTCACGACTTAAAGGAGTGCCTATTGATACAACTTCAGCAGCGCGAACCCACGATAGCCAATCAACGTGCAATACAGGTATTGACAGAACATTTTGAGGCCTTCAGCCGCAGGCATTTTGACCGCATCCGCACACGCTTAGGTTTGACCGAAGAAGAGATGCGTGACGTTATAAGCGAGATAGAACACCTCAATCCTACACCCGGTGCAGAATGGGCCGGAACGAGTTATGACAATCACGGAGCTACCATAATACCTGATTTTATTGTAGAGAACAGAGATGGCGAACTGGTGATGCAACTGCTGGACGGAGAGATACCCGACCTGCACGTTAACTCGGATTATCAGGAGATGATGAAGAACTATGCCGGACGCAAGAACCAGTTGACGGACGCGGAAAAGGAGACCGTGCAGTTTGTAAAATCAAAGATTGACAGTGCAAAATGGTTTATAGACGCCATCAAGCAGCGCAACGAGACACTGACACGCACCATGATGGCGATTGTAGAGGCGCAAAGCGACTTCTTCTACGAAGGCGATGACTCGGCTCTCAAGCCGATGATTCTGCAGGACATAGCGGACAAAACCGGTTACGATGTATCCACCATCTCACGCGTAAGTAACAGCAAATATGTACAGACCGAGTTCGGCATATATCCGCTAAAACACTTCTTCTCCGAAGGAATGCAGAACATCGAAGGCGATGAAGTATCCACGCGCGAAATCAAACAGGCATTACGCGAGATTATCGACCGCGAAGACAAGTCACACCCGCTGAACGATGACGAGCTGGTAGAGGCGATGAAGGTTGCCGGCTACACCATAGCACGACGAACGGTAAGCAAGTATCGCCAACAGATAGGCAAATCTATCGCGCGACTGAGAAAACAACTTTAGTTGCACAAGGAATACGAAGAGAAGATGAACAATACGCTATATTACCTATCACGCGGCTTGTCGGCAGTGCTGTACCCGATGTTCATTCCGACATACGGAATGCTGATATACTTTCTGTCACTCCGAGAGTTTATATCCTACCCTGCTCCGCTGATATGGATAGGAGTGCTTGGTACGCTGGTATTCACCTGTCTGTTGCCGCTATCGGTAATTATGGTGATGATTCATCGCGGAAATCTGACCGACATTTACATCCGCAACCCGAAGCAACGTACTATGCCGTATATATATTCGACTATCTGCTACGGTTTTTGGGCATACTTCTGCAGTCAAGTGATGCATCTGCCGCAATTCATCGTGCTAACAGCTATCGGATCAACGGTGGTGCTCCTGCTGATTCTGCTGATTAACCGCACGTGGAAGATCAGCGCCCATCTGGCAGCGTTGGGAGGTTTGTTCGGAGCAATGATGAGTTTCAGCCTGAGTACCGGAGTAAGTGCTATCCCTGCACTTGCCGGCTGCTCGATAGCAGCCATACTGCTGATGTTTGCCCGCGTATATGACGGCTCACACACTCCACTGCAAGTAGTATGCGGCTACCTATTGGGCACAATGGCGACGTTCCTGCCTAACCTGGTTGCAGAAAGTTTATAATTAACTGAAAGGTGACGGGCAAGAATACCATATTTAGCATTTTGAGCAGTCTGCTACTGGCAGGTTCGCTGCTCGTGGTGTCTCCCGCACGCGCTGATGAAGTGCGACTGCTAAGTGAGGAAGCAAAGATCTACCTGCTCACATGCAGCCCGGGAGAGGCTTTATACGAGCGCTACGGGCACACTGCGCTGATGGTGATTGACAACAAGTCAGGTATCTCGGATGTGTATAACTACGGTATATTTGACTTTGATGCGCCACACTTCTATTGGCGTTTTGTACGCGGAGAGACGTACTATCAGTTAGGCAAAGAGAGCGCAAACTGGTTCTTGCGCATATACAAGCACAGCGGTCGCGAGGTTTATATTCAGGAACTGAACTTGACGCCTGAAGACAAAGATGCCATATACCGCGCACTAATCATCAACTACTATCCCGAGAACCGCGTTTACCTGTACAACTTCGTATTCGACAACTGTGCCACACGTCCCTACCATCTGATAATGGATGCCTTGCAGGCCGACAGTAGCCATGCGCAGCCTATCCAATCATCGTACAAAGGTGCAGAGGGCATGACCTACCGGCAGTTCATCAGGCACTATACACCCAAAGGCTCGTGGGGCGATCTGGGAATCAATCTGCTGTTCGGCCCCAAGGCAGACAAAGTAATGCATGGCGAACAGCGGTTGTTTCTGCCGGAAGAGTTGATGAACTACATTGAAGCCGCCACTTTCATCGGAGACACGCCGCTGGTTGAAACCAGTTATGTGCAGCCTTTCACCATTGAACGCGTGCCCTGGTACAAGACCTGGTACTTCGGCATGGCGGTATTGTTTGCAGTATTGGCTGCATTGTCACTATTCGACCGCAAACGCGGAGCACGCACCAAATGGGTGGACTACATTTTATACGGCATATATGCGTTGCTGCTACTATTGGTAACGTTCCTCACATTCTTTTCTATTCATCCGTTGGTAGGTTACGGACCGTACCTACTGATTATACCTACAATTCATCTATGCGCACGAATCATCTATCTTTGGCGATAATATGTTTGCTGATCAGCATCAGCGTTCAGTCAGCTCCTCGGTTGACTGTATTGATTACGGTGGACGGCATGCGTCAGGAGACGCTTGACCAACTTCGTCCGTATTGGCAACAAGGCGGATTACGCACTTTGTCGGAAGAAGCCTATCAGACAACTATCCGTTTTCCGCACATCGTATATGGCGGCAGCGAATGCGTAGCCACTCTTATGACCGGCACTACGCCTGCCGAACACAGCGTTGCGGCCGACACCTATTTCCACCGTCGCGACAGAAGAGCACATGCGATTCTGGAAGACAGCAACGAGCATGGAATAGGCGTACAATGCTCCCTGTCACCGCTGAACTTACCCGCCTCGACTATAGGTGACGAGCTACGGGTCAGATACGGCAAGCGCGCACATATCTACGCTTTAGGGCTGGAAGCCAACACCAGTATCCTGATGGCAGGACATGCTGCCGACGGCTGCTGCTGGCTGGATCAGGAGACTGCCAAATGGGTAAGCACCTCATACTATGGCAACGAACTGCCCAAAGCACTTAATACATGGAACGAAGGTACGCGGCGCGACGAACTGCTTGCACGCACGTGGAATCCGCGTATAGACATTGATCTGTACAGCGCACCTACCGAACAAGAGCAGAAGAAAGGATTCAACTATACGACCGAGCAACTGCTGCACACTCCTGTTGCAAACACCATGGTGATTGAAAGTGCACTCGCTCTGCAAAAACAAGAGCACCTGGGAGAAGACAATATCCCCGACCTGCTATGCCTGCACCTGACAACCTGCAGCCCGGCAGCCACCACCGACCAATTACGCTCGGCTGAGCAAGAAGATATGTACCTGTGGCTCAATCAAGATTTAGGTTACCTGATTGACCAATTGGCCCGAATCGTGGATACCAAGCACCTGCGCGTAGTTGTGGTAGGACTACCTCGACTCGGGCAGGACATTGCGGCATTACAAGTCGCGCGAATGCCGGTACAATACTTCAATGTTGATCGAGCCGCAGCACTTACCGCCACCTATCTGATGGCATTGTACGGCACAGAACGTTGGGTGGACGGAGGGTACGGTCAGTCGATTTATCTGAACCGCTCACTGATTGAACAGAAACATCTATCACTGCCCCAACTACAACAACAGGTGGCAGCGTTTCTGATGGATTTTGAGGGTGTAGCAGCAGCTTTTCCGTTTACAGAAGCATTAGGCAGTGTAGCCTTGGCAAATACTGTAAACAAAAAAGGATTCGGAGATGTGGTATTCACACTGCAGCCGCACTGGTTGCTCAAAGCTAACGACAACCATTTACTCGACCACGTTGTAGAAGCCTCGCCTACCGTACCGGTAATGATATGGTCGGGCGCATATCAGGCATTCCCGACAGGAATAACCGATGCCACACAGATAAAAGCGCTGCTGCTGGAATAGCCCGGATGCACAAAAAGGATATGAATCATTGGCTTGAGATAAAACAATTGCTGCCCGCACATGTACAATTGGTAGCGGTAAGCAAGTATCATTCGATTGAGCAGATTGCAGAAGCGTATGTTGCCGGTTGCAGGGATTTTGGCGAAAGCAGAGTGCAGGAACTTCGCGCCAAGCAAGAAGCACTGCCGAAAGATATCCGCTGGCACTTTATAGGGCACCTGCAAACCAACAAAGTACGCGATTTGCTACGGCTCAATCCTTACCTGATTCAGTCGGTTGACTCCGAGCGGCTGCTTGCTGCCATTGATGCGGAAGCCGGCAAACAAGGTCTGGTACAAAATATCCTGTTGGAGATTCACGTGGCGGCAGAGGCAACGAAGAGCGGCTTCTCTCCCGAGGAATTTCGGGCTCTATTGGCATCACTCAACGAACACCCCTATCACAACATACACATTTGCGGAATCATGGGTATGGCTACCAACACCGATGAGGAAACAGAGATACGCCGATGCTTTGCCCAGTTATCCCGCCTTGCCGAAGAGATGAAGAACTGCGGTTGTTCAAACAACGAATGCGCAACAATAGTATCCATGGGCATGTCGGACGATTATCCTATTGCGATAAGCGAAGGTAGCACCATGGTGCGTATAGGTTCAGCCATTTTCGGAGAAAGAGGATACTATAATACTTCAATCAAATGAAACGAACAATCATTATATCGGTCATCCTAATTGCCTGTACAACCTGTTTTGCCGCAGAGCCAACGGCATACGTTGACAATTTTGTGTACACCCTTGATTACGCGCACCATACTGCCGAAGTTGCCGCCAACCCGAAAGCAAGCGGTGACATTATTATCCCCGAGCAGATCAAGGACGGCGAAGGCAAAACATATACCGTTACCTCACTGAGCGCAGAAGCATTCAAGGGGTGCAAAGGAGTGACATCGATTGTTCTGCCACCTACAATCAAACAACTATACCGCTCATCGCTGGAAGGAACAGGAGTATTTGCCAATCGCGAACTATGGAACGAAGGAGCATTATATATCGACGGATGCCTGATAGCCGTTGACAAGACAATCAGCAAGCCCAAGTTTGTTGTAGCCGATGATACACGCGTGATAGCAGGCGGAGCATTTCAGGGCAATAAGACAGTTACAGCAGTTGTACTGCCTCAATCCGTGAGCAGAATTGATGTATTCACTTTCCGCGACTGCAAGAATCTGCAAAAGGTCACCTTTGGCAGACACATAACCTCCATTGGTCGCGATGCCTTCACCGGCTCGGGCATATACCTGAACGAGAAGAAATGGAAGAAAGGTATATTGTATGTCGATTCATGCCTTATAGCGGTCAACAAAGACTTGCCCGCCAAGGTGCAATACAAGACTCCGTACCGCCTGATAGCAGAAGGAGCATTCGCGCAAAATACGGTTATTCAATCGGTGGAACTATCTCCCATGCTGGAGACCTTGCCTGCCGCATGCTTTTACGAGTGCGCCAACCTACAGAATGTAAAACTACCAGCCTCGCTGCGAGAGATCGGAGCATTCGCGTTCTACCGTTGCCCGCTACTGAAGGATATCAACATACCTGCCGGACTGTCGAAAGTCGGTGACGGAGTATTCTACGAATGCAGCGCATTATCCACTCTGACATTGCCGGAAGGAGTTGAAGAAATAGGCAAAGCCTGCTTCTTCGGATGCAAGTCGTTCACGGCTTTTCATTTGCCCCAAGCACTCAAGCAGATAGGTGACGGTGCGTTTGCCGGATGCATTCGATTGGAGTCAATCAAATTACCAGATAATCTGGAGAGCATAGGTAAGCAATGCTTCGCCGGATGTACAGGCTTGGAGCAAATAATTATTCCGGAAAAGATTATTGTTGTTCCTGAAGAAGCGTTTGCAGGCTGCAACCACATATACAAAGCAGTGCTTCCCGAGAATCTCTACGCTATCCATAACAGTGCTTTTCGCGGTTGCGGACGATTGGAGCGGATAGATATACCTGATCGCACATTTACCATCGGCAAAGATGCATTCTCCGGCTGCTCATCGCTGGAGCAAGTTAATATAGGCGAAGATTTGCATACGATAGAGGATGGTGCGTTTGCCAACTGCACGCGCATTGAGCAGTTGGATATACCCGGCGAAGTGACATCAATCGGCATAGGTGCTTTTGAGGGCTGCTATGGTTTGCGCAATCTCACTCTGCCCAAGAGCCTGCGATATATCGACCGCGAAGCTTTCCAATCTTGCCGCGGGTTACGTGAAATTAAGTTACCTAAGGGATTGGAGCGAATCGGCGCACGGGCTTTTGCACAATGCAAGCAACTGCGTAAAGTGGACTTGCCTGCCAAACTGAAAGAAGTAGGCGACGAAGCATTCCGCGATTGCGAAATGCTGCCCTCACTCCAACTTGCTCTGCCTGACGATTGCATCGTTGGCAAGAACGCCTTTAAAGGATGTAAAGAATAAGATTTGCCGGATTAAATCATATTGGCATTGTAGTAACGCGCATCATGCGTCACCTCTTTGCCAACGAATGAAGGGCATTCAAAAGAAGTATCTTCAGCAGGCAATTCAATCTCAGCCATCACAAGACCGGTATTGGGTATGCGGAACTCGTCAATCTCCCACTTTAGCGGTTCGGGGTTGGCAGCCACCAGATATCTGACCTTGCTGATAACACGATTGCCACAGAGAGGCAAGAGAGCCTGAAAGTCTGCAACAGAAATAGGTTTTTCCCACTCAAAGCGTGTGATAGATTCCATTCGGGATTTGATAGTGATATACGCCTGCTGTGTACCATCGGCATCGGTACGAAGCCGGATGCGAATTGTACGACCTGGCTCCTTGCAGATATAGCCCTGGATTATATCATAATGGGTATATGCAGATTTGCGGTACGAGTTATCATTCACAAGGAACTTACGTTCAATCTCTCTATTTTCCATAGTCTATTCAAAAAAAAGATGACAAGCGCCTATGCGTCAGTCATCTACTGAGAAAATACCCGTTGGGCGACGGATTGTATATTTAGTCATCTCCTGATTGGACTCAAATCCCACTCCCTGAATAACTGTGCCTTTGGCATTGTCGCCATCAGCCTTTATTGCGGCCTGCGTAGGCGGCTGGATGATGGTAATAGCAGAATCGGAATAGACGCGTTCAGTCTTTTGCTCCCAATACAATTCAGGTGTTTCAAACTGTTCGCCATTCACATTGGTGGCATTTACATTACCTGTCAGATGCCAAATCTCCTGCTGATCATCGTAATAGGCGTAATCTGCCCGCAAGGTGGCAGAAGTATTCAGCATGGCGTCAAACTGCTCGAGGTAGATGCCTTTAGGGAATTCCCAATACGAAGGTTTGGCTTTGTCGTACACCTGCCATTCGCAGGCTGTGATGCGGAAACGTGTTACGCCTGAATCAGAGATAAGTGTAGTAACCTGTTGCGCATCAAGTACCGGCATTGCGGAGCGATCATTGATAGCATCCATGCGCAACTTAACCTCCTTGCGATGGCAAGAAGGAAAGGTAAGCATTGCCACCAACACGATGGCAATGCTCAATACGATACTATGTTGCTTATTGTTTAGCAGCACGGCAGGTTGTTGTTTCCTGAATCCATCCGCCTACAGTGAATGAAGCACCATCCTGCAACTCAGGCAGGTCAAAGATCTCCTCACGGGTAGGGAAATACTTCGAGTAAGAGGCGATCAGTTTGTTGGCATCCTCAGCCACATCCGGGTCAACCATCTTTGCCTTCTGGAACTTATCCACAGCAGCCCAGAACACGGTTTTGTTAAGGATCGCGGCCTTGGCAGGAGCCATACCTTCGCCATAGGGTTGCGAGCCGGCATACAGCATACCCATCAGGATATAGCAGCGGCCCTGGTTAGCCTGCAACTCAAGCGAGCGACGCAGGTACTGGCGCGACAACTGATAGGACTTGATCTTGTCGAAGTAGATGTAAGCAATATTGAAGAGGTACTCAGCACGATCCTCCTTGTCATCTTCCGGAGCCAGTTCGATAGCCTGCTCATAATAGGTTACAGCACCCTTGTAGTCCATTTTCTTCATACACATCTTGGCGCAACCGGCAGCACTCTCCTCGGTAGGCTCCAACTTGTGAGAGGCCTCAGCAGCTGCGAAGTAAATCTCACTCTCCGTGCACTTAACACGACGGAACATACTCATAATCTTGTTCAAGATATCCAGATTGGAGATGTTATCCTTAACAATAGGGCCGAAGATCTCGTCCAGCTTATCACAGTTGGCAGCGCCGGAAGAAGCAAACATCTGATCGACATAATCCTTGTTCTCCTGTGCACGTGCAGCATTCTTGTTGGCGGGGTCAGCAGCCTGAGCAGCCAGAGTCATTGACACGAGTTGGTAGTCAGCGATATAAGCAGCACCGTACTTATCCGGATCAGATTTGTAGCGCGCATTGCTCAAGTCGGCAAAGGTCTTCAGTACCAGAATCTGCGACTTATTGCCCATGCCCTCGATCGACTCCTTCAGCCAGCCGTAAGCAGGCTCCTTAAGAGGATCTTCCTTAAAGAAGTTGCAATAATCAACACCCTTAAGTCCAAGGATATATGCCTTCGGATACTTGGGATCGTCACCGAAATACTTGATACGGCTATCATGTAACTTGAGCAAAAGTTGACGTAGTTCATCATACTCCTTCGGATCCTGAGTTTGCGAAATCTTCCACTCTACAAGTTCGTCGCCACGGGTGTAGACAGCCTTGTTGGCATTCGGGCATGTAGTATAAACCTGCCACCAGGGATCCCAGGCATCAGCATACTGTTTGTTCTTGACAGACTCATTGAAGAGCGATACGTTGATTACGCACTCCTCTGTGATAGTAGGTTCAGCCTCTTCCACAACAGGATCAGAAGCAGTCTCGGCAGCCTTCTGCGGTTTCTTTGCCAATGCAAACGCAGGGATCGTAGCCACCAGAACTAATGCAATAATTGACTTTCTCATATCTATAAACTATTTTGTTGATTTTACATATTCACTATTTGTAGTCTCTTTTCTGCAACGGGGTTATCAGAGTTTGCGTTTGAAGAACCATGTCTCATTGATAGCCGCATTGATGGTGAGTTTCAAATAATCCTCCTTAAGCAGTGCTCCCCTATGTCCGTACTCAACTGTGGCGTTGAACACTGTTCCGGCGTTTCGCAAGGGGAATCCCACACCGATGGACACCTTGATTTCTTTGCCCTCCACATTCTTCTGATACGGGTCAGTAAGTTTGGCGCCCAATCGCCAACATATACGCTCTACATAATTACGTCCGTACGGGTTATGGCGATATTCGACACCTGCCGCATAGATTGCTCTCGAGCGAAGCGCCTGATTACTGAATGTTTGCACGCTCCCCCATCCCTGATACGTGTAATCAAATGCGAGTGTGAGACGTTGTTGCCAGGTATAGGACGCTCCTACTCCCCATTGCATCGGGACCTTCATGGCAGCACCTCCGCTTTGCACAGTATCTCCCCAACTTGTTTCCACCACCGTATATTTGCCACGGAACGGAAGTTGCGGTTCCCAGACAGCGCCCACGGCAAAAGCATCCTGATTGTCGAAAGTGTGGAACAACTGTGCCCCCACACGTGTACGCACACTGCTTACATTGAGCAAACTGTACATCGCCACATCCTGCATGTCGGCTTCGGTAAAGGTCAGTGCACGATAGTTGGATACTTCGCCAAACATATAGTACACATTTGCGCCCACCGCCAACCAATCCATGATATTGAAACTCAAGCCGCCATACACCTCCGTTATACCTCCTTCGCCGGCATAAGTAGCCGCATAGTGGTAATCGGAGTTGATGGAATCACTCAGCGAGAAATTGTATCCTACCGATGAGAACGGCATCACGCCGGCCGAAAAGGCTATATAATGCTTGTATATCGGGAATTGCAGGCTTATATATTCCAGATTACCGTTTGCCCTGTTTCTGCGCCCTGAAGCGTCCACATAGGTAGTCCAAAGTACACTACCCGCCAGGTCAAACATAAACGTGGTACTATCGCAACCTGTATAGGAGGCAGGCTGCAGGGGATTGATTGCCTTATTCGAGCGCATACCAATGCCTACTCCGCCCATACCCCGGAAAGTATTCGGCGTATCATCTCCCAAATCGCCATACGCAAAGCGCGAATAGGGCGAACTGGTCATATTCTGCGCACCTGCAGCCAGAGCCAGACAGACAAAGATATATGTAACGAATAATTTCTTCATGTTCAATCAATCATGTAGCACGAATCTGCTATCGTAATCCTCAGGTACAACTATCGTGCCAAAGTTATTGCAACTGCTTTGTATTATAGAGTAATATCTGGTTCAAGCCTATCAAAACGAGGTGCCGCTCGAAGCGTACATCGGCTTGCAAGCCATGCAGGATAAACGGTGCGTTACCTCCTGTGATGATTGTCTTGTAATGCGGAATCTGCTCTTGCAAATCACGCATATAGCCTTTTACCTCAAACACAACGCCTCTGATCACGCCCGCTGCTATTGCATCACGTGTATTACGTCCGAACAACGGCAACATCTCATTTTCCTCGGCATCGACAAGCGGCAACTTTTTTGTCATCCGGTGCAAGATAGTGAATCGCATCTTGATACCGGGAGCGATATTTCCTCCCACGAACCCTCCATCTTCCGCCAGAAAATCATACGTGATAGCCGAACCGGCATCGATGATAAGCACATTTTCCGCCGGATAGATAGCGTTTGCACCGACAGCAGCCGCCATTCTATCCTGCCCCAATGTAGCGGGAGTGCCGTAGTTATTCGTGATAGGTAACGGCGTGTTGTGATCAAAGAGGACGAAGTGCCGCGAA
Source organism: uncultured Bacteroidales bacterium (assembly GCA_945827635.1). Classification (GTDB taxonomy): domain Bacteria; phylum Bacteroidota; class Bacteroidia; order Bacteroidales; family Paludibacteraceae; genus Colicola. The sequence goes on from CALZOG010000010.1 coordinate 19,645, forward strand.
TGTTTGTTCAGCGCATTGACTACAGCCGGCTCGATATTCACGACGGAAGAGATAATGCTGTCCTCAATAGGATACAACTGGAACAATTGCTCCACTTCGGCAGAGGCAAAATGCTTGTACAAGAAATGCTTGACAATCTTGCCATCTTCGCGGAACAATGCCACTTTCGTGCGTGAGTTACCTTGGTCGATGCAGAGGTTCATACTCAATCCGCCATGCTGGTGTATAAGAATCGTTTGATAGACTTCTTAGGCGTTTTCTCGAACTCATGCGGATAGATTTTTATCTTGGCTATGGGTTCGTAAGAAGCTAACATCGGGTTAAGTGCCTTGCGGTTATCTTCCATCATTTCCTCAAGCTGCGCCTCGCTCAGTCCGTTGGCATCGGCAGCCTCCATATCCGGGAAGACAAGTGCCACGAGTTGGTTCTCATTGTTCTGTAGAACAAGCGATTCGCTCACGTAAGGCATATTATTCAGTTTTGCCTCAATCTCTTCAGGATAGATGTTTTGCCCAGAGGGTCCAAGCAGCATGGTTTTGTTACGTCCCTTGATAAAGATGAACCCATCCTCATCAATCGTGCCAATGTCACCAGTCTTGAGCCATCCGTCGCTGCTGAAAGTCAGTTTGGTAGCTTCATCGTTCTTATAATATCCATACATCAAATTCTCACCGAACACCTCAATCTCACCTACTCCGTCCTGATCAGGATTAGCGATACGCGCCTGCATCAGCCCGGGTAGAGCTTGGCCACAGGAGAAAGTCTTATACTCCGTCCACCTGGTGAACGAGATAAGCGGAGCACATTCAGTCATGCCATAGCCGACAGAAACAGGGAACTTGATTCGCTTGAGGAACGCCTCGACTTCGGCATTCAGCGGTGCACCGCCGATAATGATCTGCTGAAACTCTCCCCCGAATGCACTAATCAGGGTTTCACGAATCTTACCCAGCACTATCTCATCAAGATACGGGATCTTCAGCACCCAGCTGACCGGAGCCTTGCTGATCTGCGGAACGATCATCTTTTTGTAGATCTTCTCAAGAATGAGGGGCACAGACAAGATCAGTGTAGGTTTGACATCAGCAAAAGCCTTGAGCAGAATCTTCGGTGCCGGCGTACGCCCGATGAGGAATGTATGTCCTCCGGCAGCAAGACACGTCAGAAAATCAAAAGCGCAACCATAAGCGTGTGCCAAGGGCAGAAATGCTACGTGTCGGCATCCGGAGAAGACCAATCCACTCTCTATACCAAAGCGCACATTACCTGCCAACGCATTGCACGGCGTTATAACGCCTTTGGAGAATCCCGTTGTACCGGACGTATAATTGATTGATGCAATAGCATCGTTCGGGCGATCGTCATAATGCACCAGTTCTCGCGAATAGCCTTTGGGATAACGCTTGACAAACTGCTTCTTGATATACAGTTCGGTGATATGCGCCACCTCCATGTGTTGGGAGATAGGATGCCAATCGTTGAGCGAGACCACAACCTTGACATTGGGGATCTGCTCCAGATCAATGCCCTCCCATATATTATCGCTGATGAAGAGCAGTTTGGCATCGGAATGGTTGATGATATGTATAGCATCCGCAGCGTTGAAATCCTGCAGGATAGGTACGACTATTGCGCCATAGCTGACAGTGGCAAGGAAAGTAGCCACCCAACATGAGTTGTTGCGCCCCATGAGCGCCACCTTATCTTCCTTCTGCAAGCCGTTCTCCTCAAACATCAGGTGCAAGTGCGCGATGGCGGTAGCCAGTTGCCCGTATGTCCAAGTCGTGTCGGTGCCCCAATCAGTAACAGCGGGCAGATCCCAGTTCTGCACGAAAGAACGCTCGTAATACTTTACGAAATTGTATTTTTCTTCAGTTAACATATTCGGTTTTGTTTATAAGTTTACTCAATGGGCATCGGTGGCAGAGAGGGCGCGAACGGATCGTTAGACTTCTGCAGACTGCCTATGCTATATATAGAGTCTACCACAAATTGGCTGTTACCGCGCCACGGCAATGTACCCAGATAACGCTTCCAGTGCAGTTTGATCTGCTTGCCAGACGCGTTGTTGATCTGCTGGGCTATACGCTCATCTTCAACCGAGAACTTGAACTCGTTCGACTGAATAGTAGAAGAGGTGTTCTTGGAGTTATAGCCGGTCTGAATCATCTTTCCTTCGTAGGTCTTGAAGATAAAGCCCTCGCGCTGGAAATAGTTGATATCTCCCTCGTTAACGCCATCGCTGTACACATACCAGAACTTGATATACAAGAAAACACCAAGTCCGACCAGCAGAACTACTGACAAAATAGATAATACTTTTTTCATACCATTACGGATTATTTTGTTTGCCTAAAAAGTTAAAGCGACCACAAAGATACAAAAAAAATCCCATATTTGCAAGTTTTACGGGATTTTTTTTCACAAATAGAATTAAATTCTATTATTTTGTATGCCTGACAGCATTAGATGTGCATTGTTGCACTGCGTGCAGAACGGGTTCGATGGATGGTGGAGTGCCTACCGCCTGGATCATCCACTCTTTGGGAGTGAGCCTGCCGAGGCGGTAGATTCGGGCATATTCTTGTGCAAAATCCTGCTGCCGCGTATATTGCGCCAAATGTTCTTCCAACTGATATTGCACGATATGTCCGAGCGGATAATTAGGCAGATACATCGGTGCATTAACCATGTGGCTATACACAGCCAACAGAATACAGTCATGCTCGCCAAGAACAGGTTCGTAATATTCGTTCCAGACATCTTTGGCAATCTGCAGTGTAGCATTGCAGAGTTGTTCGGGCGTAGCGTCATGATGGTCGTATATCCATCGCCACATAGCCATATCCACGAGGCTGACACCCATGATCTCGTACATTGACCAGAACTGATCGAAGATCTCGTCAGGCGCCAACTGCCCTGCCTGTGAAGTTTGCATGGCCGTTTTGGCATCGGGTAGCAGTTGCAAGTCGCGGTGCTGCCAAAGGAAGGCGGAGGCTTCGGTATATGCAGTGTTCGGCACGCCGGCAAGCATGTAATGATCAATCATATACATATCCAGCACCTGCTCGACACAATGTCCGAACTCGTGTACGGCGATATTGTATCCCTTATAATCCATACCTGCAGCAGGGATACGCGTACGCAAGCGGGCTTCTTCCTTGCGTCCGAGACATGGCCACGCGTGCCCTGAACCGCGTGCGGGCTCTACCACAATATGCCGAGCGATATTTCCTGCCTCCTCGCTACTGAATCCCATTCGCTCCAACAGCCTCGGCATATCGGCAGCAAAAGCATCCGCGTCAGGATAGAGGCGTTGTGTAGCGGCAGTAAGTTTGTCCTCATTGAGCGAGGCTCGCGCCTTGAAACCGTCGAACCAGATATCATACGGGCGCAAGTCGCGTCCCAGGCGGTCACGGATGATAGAGGCAACCTGTCTGACCTGCTCCGAGCCTATCAGTGCGCGGAAGAGGCTGTCCAGTTCGCCGGCGGGAATCTCCACACCTTCCTCAAAGTTACGCTGAATACCTGTAGGTGCCGACGGACAGAAGCGATCTTCCTCAAACAAAGCGTGCGCAACAGCCAATATCCGCTCATAACGCGTGTAGGGTTCGGCTGCATCCTCGGTGCTGTAAGGTTGCCATACATAATCGGGACTGTTGACCGCCCGGGCAGGGATAGACTGATTGACAATACGCTGCATAACGCGGTAAATCATTTCCTGCTTTTCCTGCCCGCCTTGTTTGTCGGCATAGAGCGCCTTGATTTCGTCACGCAGGTTCCAATGGCTGAGCAGCACCTTGTCGTCAGGCCAGAGTTGCCTGCCGTCCTCGGTGCGCAGGTTACCCATATAGATATTGTAGTCGGCTATATAGTTCTCGGCATCGGCATTGGCTTGCGCCAGCTGTGTATTGACGGCTGCCGGCACACGCGTGGTGAACACATCGCCCATACGCGCCATTGCCCATTGCAGGCGCGACCACGAACGTCCCATAGCATTTTTCTCCTCCAGCGAGTAATGCGGGAAGTTCATAATGGTGATAAAGGCGAGTTTGTTGGCAAACATATCATCGGCAAAATGCGCCATGGGACTATATGCCGACATGATATAATCAGCCGCAGTAGGCTCGTCGGAATCGGTCAGTTGTGTCGGTTTGAGCAAATCGACAGTAAGCATATCGGCTGACTGATAGCAATTCTCCAGAATGCGGCTCAAGGATTCGAAGAGTGCCACACGTTCGCTATCGGTGGTGCAGAAGTGCTCGCGTACCAGTGTTCGGAAGTCCTCATCCGAACCATCTTCAGCAGTCCACAAGGCGGCAGCCTGACTGATACCGCGTTCTATACGTGCGGCATTGATATCGGGATTAGCCTGTTGCAACTCCTGCTGCAACGCCTTGAGCGTAACAGGCGAGAGGGATTCGGGGTGTTGAGTACACGAGACACACATAATCAAACAAAACACAGAGAGAACTGTGAGTAAACGAACATATCTTTTCATATTAACTTATTTGAGGTTATCCGGTGTATCGTTGTACCGGCTAAGGACTTTGAGTGCTTCTTCCTGCATCTGCTTGGCGAGGCTAAGCGGTGCCAGCACTCGCAGTTCGGCGCCAAAGGTGCGAAGTTGCTGAACGAAGTCAAACGTTGGCGCAACGTAGTATTCAAACAGGACGGTATCTTCCTCACGGCGATACTTTGCAGCCTCCACCTCTCCCAGTTCTCGTTGCGAATGGTGCAATGGCAGCGTACGCAGGAACTGTGCTGCACGCGGCAGGACCTCCAGACGTAACAACACCGGCTCGGCGTTACGGAAGACACCATAATATTCGTCAAAGAACCTCTTGGGCGAGAAACCTTGCGGTATAGCAAAATCGCTGTCGAGCATGTGCAGGTCAACAATGCGGTCAAGGGCATACACGCGTGTTTCACCGGGGTGCGTAGAAGCCTCACCAACCACGTACCAGCGCTGCTTGAACACGCGCAAGCAGTAGGGCGAGAAGAACATATCCGAATCGGTATCGCGGTCAAACGAGTGGTAGGTGACCAGCAGTTGCTTGCGCGCGCGGATAGCACGCATGAGCGTTGTAAGATATTGTGTGCCGGCAGGTATAGGCTCAAACAGAATGCTTTCTTCCAAACCTTCCGCCTCGTCCAACGTAGCCTTGAAAGAGAATGCCGATACTATATACCGCCGCATATCACCCCAACTATGTACGTCATTGTCGCTATCAATATAGTAGTAACCGGACTTGCGATTGCAGCGGATATTGATACCGAACAAAGTAAGAATCTCCTCCTTGTAACGATGAAACTTACGAGTCGGGAAGAAAGGCTCGCCATAGACATTGATAGACGAGTGCGACCAACGGCGGTCGATATCCTCTTTGGTAAGACGTCCGGAAGAGATGGTATCAACCAGCCATATATATACTTTGAAAACTTGAGCGGGAGACATAACGGGATTTACGATTTGGGGATTTACGATTTACGATTTTGCGGAGAGTGCCAAGGCATAGAGTTTCATCTGGTGGAGCATGGCAGCGAGTCCGTTGCTTCGCGTAGGCGAGAGGTGCTCCTGCAAGCCAATCTTTTCAATGAAATACAAGTCGGCGTCCACGATGTCTTTCGGAGTCTGATTGCTGAGCACGCGCAACAGAAGAGCCACTATGCCTTTGACCAGAACTGCATCGCTGGTAGCCTGATAGCAGACCTTGCCATCGTTGAGCGAGGCGACGAACCACACCTCTGACTGACAGCCATCAATCAGGTTCTGCTTAGTGCGCAGTTCTTCAGGAAAAGGCGGCAGATCCTTGCCGTAATCAATAAGAGCCTGATAGCGGTCGAACCACTCGTCGAGCATGTCGAACTCTTCAATAATCTCGTCTTGTATTTCGTTGATGGACATTGGCGGAAGAATTAAAATTAAAAATTATGAGTTTTGGATATAGTCATACAGGATTTCTGCAAGGCGGCTGTCCTCGGTGCCGTCGAGCGGCGAGTCGAGAGAGGCAGGTGCGTCAATAATATAATCCGCCTGCTCGTAGTAGGGGATACGCGCCATGAGTTGTGGCATAATGACGGAGAGTATCTCCTCGGCGTTCTTGCCGTGCAGGAGCGGTCGTTCGTTGAGGTCGGTCAGAGCCAGGCGCTGAGCCAGATGGTGCGGATGCCAGCGCAGATAGAACGACGTGCCAAGTTCCTTGAGGCACTCCATGTTGTCCTCCCAGCACGGATAACCGCCACCGGTGGCATAGACCACTTTCTCGATCGGCAGTTCCGCCAAATCTTCAACCACGAACTTCTCTTTCTTGCGAAATGCCTCTATACCGTATGTGCGAATGTAATCTGCAGGCGAGAGTCCGTGAATCTCATGAAAGGCTTCGTCCAGATCAACGAAGTGCCAGCCGAGTTTGTCAGCCAGCATGCGTCCGACAGTAGTCTTGCCGGCACCCATGTAACCTATGAGATAAACAGGAAAAACCATTTACGATTTACTATTTGGTTATTTGGGCGATTCATCTTCGCGGTAGTTTTCGCGCCAGAGGAGTTTGCCGTCTTGCACATACGCCTCGGGTAGAATCATCGTACGCGGTGCAGCAACGTTTCGCAGTACCTTCCAATCTTCGTCATATACACGTACAAAAGAAGCGCACAGCGGTGCACACTGGCTGCGGATAAGCAGGATCGAATCGTTTTCGCCGTAATAATAGAGGTCGATATACGAACTGTCGGCAAGTATGAAACGCGTTGTTTCGCCGTGTTGCTCCACGTTCAGGTCACCGCCTACGAGGTACAGATACTCCTTAGGCAGAATAGAGCCGGTGGCTCTAATCTTCATCTCCTGTGCATTCTGCGCCTTGAGCGAGTAGCAGAAGAGCAGGAACAGTATCCATAAAATTATCCGATTTCCGCGCATACAAATTCAATATAGGCTCGATTTACCTTCGATATACCCTCGATAAAACCCCGATCGAACGGAACGATTTTACGTCAGGAGGGCAATGGCGTATGCCGCTATTCCTTCCTTTCGTCCGACGAATCCGAGATGTTCGGTAGTGGTGGCTTTGATATTGACCTGACTGACGTCCACGCCCATTACCTCGGCGAGCGTTTGCTGCATTTGCGGGATATACGGCAGGAGTTTGGGTGCCTGCGCACAAACGGTGCAGTCGCAGTTACCCAGTTCGTACCCCGCCTCACGCACCATAGCCATGACACGGCGGAGCAGGATCTTGGAATCAATGCCCTCGTACTCATTGCCTTTGGTGTCAGGAAAATGATAGCCTATATCGCGCATAGCCGCAGCGCCGAGTATGGCGTCGCATAGTGCGTGAATAAGCACATCTGCATCGGAGTGTCCGTCCAGCCCCAGTTCGTACGGAACGCAAATGCCTCCCAACCACAATTGGCGGTTGGGGGCAAAAGCGTGCACGTCATAGCCTAAGCCTATTCTCATAATAGCAGTCAGCAGTAAGACTTATTTGCGGTTGTTTACGAGGTCCTTTATACCTGCGAGGTCAAATCCGAGCGTGAAGCGCATAGTCTGATCCAGCGGGTTGGTAGGAGCAGTAGCAATCGTGTAAGCAAAGTCGAGCATGAAGATTGACAGGTGGAAACCTGCACCTACCTGAATGAGTCGGCGGTTACCCTTGATGAAATCTTCGTGCGAATAGCCGAGACGTGCAAAGAACTGACGGTTGTAGGAGTATTCGGCACCTACGCCCCATCCTACTTCCTTGAACTCCTCGCCGGCACCGAGGGGTGCATCAGCAAACGACTGGAAGATACCTTTCACCGAAGTCAGCGCCGAGTATTGCTCGGTTGAGTACTGGTTGGTAGTCGAGTTCTGCGGGTCATTGGGATCGAAGGTCGGCGCGAACTTCGATTTCTTGGACGGAACCATCAGTTTGCGTGCCTCAACGGTCATCTGCAGGCGGTTGTAGTCGTCGAACGGAATCTCGTAAGCAGCACCCAGACGCAAGGTAGCAGGGATAAAGTTCTGCGTACGGTCGTTGTACGAGAGTTTGCCACCGAGGTTCTGCAGGTTCAGACCTGCGCTGATATAACTGTCACCCATAGGCAGCGCGATAGGCTGGCGGTAGTACACCGACACGTCAGCGGCAGCCGTAACGGCAGGGTGATAGATCTCAGCGTTGTTGTCGGTAGAAGCTTTCATACCATTGGTGAGGTCAGAATAGATGAATCGCAGAGCCACAGCCATTGACACATACTCATGCAGTTTGCGCGAGTACGAAGCGTCGATCGAGAACTCGTGCGGGTGTGCCTCGCCGAGCAGAAGAGCTTCCTGGTCGGTCATCTGTACTTCACCCATCGAGAAGTACGTCATTGACATAGCCACAGCCTGAACATCATCCCACTTATAGAAGCCGGAGATGTATGCAAGGTCGATATCGGTTACACCGAGTTTGCGCAACCACGGTGTATAAGACGCATTGATACCGCCGCGCATATCCATAAACGCATACTTGGCAGGGTTCCAATACTGGGAGTTCATATCCGGATTGGTTGCTACGCCTGCGTCACCCATAGCAGCACCGCGTGCGTCAGGTGTGATACTGAGTGAAGGTTGACCGGTAATGATCGGGTTCGTGTAATCGCTTGTCGTTTCCGCAACAGCGGGCATAACGGCCAGCATGGTTGCTACGATAACTAAAAAGGATTTTTTCATTTTATTGTTGTTTGTTGTTTTCATTGATTTGGGGGGCAGCCAAACATGGCTGATACATTATCTCAGATCAGCCAAGCTTGGCTGATACATTATTAAAGTTGCTTCATAGGCTCTGTTTGTTACCTGTTGGGTTATAAATAGTTATTTCTCATATACAATCAGTTTGCCGGTTTTGCCGGTCACCACACCTTCGGTAGTGGTCAATGCTACGCGGTAGAGGAACACGCCGGGTTTGAGGTGGGCATCATCGATGGCAAACGCACGTTGCTCCGTCCCTTTGCGCATGGAGTGATATACGAGTTCGCCCTGCGGTGAATAGACATACACGTGTACCTCCATCAGTTCGTCGGGCTGGTCGTAATCGACGGTGAAGTGCATCGCTTCGTTCACGCGCAGCGGATTAGGATAGGCGATCACGGAGTAGATCGTGGGCTCGAGTCCTAAGGTGACATCAAAGGTCAGCGTGCGCGTGGTGCTGTTGTTGAGCATATCCCATGCGCGGAAAGTCAGCGAGTGTTTGCCCTCGCTCAGGTTGTTGAGGCGATAACTTACACTACCCGACTGATAACCGCCAGTAGGCTCGTAGTAATCGTTGAGCACGTACATCAGTTTGGGGTCGTCATCGATGGTCAGCATCAGGTCGTGACCTATGCCCGAGCCGACGGTATTCACGCCATGGTCGTCGTAGATATCGGCATAGAAGTGCGGATTCTCGGTTGTCTTGTCTCCGTCACGGAAACTGCGGGTGTTCAGATATATATCCACGTCAGGACCGAGTGTATCAACCACCACTACGGCAGCCGAACCGCCGATCACGAAGTTCTCGTAGTGACCTATACCTTCGCCGTTGATGCTATCCAGGGCATAATACGTTATTCTGCCGTTGCCGAAGTTATAGCGGATATCTTTCGGCACCATAAACGTGTAACGGAAATGTCCGTTCTCTGCGCGCGCGATACCTTTGTATAAGGTGTTGGGATAATCGTTGTACGTATGCGGCTTTTTTTTCGAGGGATCGGGTTCATCGTTGTCCAGCGTAGTTATCTGCTGCAGTTTGTCCATCATAGCGATGTTCACCACTCCGTTGAACTCGCGTGCTGTATCTCCCTCAGCGTTTTCTATCCATCCGGTAAAAGTATGCTGGGTGATGGCATTCAGCGTGTCGGACGCATGCTCTGTACGCACGCGATAATCAGTGGGGTAATGCAGGCGTATAGCCGGGTCGCCCAGCAGCACGTACGGCAACTTGTTCATGCCCGAGGTCTGGTTCTTAGCCAACCGGCACGCCTCGCCGATAGTCATATTGTAAGTGAAATCGTCGGAGTGCTTGAACAAGTTACTACACAAGTTCATGTTTAACACCTCATTGCCGCTGGCATATACGGTTCGGCACGCGGACATGACGGCTATTGCTCCGCCTATAGGGTTATTCACTGCCTCCTCGCTGGCGCTCTGGTCGGTGGCATCGAAGTGCGCGAATCCGCAGGTAGCCAGCATCCAGAAGCCGTGATTGGTGTTCGTCATCGAGCGGCACTCGTTCATTGTCAGCAGGTTCTCGCTGGAGATGTTGTTGTAGCCTCCGTGTCCGGAGTAGTTCATGAACAGCACCCCTTCGTTCAGCAGATTGGCAAAGCGGTTTTTCGCCTGCGGCGAGCTCTCGCCGGAAGCACTTACCTCTTGCGGATAGGCATCTATATATACCTTGTTGACCACAAACGCGGGATTCTGTAGCCGCAGCTGTTCTGCAGCATGATCAGCGCCGCTCGTGTGCATATTGCCGTCACCATCATCGGCGGCGAACACGATCTGCTGGCGCCATTTGCCGGGATTAGTGTTGTCCAGATATGCCACTATCTTCCTTGCCACCCCTTCGGCAGTAGCCTCGTCGCGAACGGGCAAACGGCCTACGCCTATATCCATCTTGCCTGTCGTATCCAAGCCATCGGAAGTAGGTTCGCCCTCGTTGTCGTCGAGGAAGGCGAAATAGTCGTCGGTGGCATAAGCCTGCGTTTCATTCTCACTATCCATAGCCTGATAGGTGAGTAGGATATTCGGTGCGGAGGTTGGCATCAGTTTGCGGTTGTCGTACGATCCGTCACCGAGCAGCAAGAGCGATTTGGGTTTCTGTGTGGCGTTGGTAGCGCGGTCGTAGAGCATCTTCATGATCCACCTGTACGCCGTAGCATCGGGTGTGCCGGAGGAGAACTCGTTATAGACCTGCTGGTCGGTTACTATCGCCGTGGTGATAGCATCGTAGCGCTCGTGGGCGTCGGCAATGATTCGGGCAGCCGGCACAAACTGCTCGGGAGCGATGATCACCATATCGATGTTCGCCAGAGCGTGCAGGTTCTGGTTGGGTACTGCATCAAGAACTTTCGGTTTGAGCCAGCCTGATGCCGAACCGGGTTTGACAGCCAGGATAGTCTGGCGCGCGGTGTTGTAGCCCACAAACGTCAGGTTGCTGCCGCTCAATGTGGCAGGTATGCGTTTGATGGATGTGGGGTCGCTTATATCCCAAAGTTCGATATCACCTGTCGCGTTAGACAGCGTATATTGCGTGTTGCCGCCTTCGCCGAGGTGATCGACATTGGTAATGAGCATCTCTTTGCCTACCATTGTCAGTCGGCAAGTGGCGGTCATCTCCAGATAGTTGAGATAGCCGCGGCTGCCGGATACGGAGTTGGCAAACGACAGTTTCAGCACCTGATTGCCCGTGCCGTTTGCCGGCAGGGTGAAGCGATCGCGTGCACTATTGGTTGTTGCGCGTTTGTAATTGTCGGAGGTGGGTATGCCTTCGGTGACGCACTTGTACGAGTTCGAGCCAACAGACATAGTGAACGTCGAAGGCTCGCGCGATACGCCCGCCACGCGGCAACGTATATCCAGACTCGAGCCTGCTACTACGTTGTCCAGCGGGATAGTGACGTTCAGGCTCCGGCGGATGGTACTCAACTGCTCGCCGTAGAACTCGCGTCCACCGCCTGCCTTGCCGGATACGTCCACCAGGTTGACCGAATCCACGTCATGTACCCTGTAGGCAGAATACGTATCCGCAGTGTAGGCGAAACTCGTCAGCGCCTCAACCGTGGTTATCAGGCGTTGCTCACCTGTATCGTCGGACAGAAAATAGTAGCCGTACCTGCTGTACGGATTGCGTGTGTGCACAAAATGTCCGTCGGTATAATCCCAGCGATCCACGCCCTGGGCGTAGAACAGTATATAGTCGCCTGCATTGAATATGCCGTCGGCACCTTTGTTCATATAGAACGCCACAGGCGGCAGGTCGTCGATATGCGAAAGACGAAAATCCTGATACAGTGCCGCCCCGCCGTAGCCGTAAATACGCACATTGGCAGGGTTGAGTCCGGCAGCCGACAGTTCGTCGTAGGTCAGGCAATGCACGCCCGTTTCTGCCACACGGATCTTCACCCACTTGCCTGAGCTGAGCACGGATTGTGAGGTATAGGTATGCGCATTACCGCTTGCTATGGCAAGCAGCAACAGAGGCAATATGAAGTTCAGTCTTTTCATTTCAGTTTGCAGTATAAGGTTTCGCGGTCTTGTGCCACGGCACGTATCATATCATTGGTTTGCAGTTGCCACGGCTGCACGTTCAGCGCCACATAAATCAGGTCACCCTGCCTAATGGTCAGCAGTTCGCTGGCGCGTGCCACAGCATGGTCGAGCGACTCTTGCAGACCGGTCAGCGTGCAGGTGAAGCGTTCTGCCGCCTGCTCACCGCGCATCAGTTGCCATTCGTGACCGGCATCCGCCTGCACCGAATTGAGGGTCTCCCACTCTCCTACAGCCAGCGAGTTCTCAAACGCCACGGCTTCCGTCCACGGACGTCCGGCGGCTTTTGCCTCGCGCAGCAGGTCGGCGGCAAAGAAGTCCACACCGGCGGCAACCGCATCATAGTAGCGCGACGCAAATCGCGGGGCAATACATTTGCCCAGACGCGACACGCGGAGCACGATGCACGGCAACGCCTGCAGGTCGGTTACACATTCCGGCACAAACAACGGCTTGCGGTTGACCAGTAGCGAGCTGTCGCTCTTGAGCACGATATTCTCGCTGCCGTCGTAATATGTAATGCCTATTATCTTCATTTCTTAAGGCCCCCGAAAGCAATCACCGATTGGTTTTGGGGAGAGCGGAGGCAGGCTGAGCATTAAGCGCCGCTGAGCGGGGCTTCTGCGCGATACCTTGCCGAACGCGCCCGCAAAAAGCCTACAAAGTTACAAATAATTATTCATATTTGCAAGCCTTCCGCAAATTTTGTACATCTTTTCACAACTTCTGCACATTTGCATTGCAAATTGCAAGACCTTACTTTTGTTTTACTTCGCCCGGATGAACAGTTGCACGGGTGTGCCGTTGAAGTCCCACCACTCGCGCAGTTTGTTCTCCAGGAACCGGCGATAGGGCTCTTTGACATACTGCGGCAGGTTGGCGAAGAACACGAACGTAGGTATCTGTGTGTTAGGCAGTTGCGTGCAATACTTGATCTTGATGTACTTGCCTTTGGTGGCAGGTGGCGGATAGTTCTCAATGAGCGGCAGGAAGTTCTCGTTGAGTTTGGCGGTAGGCACCTTGCGGTTCTTGTTCTCATACACGTGCAGAGCTGTCTCCATCACCTTGAAGATTCGCTGTTTGGTCACAGCCGAAGTGAAGATGATCGGGAAGTCGGTGAACGGCGCCAGCCGCTCGCGGATAGCATTCTCGTAGCCCTTGATGTCGGCGTTGGTTTTGCTCTCCACCAGATCCCACTTGTTCACGCACACCACCAGCCCTTTCTTGTTCTTCTGCACGAGCGAGAAGATGTTCAGGTCCTGCGACTCTATGCCTCGCGTGGCATCGAGCATCAGGATGCAGACGTCGGAGTTCTCGATAGCGCGTATCGAGCGCACCACGCTGTAGTACTCGAGGTCTTCGGTCACCTTGGCTTTCTTGCGTATGCCGGCTGTATCTACGAGGTAAAAGTCCTTGCCGAACTTGTTGTAGCGGGTATAGATGCTATCGCGCGTCGTACCGGGTATATCCGTTACGATGGTTCGTTCCTCGCCGATGAACGCGTTCAGGATACTCGACTTGCCGGCGTTCGGACGACCGACGATCGCGAAGCGCGGCAGGTCTTCAATCTCCTCGTCGCCGCTATCGGACTTGAACCGCGAACAGATCTCGTCCAGCAGGTCGCCCGTGCCCAAGCCGTTCTCGGCAGAGAGGATGAACGGCTCGCCCAGCCCGAGTTTGTAGAACTCCGGTGCGCCGTACTGGTTCTCGTACGTATCCACTTTGTTCACAGCCAGCACGGTGGGTTTGCCAGCCTGCCGTAGCAGGTGTGCCACCTCCTGGTCGAACTGCGTCACGCCTTCGTTCACATCCACCACGAGCAGCACCACATCTGCCTCGCGGATAGCCAGGTTGACCTGACGGTTGATCTCGCTCTCGAATGTATCTTCGGAGTTCACCACCCATCCGCCGGTATCTATCACGCTGAACTCGCGTCCGCACCACTCCGCTTTGCCGTACTGGCGGTCGCGGGTTGTGCCGGCGGTGTTGTTTACAATGGCACGCCGTGTGCCTGTCAGTCTGTTAAAGAGGGTCGATTTCCCTACATTGGGACGTCCCACTATAGCTAAAATATTTGCCATAGAATTTTGATAATTTTGTATGTTGATGTTTAATGTAAGCTGAAGTTCACCGGCAGCAAGTACCTGCATCGTATAGGGCTACCGTCCTTCATCCCGGATTCCCAATTCGGCATCTTTCTGATGAGCCTTACGGCCTCGTCGTTAAAGAGTTTGTGTACGGGTTTGACAACAGTCACTTCGGTTACCGAGCCGTCCTTGTCCACCACGAATGAGACAAGCACTTTGCCTTGCATACCCAGCTGTTGCGCTTTGTAGGGATACTGCACGTTCTCCGACAGGAACTTGTACAAGCCGGTCTGTGCACCAGGGAACACGGGCAATTTGTCGGGCAAACGGTTTACGCCATCGTTGGCGGAAGTGATAGAGCCGAGCACGCGTTTCTGCTCTGCATACGACACGCCATAGGCGAAGTTTGCGAACCGTTTGTTCTCAATCAGTTCGCCTTTGGATTTGTTGTACAAACTGACGGAGTATGCGCCTGCATGCTCGTCGTAAGCAGTAATCACGCCATAGACGTTCGCCTCGCTCGGATAAACGATATACCCCTGCAAGAACCAAACCGTATCGCCCACAGCCACCGGCTCGCGGAAGATTGGTTTGCCGTCGCGGAAAGATATGTGCTCAACCACCTGATTGTCAACGTAGCGGTACGTCTCGTTGAGTTCGCCGAAGAAGTAATGTTCCTGCAGCCCGTCATAGACGATTGTATCTTCGCTGATTTCCTTCAGGCGCAACTTGTACACCAGCATATCGCGGGAATTGTACACCTTGGCATCGATATATTCTTTCTCGTACGTCAGTTTGGCGTACACGCCGTATTTGTCCGGTTGTGCGATGATGTGCATGTCTTTGTTGACAAACACTTTCTTCTGCTTTGCTGCCAGCATGCCGGGCGAAACCGCGTACAAGGCGGCCGTCAGCAGCAGGAGACTGATTCCGAGTCGTTTCATCATGATAGCACTATTTCTTTACGAATTCCACACGTCTGTTCTTGGCACGGCCTTCTCGGCAGACTTCTCGGCACTCTTAATCAAATGATCGAAGAACTGTGCCTCAACCGGCATGATCAGCGCCAGTGCAAATATGCACACGAGCGCTCGTCTAATCGTTGTTTTCATATCTGTGGGGGTTAATGCAAATCGTACAGGTAGCCTATTCTTCTGCGCACAATATCGCTTTCGCCTGCAAAGTTACGAAAAATTATTGATATTTGCAAATTTTTAGAGATTTTTTTCTCATTGCAGTCCGCTGACTGCCTACTACAGAAAAAAAAGAAGGATTGCCTCCCGGCAACCCAATCTCCATTAACCTTAAATCTAATACCATGAAAAACACGATGCAAAAGTACAACAATTTACGCATATATGCAAATTATTTAGCAAAAAATATGTTTTATAGCATAAAATTCGCCATTTTTGTAATATGCATATATCATTAGAGCATATTTCGGGCGGTGTTTGCGCGGTGAGGTGCATTTTTTTTTGACGATCTGGCGGGCGGATTGCACGGTTAGGTACGATTTTTGTAGTAATTAACGTATAAATCCTACTACCCATGAAAATTCAATTCCTCGGTGCTGCGGAAGAGGTGACCGGCAGCAAACATCTCATTACCACCAACAACGGGCACACTATCCTGCTGGATTGCGGTATGTATCAAGGTAAAGGTATGGAGACCGATGCCGCCAACCGCGATCTGGGTTTTGATCCGAAGTCGCTGGACTGCGTCGTGCTCAGCCATGCGCATATCGACCACTCGGGACTGCTGCCGTACATCTACAAACTCGGTTTTCGCGGTGATATATATTGTACGCCCGCTACGCGCGACCTGTGCGCTATCGTGCTGGCGGATACCGCCTATATCCAGGCGCAGGATATACGCTGGTACAACAAGAAGATGGACAAACTCCACCAGCCCAAAGCCGAACCGCTGTACGACCTGAAGCAGGTGGACGGAGTGATGAAACATTTTGTTACCGTCAGTTACGACCGGCCTATCCGCCTGTTTGACGACACGATGCTCACCTTCACCAACTCCGGGCACATGTTAGGCTCAGCTATCTGCAACCTGGAGATAACCGAGCAGGAGGGGTTCACAGAGAAACCTACGAAGAAAGACAAATGGTACATGGAGAACATGTCCGCTTTTGCGCCCGCGCCGAAGAATGTTGTGAAGAAGCGTATAGCGTTCACCGGAGATATAGGTCGCCCCGAGAGCCATATCCTACCCTCGCCTATGCCGTTCCCGCAATGCGACTACCTGATCACCGAGTCCACCTATGGCGACCGGCTGCACGAGGGCGAGCAGGCTACCGAGGAGGAACTGCTGGCTGTGGTGGAGAACACCTGTGTGCGCAAGAAGGGCAAACTGCTCATTCCGTCGTTCTCCGTTGGCAGAACGCAGGAGATAGTGTACGTGCTCAACAATCTGTATAACGACGGCCATCTGCCGCATATCCCCGTGTATGTCGATTCGCCGCTCGCGGTCAATGCTACCGAGATCTTCCGCCTGCATATGTCCGACCTCAACGAGGGAGTACAGGATGTGCTCCGGTTCGATAGCGACCCGTTCGGGTTCAACACGCTCAAGTATATCAAGGATATCAACGAGTCGAAGCGGCTCAACCACTCCGACGAACCGTGTATCATCATTGCTGCATCGGGAATGTTGGAGGCAGGACGCATCAAGCACCATGTGGCTAACCATATTGCCGACCCGAGCACTACTATCCTGATTGTCGGCTACTGCACGCCTACCTCACTCGGCGCACGTATTCAGGATCCTACCAAACGCTGGATCAGTATCTTCGGTATGGACCGCAAGATCAATGCCGAGATCATCAAGATCGAGGCGTTCTCCGGACACGGCGACTACCGCGAGATGACCGATTACCTGAGCCGCAGCATCGACCCCAAGCAGGTCAAACAGACGTTTATTGTACACGGTGAGCCGCTGGCGCAGGAGGCGTTCAAGGGACATCTGCACGATGTCGGGTTCCGCAACCTGACTATCCCGAAGAAACGCGACGCGGTAGAACTCTGATCCGCTTTAGCGGCGCAAATCCGGGTAGATATAATCCATCAGCGCGTCGTAGTTCGACGAGAACGAGAAACTGACCTTTCAGGGTCTGCATCACGGCTTGCATCTGCTCGGCTGAGGCGCAGGGAGGCAGCTCGCGGCGCGACGGACCGGGATAGTGGTGGTGATGGTGTTGTGCTACAGCGTTCACGGCAGCACAAGAGCTGCTAAAAGGCAGAGGATAAACAGATTCTTTTTCATTGATTCAGCTGACGATTTGGTTTTGCCTGCCAAAGGTACTTTTTTTTGAATTTTGCAAATTATTTTGTTGAAAATCCAAAAAAATCTATCATTTTTTGGAATATAATCCGAAAATTCAGCCTATTTTTTGGAATATAATCCGAAAAGTTAGCCTATTTTTTGGAATACAATCTGAAAAGTTAGCCTGTTTTGCGGATAAAAGTGTCAGCCGAAAAGCAAATAAGTCTCGGGTTAACTCGCTTTCTATTTGCTTTTGCCTTGCTCTTGCCTTCCTCTCATATTCGTCTCGGGTTATGCAGAAGTGTCGGATTGTGTTCACAAATTGAGCAAATTAATCAAAGAATTTCTTTTAGTCAACCATACAGCGAAGCAGATCGTGCCCTTTAGGGCTAAGAATTATCGACAATTATCAACCATTTGCGTGAGGCTATTTAACAATTATCAACGATTGAATACGCCCATGTCCACTAAAAAGAAACTGACAATACAGACATCGGGTGTATCATAGACAATACACGCACCTTAATCGGACTTTCATCCTACTCTCGTCCTTACGATTTCCCATTTTGGCGCATATTGCGACAAGATTTCCCACCCGGATTAGCCTCTATGCAGATCGCATTCATGCGACATAAAATTACAACTTTGAAATTCGTTGCAAAGATAATAAAAAT
>CALZOG010000011.1 GCA_945827635.1 uncultured Bacteroidales bacterium
AAAAAAAGTGCAAAGTACTTGCAAATTTGCAATTTTATGTGTAACTTTGTACCGTAATTGAAGTGCAAAAATCAGAAACGGGACAAGTATCACTCCCGATGTTGCCCCGATAACGGATCGATAATGGATCGAAAACGGCCCGATCGAACGGAACGAATTTGCAAAAAACGAGTCGAAACAAGCATCGCTTAATCATAAACAAAACAAGTTTAATCAAAATAAAAAATAATATGGATATATTGAACGCTATGTATGCGCGTGCGAAGAGCAATCCGCAGCGCATTGTGTTGCCCGAGGGCGACGAACCCCGTACACTGGAGGCTGCAAACATCATTTTGGAGCAAGGTCTTGCCAAGCTCACGTTAATCGGTAATCCTGCCACCATTCGTCAGATGGCAGCGGAGAAAGGCTATCAACACATTGAAAAAGCCACGATCTTTGACCCTGCGACAGATCCCAAGATGGCAGATTACGCCAACTTGCTGTACGAGCTCCGCAAAGCCAAAGGCATGACTGAAGAGGAAGCAAAGAAGAAAGCCCAAGATCCCTTGTATCTGGGTTGCCTGATGATCAAGGCCGGCGATGCCGACGGAGAGTTGGCAGGTGCTCGCGGCACAACAGCCGACACGATACGTCCCGCCTTCCAGATCCTGAAGACCAAACCGGGTTGCAAGATCGTGTCAGGCGCCTTTCTGATGTTCACGCCCGCCAAGCACCTGGGCGAGGACGGATTCCTGTTGTTCGCCGACTGCGCCGTTAACCCGAACCCGACCGCCGAGGAGTTGGCACAGATAGCCGTCTCGACAGCCGAGACCGCCCGCACGATTGCCGGCATTGAACCGAGAGTGGCTATGTTGTCGTTCTCGACCAAAGGCTCAGCCAAGCATGAGAATGTGGACAAAGTGACGGCAGCTTTCGCTATGGCGAAAGAGATGGCACCTGACCTGCAGATTGACGGAGAGTTGCAGGCAGACGCAGCACTTATCCCGAGCGTAGGCGAGAAGAAAGCTCCGGGCAGCAAGGTAGCCGGTCACGCCAACGTGCTCGTGTTCCCCGACCTGCAAGCCGGAAACATAGGCTACAAACTGGTTGAACGTTTCTCGGGTGCAGACGCAGTAGGTCCGATCCTGCAAGGCATAGCTGCTCCGGTGAACGACCTGAGCCGCGGATGCAAAGTGCAAGATATTGTGCAGATGGTAGTAATCACGGCTAATCAGGCGATGAAGTGATTTACCATTTGAATTGCCATTTAATCATTTATTGTGTCATTTAAATATTTAAATATTTAATCACCATGAAGATCTTAGTATTGAATTGTGGTAGTTCGTCCATTAAGTATGCCTTGTATAACATGGACGACCAAAGTGTTATGACCTCCGGCGGCGCAGAGCGCGTAGGTTTGGACGGTGCGTTCGTAAAAGTCAAGCTTGCCAACGGCGAGAAGAAACAGATCATGCACGATATGCCGGAGCACACCGAGGGCGTGAAGTTCATCTTCAGTCTGCTGACCGATCCGGAGATTGGCGTGATCAAGAGTCTGAAGGAGATTAACGCCGTTGGTCATCGCATGGTGCACGGCGGCGAGAAGTTCGCGAAATCGGTAGTTATCACTCCGGAGGTGATCAAAGCCTTTGAGGAGGTGAGCGATCTGGCACCGCTGCACAACCCCGCCAACCTGAAGGGTATACGCGCCGTTGAGGAACTAATGCCTGGTCTGCCGCAGGTAGGCGTGTTCGACACAGCGTTCCACCAGACAATGCCGCAGTACAGTTACATGTACGCCTTGCCGTATGAGGTATATGAGAAGTACGGCGTACGCCGCTACGGCTTCCATGGCACGAGCCACCGCTACGTGAGCGCACGCGTGTGCGAGTTCTTAGGTGTGGATTATACCAAGCAGCGTATCATCACCTGCCATATCGGCAACGGCGGTTCGCTGGCAGCGGTAAAGAACGGCAAGTGCATGGATACAACCATGGGACTTACTCCGCTGGAAGGAATAATGATGGGTACGCGTAGCGGTGACGTGGACGGCGGCGCAGTAACGTTCCTGCAGAAGAAACTTGGTCTGAACCCCGACCAGATGTCCGACCTGCTGAACAAGAAGTCAGGTGTAGCAGGTATATCGGGCGTAGGTTCGGATATGCGCGATCTGGAAGCTGCTGTGGCAGCCGGCAACGAGCGCGCTAAGTTGGCAACGGATATGTACAACTACAAGATCAAGAAGTATGTAGGAGCCTTTGCCGCAGCCATGGGCGGTGTGGATATTATCGTGTTCACCGCAGGCGTTGGCGAGAACCAAGCATCAATGCGTGCCGAGGTTTGCCGAGACATGGAGTTCATGGGCGTGAAGGTCGATGAGGCGCTGAATGCCACTATCCGCGGCAAAGAGGCTGTGATCTCCACTCCGGACTCGAAGGTTAAGGTTGTGGTTATCCCGACCGACGAGGAACTAATGATTGCCAGCGACACTGCTGCGCTGGTTGGATAATACAGAACGCTTTGTTCAAAGAAAAAGACCGCAGGCAATGCCCGCTCAAAAAGAAAAACTAAAGGCATGAGCAAGATAATTATCTACCAATGCTTTCCACGTTGGTTTACTAACTATGTAACAGCCCGTGTACCCCACGGGGACAAGGAGGTAAACGGCTGCGGCACATTTGCCGGCATAACGACCAAAGCACTGAAGGGTATACAGGAGTTAGGCGCAACGCACGTGTGGTACACAGGTGTTATCCGCCACGCCACGGCTAAGCTGAACACTCCGGCTATCACAAAGGGAAAAGCCGGTAGTCCGTACGCCATAACCGACTATTACGATGTCGATCCCGACCTGGCAGAGTTTCCTGACAACAGAATGGCAGAGTTCGAGATGCTTGTATCCCGTACGCACAAAGCCGGATTGAAAGTGATCATTGACTTTGTGCCGAACCATGTGTCACGCGAGTACAAGTCGGAGTGTCGTCCGCAGGGAGTGGAAGACTTAGGCGAGAGAGATCACCCCGAATGGGCATTCTCACCGCTGAACAACTTTTACTATATCCCGGGCGAGAAGTTCCAGCCATCGTTTGACATAGGCGACTACAACGAGTACCCGGCCAAGGTTACGGGCAACGACTGCTTCAATGCCCATCCATCGGAGAACGACTGGTACGAGACTGTCAAACTGAACTACGGCGTACACTACATGGGCGGTTGCGAGAAGCAATTCAACCCTATCCCCGACACGTGGAGGAAGATGTGTGACATCCTGTTGTTCTGGGCAGGAAAAGGCGTAGATGCGTTCCGCGTGGATATGGCGCACATGGTACCCGCCGAGTTCTTCGATTGGGCGATTCACCGTGTACGCGCTGTGTTCCCGCAGGTGCAGTTCATAGCCGAGATCTATGATCCGGGTATCTACCGCCGATACATATCCGCAGGCTTCGACTACCTGTACGACAAAGTAGGTATGTACGACTACCTGCGCGGTGTGACGAGCCGCGACTATTCAGCCGACGGTATCAGTTATCAGTGGCAGGCTGCAGGCGAAGTTCTGCCCAAGATGCTTTACTTCCTGGAGAACCACGACGAGCAACGTATAGCCTCCGGGTTCTTCTGCGGAAGCGGCCGTGCCGCCGAGCCTGCGATGATTGTTGCCTCCACGCTGAGCACCAATCCCGTGATGATTTATTCGGGTCAGGAGATTGGCGAGAAAGGCATGGACGTAGAAGGCTTCTCGGGTATTGACGGTCGCACCACGATCTTCGACTATTGGGGCGTAAAGAGCATTCAGGCTTGGGCCAACGGCGGCAAGTTCAACGGTGCCGGACTGGATGACGAGCAACGCGAACTCCGGACGTTCTACTGCAAACTTCTGCAGATAGCCAAGACTAATCCAGCCATCACCGATGGTAAGATGTACGATTTGGAATATGCTCAGGGAGAAGGTTTCAACCGCCGCAAGCAGTTTGCCTACCTGCGCAAGCATGAGAAAGAGACACTGCTGATTGTGGTCAACTTCGACGACCGGCAGGTAGATGTGCCTGTCACTATTCCGAGTGATGCGTTCATCTATATGCAGATTGACGAGAAGATCAGCGTACATGCCGAAGATCTGCTGTCGGGCAAGACTTACGAGGGACCGCTGATGTCTTCCGCTCCATTCTGCGTTACGCTGCCCGCCTGGACGGGTGCGATACTACGGCTGCGATGATAGAAGAAAGACCGTTGCGCTGATAGAAAAAAGAATATATGGATAAACTGAGAGATTACCTGACACTTGTACGATGGCAGAACCTGCTGATGACTGCTGTTGTGCTGTACGTTATGGAGAAGTGGGTGGCGACACCTCTTCTCTGTAAGGCGTACTTCGGCGAGCAGTTGCCGTGGTGGCAGTTAGCGTTGCTGATAGCCGGTACGGTGCTGATTGCAGCAGGAGGTTACGTTATCAACGATTATTTTGACGTCAAGATTGATGCAATCAATCGTCCCGACCGTCTGATTGTCACCCGCAGCGTAAGCAAGCAGCAAGCCATGCGGTTGTTTCAGGTGCTGACAGCCACCGGTATCGTATGCGGTCTGGTTGTGGCGTGGGTGCTGCGCAGTTGGGTGGTGGCTGTGATCTTTGTATTCGTGCCGGGACTGCTGTGGTTCTATTCGGCATCGTACAAACGCCAGATGATTGTCGGCAACCTGATTATTGCCCTGGTGGCAGCCTTGTGTCCGCTGCTGATTGCAGTCAGCAATGTTGCCTACCTGAAGTTGCATTACAGCAACGTGAACGGGATCAATGTGCTGGAATACATATCACTTCCCCGCGACCTGTATATGTGGATAGGCGGTTTTGCGGCATTTGCCTTTCTGGCGACACTCATCCGCGAGATTATCAAAGATATGCAGGATCAGATGGGTGACCGTGAACTGGAGTGCCACAGTCTGCCGGTGGTATTGGGCGAACAGCCGACCAAGATCATTGTGACAGTTCTGCTGCTTCTGCTGGCAGGCGCCATAGTGTGGCTGGCGTGGTGGGTTATACCGTTTCCGCACACATGGAACACATTGCATATACGCTACGCGGTGTTCGGGCTGCTGGTGCCGATAGCCTGTGTGCTGTGGCTGCTGTGGTCGGCACGTATCTCGTCGGAGTACCGCACGGCACAGGCTGTCATGAAGTTTGTGATGCTGATGGGCGTGCTATACAGTTTCGTAATCAGCAAGATGTTGTAAGAGCCGGGAACATAGAACGAATAGAAGATGCAAATCATTTTAGGTTCACAGTCCCCCCGCCGGAGGGAGTTGTTACGCGGGTTAGATGTACCTCACACAGAGGTCAGCATTGACGCAGACGAATCGTATCCTCCGGAATTGCAAGGCGGAGATATACCTATGTATATATCGCGCGCCAAGGCGGAGGCGTACACGCGCACGCATGCGTTAGCGGCTGACGAACTGCTGATTACCTCCGATACCATTGTTTGGCTGGAGGGTAAGGTGTTAGGCAAGCCGCATTCGGAAGACGAAGCCAAACAGATGCTCCGGCTACTCAGCGGCAAGACGCACCAGGTATATACCGCTGTGACGTTTGCGGAAGTCGTCAGTCAGCAATCAGCAGTCAGCAGTCAGCAACCGGAGGTCAGGATGACAACCGAGGTGGATTGCTGCGACGTAACATTTGAGCCGCTGAGTGAGGCAGATATTGATTACTACGTAAGTCACTACCGACCTCTGGATAAAGCCGGTGCGTACGGCATACAGGAGTGGATAGGTTATATAGCCGTCAGCAAGATAAGCGGCTCATTCTATACAGTGATGGGCTTTCCGACCCACCTTGTACATAAATACTTGCAAAGATTATAACTGAGGGAGATCGTAAAATCCTTGACAAGCTCGCTATCGAAGAGCAGGTAGCCGTAGTTGCCCATGGCGTGCGCATCGTACTGCGCCGCCATGGGCAAAGCTGTGAATAAGAATGTAATAATTAGCGTTTTACAAAGAACAGTAGGGATAGTTTTAATATTTACGATTTTACGATTTACGATCTACGATTTATGATTTACTATTTACATAAAAAGTCCAATTATTCGGGTCGGTCGAGTGCCCAGCGGAAGCCGATATAAATCTTCCATCCGGTAGTAGGCGCCCATACCATCGATGCATCAAAGGGTCGCGAGTAATCCATGATAACCTGCCCTTGCGTGTCGTAAGTGCCGGCGATAGGATTCGTCTGCGTGAAGTTAGTCATATTCTCTGCGCCAAGGTACAGCGAGCATGTACGCCAATACTTGGTGATCTGCGCCAAGAGCTGCGGATACCACTTGTGGTACATACTTCCGTCGGCTGCGGTGTAATACTGACAACTGTTGTCGGCAGTCAGTCTGGGCAGGTTCATATTCGCTCCCGGCAACTGCCAAGCGGTGTTGACCACACCGTCCGGCATACGTCCCGGTCCGTTGAACTGCGCGGTGACATCGAACTGCCAATGCTTGAGCGGTGTGACGTAACTCATAGTTATCAGTCCCTTGAAGCGGTTCTGCAAAGCTTTCTCACGCAAGGTATAATAACCGGGCACACCTGCCCCTGGCTGATAGAACGATGTCTGGCGTACATCGTTGTAGCGGAACGCGGCGGTGACCGTCCATCCGCGCAACACCTCCATCGAGGCTTCGATCTGTGCGGTGTGGCTGAACGCCTGTGCGCCGGGTATATCCGTCAGGTTGAAGAGCGATACCGCGCCGGTGGTACCATCGAGATCCATAAGCATAGACTCGAAGAACCGCGTGTAGTAATACTCCGCCGAAATCTGCAAGTTACGCTGCCCGACAGGTATATCGAACACGGTAGTCAGTCCGGCGTTCATGCTTCGCTCCTGATGTATATGCTGCTGATAGGTATCACCGGCAGCAATCGGGCTATACATATCCCACGAGCGCGTGCTGACCAGATAGGCAGCGTTGTCGGCAATGATGTTCGGCGAGCGATAGCCCAAACCTACACTACCACGCAGTGTCCACCACTCGAACGGCGCATAGCGGATGTTCAGTCGCGGTGTGGCAAACGCGCCGTACATGCTCGACCAGTCGCCGCGCAGTCCGGCAATGACGGACAGGTTCTCGCCGTGCGTAAACGTATATTCGGCAAAGATACCGGGTGTTACCTCCTGCCGTCCGAGATTGGCAGGCAGATCGGTGCCGTTGAACAGGTTGACGGTTTCCCAATATCTGTCGTAGTTCACGCTAACGCCGGCAGAGAGTTTGTGCGCCAGTTCGTGGCTCTCGTCATGCTCCTCATGCTCAGCCTCACCGTGGTGATGGTGGTGAGGGTGATGCTCGCTGCTCCAGGTGTTCTGGAAGATGGCGTTGAGGTAGCCGTTCGCCTGTGAAGCCTTCCAATTGCTGCGTCCGTAGGTATTCATCTGGTCGTGATACGAGCCGGCAGCAATGATACCGAGCGACATACCTGACTCTTCGTCGAAGACTATACCGTTCTTCATGAACCCTTCCACGCGGTCGGTGCGCAGGTCGATGAGGTACGGGTTGTCAGGCAGCGAGCGTCCCATCTTACGCATCATATAGTTGTCACGCTGTCCGCCGTGGCGCTCGTCGTGCAAGCCGCGTGCGAGGAACTGGAAGGTATATTCGTCGTTCTTGTAGTACCAGCGGTTGAGCAGGTTGAGGTTACGGTTAGTAGGCATATCCAACACACCGTCCATATTATCATCCATCGGCCACGCGCCCTCCTGATAATGCGCCAGCACGCCTGTTGCCAAGGTGCCGAGCATCGGGTCGTCGGGGATAGGTATATCCCATCCGCCTGTAAGGTTGACCTCGGCGTGCAGTTCCTTGTTCAGCATCAGGTTGACGGCAACAGGTTCCTGCGTCTGCGGCTTGAGGTACTCGACGTTGATTTGTCCGGTGATAGCCTCGTATCCGTTGATTACCGATGATGTGCCCTTGCTGATCTGCACGGCATCCATCCACGGACCGGGTATATACTCCATGCCGAAGTTCTGCGCCAATCCGCGCACGGCAGGCGTGTTCTCGGTGAGCAGTTGCACGTAGGTGCCGCTCAAGCCGAGCAGTTTGATTTGTTTGGCGCCCGTGGCTGCATCGGCGTAGGATACATCGACCGACGCCGAGGTCTCGAAGCTCTCGCTCAGGTTGCAGCATGCAGCCCTGCAGAGTTCGCCCTGCCCGAACGACTGGACGTCAAACGCCGAGTAGCGCGACTTGATAACCGACTGGCGGCGCGCCTGAACAGTCACTTCGTCCAACTGCTGATCGTCGGGAACAAGTACGACCATGATGGTCGAACGATCCTTGACGCGCGTGGTATCGTTGCGGTAACCGAGGAACGAGGTAACCAGCAGTTTGGTCTGGCGGACAGGTTCGATCTCGAATATGCCTTCGGCATCGGTTGTCGCGCCGACAGTTGTCTCCGCCCACCAGACATTAGCACCGGCAAGCGGCTCACCCTGATCATCAAGAACCACACCGTGGAGGTGCGCCGACACAGTCAGGGAGGCTGACAAGACTGCTATCAATAGAGAAAAACGTAAATATTTGTTCATAATAAAGAATGCTTGATTGTTAACGGATAAATAGTAACGGCAAAACTATTTTGCCGGGCACAACGCGGCAAGCCGCGCTATCCGCTAAAGAAGCAAGCTCTTTATCTTGGCGAGAACAACTCTACCTTTCACCTTTATATCGGGCGGTTCACCTGTATGCAGATGTTCGGGCAATGACCACTCGGGTATATCTATGCCGTTCAGCGGCACGATGCAATGCAACATCTCCAGTGCCTCGGGCGATGGTAGTTGCAGCACATGCGTCAGGCAGGTTACAGTAGAATCGATTTGTATCACACCGCAATGGGCACAGCGGTCGCACTGCTCGCAGCAGCCGTGATGCGCATGTTCGGTATGTGCGGCAGCACAATGCGCGCAATGGTGCTCCAATGTAGCGCCACAACTGGTGGCTGCCACCACTACGGCGGCAATCAGGCAGAGCATATATCGCAAGCACGTATGCGTCATTGTTGTATACTATTGTTTTGCGCCTTGCAGCACTGCTGCTTCAACGCGCATGCACTACAACCACCATCAGAGGCATCGCTGCACGAGCCACCGCAAGCGCAACTATGACGTTGCTCCTTGCGAACGTACGCCCACAGTCCGAAGGCTGCACAAGCAATGATCAATATGGTAAGAATCTGTTGTATCATTGTTACAATATCAGTTGTACCAGCCAAGCCATCAGCCAAGCCACGACAAGCGAGTTAATCACAGAAAACGTTGCCCACTTCCAGCCGACCTCTTTGCGCAAGGTAGATACGGTAGCCACGCACGGGAAGTACAACAGGATGAACACAAGGAACGCATAGGCTGTGCCGGCAGACAATGCCATGGTTGAGAGATCGTAGCCGAAGAGTATGGCAAACGTGGCGGCTATAGCCTCCTTGGCAGGGATACCTGTCATCAGGCATACGCACATACGCCAGTCGAAACCGAGCGGTGCCATCAGCGGCTCAAGCCAACGGCCTATATCGGCAAGCCACGAGTGCTCGATATCCGTCACATTACCGGCAGGGAAGAACTCCAACGCCCAGATGATGATTGATGCAAAGAGCACAACAGTGGTGATCTTCTTAAGAAAATCCTTGACGCGGAACCAGACGTGTGCCGTGATAGAACGGAACGAAGGCAACTTGAAGTCAGGGAGTTCGTTAACCGTGTCATCGTCACCTGTGCGGAACCACTTGGTCTTCTTCAGGACAAACGCCATAACGAAACTCAGCAACATACCCAACAGATACAGCGAGCCGAGGATGAGCGCATGGTGGCTGGGGAAGAACGTAGTAATGAGCAATATATACACCGGCAGGCGCGCCGAGCAACTAATGAACGGCACCATGAGCATTGTAACGGCGCGGTTCTTGGGGTTAGGGATCGTTTCACGTGCAGCGATGATAGCGGGTACATTGCAGTCGAAGCCCATGAGTAGCGGGAAGAAACTGCGTCCGTGCAAGCCCAACAGGTGCATGAAACTATCCATGAGGAAGTTGATACGTGCCGTGTAACCGACATCCTCAATCACACTCAAGCAGAAGAACAGGATAATGATGTTCGGCAATGCAGTAACGAGCGAACCAACGCCCTGCACCACACCATCTGCCAGCAGGCTGCGCAACCAGCCGTCAGACATAGCACCGACAATCTGGTCATACAGCCAGTCCACTCCACCCTGCATCCACTCCTGTATGGGCCCGCCGATAGCGAACGTGCACCAGAACACAAATGCCATGACGGCAAAGAAGATAGGGAATCCCGTCCACTTGTTGGTCAGCAGCCAGTTGATACGTTCCTCCCATGTGCGAGTATCGGAGGCGGGGTGGATAAGTACCTGCATGAGCAAGCCTTCCATGTAGGCGTGCCACGCCTCGGCGTCCGTCTGCTCCCAACCATGGACGATGAACCGCTCTTGCCGGCGAATGGAAGAATCCGCAGCCACGCGGTTGAGCGTATCGGAGAGTTCCTGCAAGCCCTCACCTGTCACGGTGCTGACCAGCAAGGTCGGCACGCCTGTCTGCTCGCGGAACACAGCCAGATCAAGGCTATGACCTGTCTGGAGCAAGAGGTCGTACCGGTTGATGGCGATGACCATCGGATGGCGATGCTCCATGAACGATGGTGTTATCTGCAGGCACTCGCGCAAGCGCATGGCATCCACGACCTGCAAAACAACATCCGTAGGCGTGGTGAGCGTATCCATCTGCTCGTGAGACGAGCACTCGGCAAACACTCTGTCGGGCGAAGCAAGGCGCTCGATAACGGCACTCTTGCCACTGCCGTCCAAGCCGACAACGGTGATATACAAGGGGTTAGACATGTGGGAATGATCAGTTGACATTATATTATGATAGTCTCAATTAAAAATCGGGTGCAAAGTTACTGCTTTTTTTTG
The DNA here is from genome assembly GCA_945827635.1 of uncultured Bacteroidales bacterium. Classification (GTDB taxonomy): domain Bacteria; phylum Bacteroidota; class Bacteroidia; order Bacteroidales; family Paludibacteraceae; genus Colicola. Next base: position 10,944 of record CALZOG010000011.1, read on the forward strand.
ATATTTGCAATAGCTATTTATTGGTATTTTTTATGAAAAGTGGCAAATTATTTGCAAATATGGGATTTTTTTTGTAACTTTGCAGGCTTTTGTGCACAATATATTCATCTGTTTCAATAGAAATCAATTCATATAATGGAAAAAGTATTCAAACGGTGGAACGTGATAACGGGCTGGTTGGTGTTTGCCATTGCAGCCGTCACGTATCTGCTAACCATCGAACCCACTGCTTCGTTCTGGGACTGCGGTGAGTTTATCTCCTCCGCCGACAAGCTCGACGTAGGGCACCCGCCCGGAGCACCGTTCTTCATGCTGATGGGTCACTTCTTCTCACTGTTTGCGCGCGATGCATCGCATGTAGCGATGTGCGTGAATGCGTTGTCAGCACTGGCTTCGGCGTTCACTATCCTATTTCTGTTCTGGACGATTACTGCTCTGGCAAAGAAACTGGTTGCGCCTGACAGCGTAGCGCATATTATTGCCCTGCTCGGTGCAGGCGCGGTAGGTGCGTTGGCCTACACGTTCAGCGACACGTTCTGGTTCAGTGCCGTAGAGGGCGAGGTGTATGCTTCGTCGTCGCTATTCACGGCTGTGGTGTTCTGGCTCATACTCAAGTGGTACGACCACGCGGACGAAGAAGGCTCTGACAAGTGGCTGATACTCATTGCCTACCTGATGGGACTGAGTATAGGCGTGCACCTACTGAACCTGCTGACTATACCGGCTATCGTGCTGGTGTATTACTTCCGCAAGTTCGAGTTCTCGTGGAGCGGAATCATATTGGCGTTCCTTGCGTCAGTAGGCATATTGGCGTTCGTGCTGTACGGAATTATCCCGGGCGTGCCGACGATAGCAGGCTGGTTTGAGTTGGCGTTTGTCAACGGTATGGGATTGCCGTTTAACACGGGTCTGGCAGTTTATCTGGTACTGCTGGCAGCAGCGCTTGTATGGGCTGTGGTCAGCAGTCTGCAGTCAGCGGGCAGCAATCAGCAGTCAGGAGTGAGTACGCACCAGATTATAGCATTCCTGTGCGCGTTCACGCTGGCAGGTACACCATTCCTGCGCGAGAGTGCCGTGATAGGTGTGCTCATCGTGATTGCATTGGCGGTACTGCTGATGCTGAAGAAAGAACTGGTATCGCCACGCCTGCTGAACACGGCAAGTGTGATGATTGCGGTGATTATCATCGGTTACAGTTCGTATGCGGCACTGGTCATCCGCTCGGCGGCTGATACGCCGATGGATCAGAACAGCCCGGACAACGTATTCTCACTCAAGTACTACCTCAACCGTGAGCAGTATGGCGACACGCCTCTGCTGTACGGCCAGACCTACAATGCGCCCGTCGAGCTGGAGATACGCGGCAACATGTGTATTCCCGTTGAGAAGGCAGGTCACGCGCAGTATGCACCGGCTCCGCGGGTTGAGGGGGAGAAAGATCATTACGTTATCACCGGCTACAAGACGCAATACGTATATATGAAAGAGTTCATGATGCTCTTTCCACGCATGTGGTCGTCGCAAGGCTCACACGTGAATGCCTACAAGGAGTGGGCGGACATCAAGGGTCGCCGCGTGAAGTACGACTACTGTGGGCAACAGAAGACAGAGTATGTACCTACGTTCGGCGAGAACCTGCGGTTCTTCTTCCGCTACCAGGTGAACTACATGTATTGGCGGTACTTCATGTGGAACTTCTCCGGCCGTCAGAACGACCTGCAGGGCTACGGCGAACTGCACAAAGGTAACTGGATAACAGGCTTCCATGCTATAGACAACGCCATGCTCGGCGATCAGGATTTACTGCCTACTGAGTTGAAGGAGAACAAAGGGCACAACGTCTATTACATGCTGCCGTTGCTGTTAGGACTGATAGGTATCGTATGGCAGGCGACGAAGACGTCAATTAAGTCGAAAGTCGAAAGTCAAAAGTCGAAAGCATCTATTGACTATGTCGGCTTACGTTCATTCACGATCACGGCACTGCTGTTCCTGTTGACCGGGTTGGCAATCGTGGTCTATCTGAACCAGACACCTTACCAGCCGCGTGAGCGTGACTACGCGTATGCGGGATCGTTCTATGCGTTCTGTATATGGATCGGCTTCGGTGTGCTGGCGCTGATTGACAGCATCAACCAATCGCTGAAATCCGAAAGCGGCAAGACACTGGCCGCGTTGGTAGTGACTGTAGTCACGCTGGGTGTACCTGCACTCATGGCGCAACAGAACTGGGACGACCACGACCGCTCGCAGCGGTATGTATGCCGTGACTTCGGAGCGAACTACCTCAAGTCGTGCCAGAAAGAAGGAATTATATTCTCGAACGGCGACAACGACACCTTCCCCTTGTGGTACAACCAGGAGGTAGAAGGTGTGGGTACTGACCTGCGCGTATGCAACCTGTCGTACCTGCAAACCGACTGGTACATATCGCAGATGAAACGTCCATACTACGACTCGCCGGCATTGCCTATCACATGGGAATACAAGGATTTTATGCCGGGTACCAACGAGGTTGTATGGACAGATAACCGTCTTGGTCAGCCGCTGGAGGTTAAGAAGGCGTTCCAGTTCCTGCGCTCGGATGACCCGAAGACCAAGAACCGTGAGGGCGAGAACTACCTGCCGTCAGACCAACTGTATGTACTTGCGCCGGACAGCAGCCATATCAACATGAAGAAAGCCCGTCGGTTCACGCGCTCGGAAATGATGATCATGGAGATGCTTGCTCAGAACAACTGGCAGCGCCCGATGTACTTCGCCGTGAGTGTAGGTCCTGACTATTACATGGGTCTGGAGCCTTACTTCGAGTGCACAGGTATGGCTTACCGCATCACGCCTACACGCTCGCCCAACGGTCAGCCGCGTGTGGCAGTGGAGGAGATGTACGACAACATGATGAACAAGTTCGAGTACGGCAACTGCAAGGCCGAAGGGATCTATCTGGACGAGAACACGCTACGCATGTGCCGCACACACCGGATGATGTTCGCCCAACTGGCAGAGGTGCTCGTCAACCGCAAAGATTATGAGCGTGCCACGGCGGTGCTGGACAAGTGCTTTGAGGAGTTACCGGGCACGAATGTCGGTTATGACTATACGGCAGCCTCGATGGCTCTGCTGTATGTACGCATGGGAGCGAAGGAGAAAGCCGAACCTATCCTGCGTGATGTAGCCAAGACGTGCGCCGAGTATATCATCTGGGGCAAGTCGCTCGACAAGGATCGCCGCAAGGCTATGAAGAATACGCTGGATCACTATGACGCTGTGCTCGGCTATATCCTGCAGCAGTGCGAGCGCAACGGTCTGCATGAGATTGTAGAGGACTACTACCGCATATACGACCAAGCGGCCAGTTAAGGTCGATTGTTGCGGCGCGGCGGAAAGCAAGAGAAAGCATTCCGCAGGACAACGTTAATCAGGGCGTGTCATGAATGATGGCACGCCCTATTTGTATCCCAAATTGCTTACGTACGATTGGTGTGCAGAAGTGAAGGATTGCGGTTGCACTCCTTTGCAAGTACGATTTGCCCCCTATAAGCACTATACAACCACCAATGAACAACTATCTACGCGCGCCCTCACATCCGCGCGAGGCGAGTAAAAATCAACAATTGAATACGCCAATGTTCACTAAAAGAAATTGACAATACTGAGCGGCAAATTAAATTTGCCTGGAAAAGAAGAAAGGTCGGTGTTTGACAAACGCCTGGAAAGAAAGAAGCATGAATGGCGGAATACCGCCGGAACAGAACACCGCTGCGCTTAATGGTAGTTTTTTTACATGAAATTTTTAAGACTCTTGAGACACTTTGTGCGTAATTCTCTAAATTTGTGGGCACTACAACTGTATCAAGTGTCTCAACTGTCTCATGCTATTTTTGTGTGACGTTTGAGTTATTAGCAAAAGAAAGGGCGTGCACAAAGACACGCCCTTTCTTATATATACATCCGGCAATGGTTACTTAACAACCAGTTTGCCGTGATACGTGCCCGTCTTATTAGTCAGGCGAACGAGATAAATACCAGCAGCAGGCATACCCGGGAGGGTGACCTGACCGTTGAACTGCTGACGGAATGCGATAGCACCCGTAGCCGTTATTACCTCAACCTCGGCGTTGCTGAACGTACCAACAACCTGTACCGGCTGGCCTACACCTACGAGGTTCGGCTCCAGAGCAAGGCTGTTAGCGAAGATGTTAGCCACTGCGTCAGCGTAATCAACCACAATCACGAGCGTGAACGTTACGTTATCGCGCGTAATCGTCTTCTCATATACGCCGGCCTCTGTACCTTCGGGGAGGAGCTCCTCTCCGTCAAGCACGTACGGCAGTTGGGCAGTAGTAATAGTATCGTAGATCGTACCGTTAGGCAGAGCAACCATCAGGTGCAGAATCGTAGTAGAGTCACAACCGTAGATGTTATCCTGTGAGATAGGATAATCGCCGGCACGTGACAAGCCACGCCACGGATCGTTGCTATACGTATCACCCGATACGATTGCAGCGCGCAGAATAACGGTGTCAGCCAATGCTTCGATCACATTGAGCGTAGCAAGCGAATCGCATCCGTCAGCATCCAGCACGCGGGTGTAGATACCCGGAGTGGTGATTGTCGTATCGCCAAACGTTACTTCTGCATTCGGGCAGAGGTATACGGTCTCTTCGCCTGTCAGGATCTCACGAACGGTGAGGTGGTGACGAACGATAGAGTCACAGCCGTTGGAGCCGGTATATACGCACTCGTAGATACCTGTGGTGTAATGCTTCTCACCACAGTACTCCATATACTTACCGTGGCAGATCTCGTCGAACATATCCTCATATACCTTAGGCAGAACGGTCAGGTTCAGAACAGATACGCTATCGCAGCCGTTCTCGCATGTCAACTTCTGCTGATATACGCCACTCTTCGTTGCGATGAAGTTGAAGTTGTACTTCATGTACGTTTCACCTTCGCATATCGTGTCATTATGCTCAGAACGCTGGTCATCAGTTACTGACAGATTCAAACGTGCAAGACGGTCTGCGCCAATCACATCGCCCGGAACATACTTCTCGTAGGTCGTTGTACTACCGATACGGAACTCTTCAACGCCAATCTCGAAGTCATTGTCTGCATAGTCCTCCCAGCGGCAGGTCGTTGCATCGTATTCGTTCAAGCGATAGGTGTTGATCTGGACATTGTCGATATGGAGATCATTGTCCGCATTGCTTTCGAGAGATCCGCCGTAGAATGCAAAGTTGATAATCTTACCGGCATACTTGCTCAAGTCGATGAATACGCGTTCACCACCAAACTTCGACGAGATGTTGTTATAAACATACTTCGGCTCTACGTACGTGGTATCTCCCGTATTCTTGTCAACGTGAACTGCCAACGGTTGGTTAGCCCATGCGGTAAGGTCTTCGCTCTTCCATGTAGCACCGTTATCCAACGATATCGCAACTACGAACGCATCATCAAAACCGGTGATGCGGTCAGGCTCAGCGCCCTTGTGCTCCTTACCGTCAGTCATAGCGAGGTCGAAGCTCAAACCTACCAAGTCGTTCTCGGCAAGCTTGGTCAGATCAATCTCGTTGGACACAATCACACGTTTATCTGTTGCATATACATTGCACATGAGGTGACCGGCCGGCAGACCGATGGATGACGGATAACGATACCAGTTGGTAGTAACAGTAGCCGATGCCGGAGTACCCAGTGCATTAGCCGTTGTGTCTACAAAGTCAGTAATCGCTTTCGCATAGCGTTTCCATCCCTCCGGGAAGAGTTGCAATGTGCTGAAGGTCTCACGGTAGAACGGCTTAGCCAACGTAAGGAACGAACCGCCATTCACCCAATCGCTCTTCTCGTTCTCACCGCATACTGAACGGGCGCGGAGATAGAGCTTCGATTCAGACGGCAGATCAGTCAAGTTCAGGACATTGATATCTGCTGCAGCGAGCGAGTCGAGAACGAGCGACTCATCAGCAAAGTCCTCAGTTGTTGCCAACTGAACCTGTACAGGACGATTAGCCTTGCGCCATGTGATCTGAGCGCGGTCACTGAATACGCTATCAGCCTTCAGACCTGTCGGACGGAAGCAATAGTCGCTCGGCAATACCTCAAGGTTATCAATGAAGTAGTATGTAGCCTTATCGTTGGTAGCCTCAAGTGCGAACACAGGCTTTCCGCCGTTGAACTTATCCAGCGGGACAAGGAACTCCTGCCAGAACTCATCCTCATCCTCGGTGTAAAGCATCGAGGTGGTGAGGTCGTGCGTGTACTCTACCGAATCGAGTTTGACAAATGTCGAGTAGTCCTCTACATCAGTCATTGTACCGATGTACAACTTCTTGATGTAATTGGCATTCGCCGAGTAAACTTTCTGCGTAGACTTGCGGCAATAGCCGGCACGTGCCCAGAAGTGGAGCTGAACATTGTCGGTCGAAGCCAACTCAGGCATCTGAGCCCATACAACCTTTGCTGCTGTGGAACTAGGAGATGCATAGAATTGCAATGCGCGATCTGTGGTCTCCGTACCGCCTTGTGCATACAGATAAGAGGTGGTATTGGCAATTGCATACGGCATGTTAGATTGCTTCGTCTCAGCCGTAACAGCCATTGTGGACTTATTCACACTGATTCCGCCAACCTTCCAACATTCCGGAATGAGATACGAGGCAGATGCACCGTATTGATAGAGGTTATCCTCGAAGTTCCATACCGACTCATCCAATGCGTATGCAGCACACGGAGTAATGAAAGTCTTCTCAACCACTTCACTTTCTTCCTCATCGCCGCAGATAGTCTTCACGCTGAGCGTGTAGTTCGTATTCGGTTTGAGATCCTTAAGAGCCACCTTGGTCTCATACTGCATTGCAGGAACCGTAACAATCGAATCCAGCACGACGGCTGTTGTGGTATCATCCACCTGCTCGAGTAGTTGGAGATTCCATTTGAGCTTGTTGCTTACCCAAACCACCTCAGCGGTTGTTGCAGTCAGCGTAGAGTCAACAACATTCAATCCGCTCGGAGCGCCACAGCCCGTCTGTGCCTCAACAACGATGTTGTCGATATAAGCATAGTTAGTTGCCTTGTAATCCGTAGCAAATGCAATGTATTTGCCTTTGAGCTTAGCTCCGAAGAGGTTAAGCGTGTAGTGGTTCCAGTGACTATGGTCATCATCACCCGTACTTGCTGTAATTTCAGGGAATACATATTCGCTCAGTTCAGTGAACGTGCTCCAATCAGTAGGATCGCTCATTATACCAACCTTTACGGAGTGAGGATACGTTCCTTTCGCATAGGTGTTGGAGAGTGCCATTGTCGAGCGGTCGCTTATGTATGCCGACGTAGCATCAAAGCGGAGTTGGAGTGTATCCAAGTTCGCGTCAATCTCCGGCAGAGCAAACCAGGATGTGCAATAAGCCGCATAACTTGAAGACGAATACAGGAGCATTGAGAACTCACTCTTGTAACCATAGATAGCCGCTGTTGCTGAAGTAGGAACAGACTTCGGATACAAATACGGGAAGTATGAGTAGGTAGCATTTGCACTAGCATTGCCTTCCGTGAACTGCGGATCGGTCAAATACGAACGACTCGTCGTTCCGGGAACGGTAATCAGATAGTTAGTACGCTCGTCATCTGTGTACTCGAAGTCCCAGTTAGCCTGATCCAACGAAAGCAGATACATCGTCTTCATAGCAGCGGGCTTCGACCACTTGCTGACGTCGCCACCACCGCAGTTAGCGCGTACATATACGTTGAACTGGGTGCTGTGTGGAAGCCCCTCGATGAGGAACAAACCACCTTGAATCGTATCAGTCAACTGCACAGTCTTGATGATTCCCTCTTCCGGCTCTTGACTGCCAACAGCGAACGAGAGATCCCATGCCGTCTGGTCGAAATTATCAGTTATGTCCACAGTAACTGTCGATGTAGTAGCTGTCTTCTGTTCAACCGTTGCAGGGAAGCAGGTCGGGATCTTCTCAATCAGCAGGTCATCAATATAGAGACCACCAACCGTAGTATTCGTCGCCGAACTTGCATTTGAGCCACCATAGCCACAGAATATTATATACTCGCCTGCGCCCGTGTATTCGTTGAATGCAAACGTGTAATCTGAGAATGAGGTGTTATTCTCACAGATGATAGTATCCATCCATGTCACTGTCTCCAACAATTTAGCCTGACTTGATATATCCGAAGCCACACCGATAGCCATGAATCGTTTCGGTCCACCAGAGGTGCTTTGTGTGGCTGTCTTGTAATTGGACTTGTAAACAAAGCTAATCATCAAGTCCTTAACAGCCTTCTCCATCTTCGGAAGAACAGCATACGATGCGCCGTTCTTAATGGTACTACCCATATACAGGCCATTACCCGTTGAACCGTTCTTTGCACTCGAATATACGTACAAAGGAGCCGAAGTCGCTGCTTCAGGATAGAAACGCTCCCAGCAATCAGGGAAGTTTGCAGCGCCACTCAGGTAACTATCAAAGTCCTGACTGTATGGCAGGTTAAATGCAACCGGACAAGATGACTTGAACTTGCGCATGTTCGACCAGATACTCTTGCCCTCGGCATTCGTCGAGCGTACATATACATAGTACATGGTCAAGCCGGGCAGGTCGGTCAGCGTAACGGTATTCGTAGCCGAAGTAACGGTTTTGATGGTCGCTTTCGTTCCTGCTACCAATACGGTGTCTTGCTCCGGATCAATCGCTGCCGTAGCATACTTGATATCATAGCCTGTTGCACCATCCTGCGCATCCCAATTAACGATGGCCTGACCAACGGTAATTGTAGAGTCGGGTATCGTTACATCGATTGGCTCATTGAGAGAAGCCAGACGGCGGATGCTCAGATTCTTTAGATTTACATAGTTGTTTGCATCAATGTTACCACGGCTAAGGAGAACGATCTTCTTACCGAAGTTTCCTTCAGCGTCACCTACGTAGTCTGTGAAACGAACAGTATAATACAGCGCCTCGTTGAAACCGTAATTGGCAGCAGCGGCTACTGACGACACGGTTTTCAGTGCTACTGAATCCACCTTCATGTACGAATCAAAATTATCCACGCAAACACCAACGTCAAGAATTCCCTTGTTTGTTGAAGTTGCACCGCAGTGAGCTTGGAACGTAATCTCAACCTTCGACACACTATCCACATCAAGTGTCGGCATAATCACGTAGGATCGTCCACCTTTCTCCTTACCCGAAGTCGGGGTAAACTTGGCATCATAGAGATAGAGGTAATAGGGGGTAGCAGCAGGCATAAGTTTAGCTGTTTGTGTCGGATTACCTCCCGCTTTGTTGATGATGTTCAGACCGGGGGTCCAGCAATCGAAGCGCTCTGCACTTGTAAAGTCTTCTACGCCGAAGCTCTCAGGTGTCTCAGGCATACAAGCAGTCTTGAAGCTTACTGCATTCGACCACTCTCCGGTGTTAGCCGCCGAGCAATATGTACGAACATAAGCGAAATACTGCGTATTCGAAGCAAAGGCAGCCGATGAATTCAGTACGGTATCCACAAAGGTTTCAACCTGCTTACGCAAGAGCACTTTGGAATTATCGATATTATCAAGATCTTCGAGTTCAGCAGTCGTAATCATCAGCTCATAGCCGGAAACGTCCTGAGTGCTCCACTTAAAGGCTGTACCATCATCCAGACGGGTTGCGCTGATACCGCTGACTTTACTACCACAACTACTCAACATTTTAACCTTGACGTCATCCATGTAGTAGTAGTGCTTGTCACTTACGGTCTTCTTGATACATATATACTCACCGTCACCGTGATATTTATTCAACGGAACTATGAACTCTTCCCATGCAGTACCTTTGACCACAATGGTATCCACACTGACAAAAGTAGCAGTATCCAATGGATCAGTCAGGACACCTACAGCTATCTTATCTTCGTATGCTGCGGAGTTACCCTTCATCCAGAAGCTTACTTGCAGACGGTTCACACTATCTACATCCATCTTCGGCAGAGCCACCCAAGCCCTTTGTGATGTGCTGCTGTGACTGAACGACAGGTAGCCGGTACCACTATGGGCATAAGTCGAAGAAGAAGCAATATACGGCGAATAAGTTGTCGGCGAACTGCTGTATGCATAACCTACAAACTTTGTAGTCCAGCAGTTTGCGATCTTCTGCACTTGACTTCCGACATTCTGATAGCCCTCAAAGCCCTCGAAATACGGCAGTGCCTCACCATTCGCAGCGCAATCAGTTTTAACACCTACGTACGAGCCTTCTATCAGTTCATCACCGCAGTAAGTGGATACTTGATAGTAATAATCCGTATGCGGCTTAAGTGCCTTGTTCTCATACGTCGGAGTTGTAATATCCTTGCCTTCAATCAAGTCTTCCTCCTGTACAGTGTATGTATAAACGCCTTCGCGAACCTTCTTCTCGGTAGCGTTGGAGTACAACTTCACATTCCACTTGGTAGCACCGTTTGCTGCCCAGTTGAGAACAAGCGATGTATCGCTTACCTGTTTTTGGATGCCGGCAGCAGCATTACACTCTGCAATAAGATCAATAGTAACATCATCGAAGAGCGCATAGGTCATCATCTGAGCTGATGTGCTGTTGTCTTGCAACTTCGACGGAACTCCGCGCAATGCAATAAACTTACCCGTGCCTGTGTACTTCTCAAATGTAGCGAGATACTGGTTGTAACGTCCCTTCTCACCAACTATCGTATCAAGAGCAACAAAAGTCTTGATATCATACGGGTCACTCATTACACCGATAGCAATCGTGGCAATATCTTCCGGATACGTCGTGCTGGAAGTTGCAGTCATATAGAATGAGAGCTGCACTTTCTTGACATCATCTACAGCAGGGAGCGCCGCATAAGTCTCTTTCTCCTGACCTTTCTGATAACTATTGTAGAAGTATGCATACGACATATCCGAGTAGCCGGCAAGCGAAGTGGTTGATGAACCTGTCAGAGTACTAACATTTGCATATTTCTTATTGTTATCGTACTTCCAGCGGATACCCTCAGGTATAGCAGTTATAGCTGTAGAATAAATCCAATTGCTCTTTATCGCTTGGAGAGTATGCTTATTGTTTGCAGTCTTGAAACTCATAACACGCGGGAAGGTTGTCAACTTCTCCGGCATGAGTACGCGCTCCGGCAAACTATATACGTTATTCGCACGCACATAGATTTGGATACTGGTATCAATGAGGGTATCATCAACTGCTGTAAACGAAGCCTCTGTAATACCTGTCTTGGAATAGATAATCTTATCCTCGATAGGTGTCAGCGATGCTACTTCCTGATTGGACATGATAATAAGATCCCACGAAGCTGCACCATGAGTATCAGGCGTGACGGTAATCTTATTACCATCCGTCACAGCATATTCAAAGGTCGGCAACAACGGATAATCCTGCTGCGTAGCGATCGACAGATTGTCAATAAAGAACAGGTTGTCCTTATCAAAGCGACTCAAGAATGCAACATACTTGCCATTACCTTCATATTTCGACAATGGGATCTGATAGTAGCCATACACCTGGCTTCCCTTTGCCCATACGGTATCAACCGGCACAAACGTCTCAATGTCCTGAGGGTCGGTCATCACACCGACTATCAAGCCACCTGCCCATTCTTTGTTGTTGTATGTTCCGTAATACTGGTAAGCTGTACCAACAAACGAAACCATCAGGTCTTTTACACTCTCCACGTTCAGTTCGGGCGTAGCTCCATATACATACTTACCGGCAGGGATTGCCGTAGATGTAGAGTTCGCACCGGCGAATACAAGTACATGGGTACCATCCGGAGATTTCTGCTTCGTTGCAGCAGCACCCGGTTCCTCGTTTACGTTGACAAACGGTGAAGCATTATTCTCGATATCTGTTCCTTTTGCCCAATATAGATTGGTAACAGGCATTACAGATCCTGGCAAGTGATTCCAGTTGTTAAAGTCAAGGAAATAGGGCACATCCACGATGTTTTGCGTACGAACGACTATGTCAGCCCAATCACTATATTCACCCGAGCACAATGCACGGATATACACGTAGTACTCAGTATTTCGCGTCAGGATATCACCAGTTGAGAATACGAAACCGTTCTCCGACGGATCAACATACACACGTTTCCAAAGTGCATCCTCATCTACAACGTTCGGATCATCAATTTTCTCCTTATTAAGCAGGATCTCAAACTGATCAGTATCCAGCGAACCGTTCCAACGCAGGCGGAACGATGTGGTTGTCAAACCGTCAACCTGCAGGTTCTCCGGCGTAGAACATGTCGGCATAGCACGTACACGTATGTCATCCAGAACGACGCCACGGCCGAATTTGTCTGTTGCCTCAAAAGCAATCTGGTACGTCTTCGATACTGCGTTAAGAGGAATAGTATCGAGCTGCCACTTGGCAATCTTCTTGTCGAAGACTGTCAGTTCAACCCAATCACGATCCGCTCCGCTGCGATAAAGAATACGCAGTTGATCTACATCACCGGTACGTTGTTGCTGAGCGTGACTGAACACCAGAATCGGCTGGTACACCTCACTCAAGTCCATCACCGGTGTGATAAGGCGCGTAACGAAACCAATGGTCTGGGATGACGTATTACGCAAAGCAATACGATACTGACCATCAGCAGCACCTACAGGGTAAGCCAAATCTTCCGACTCTATAACCCAGTTCTGTTGCCCCGCAACATTCTCCTGAGTCCAGCCTTCGGGTAATTGACCACCCTCGAAACTTTCCCGGAGCACATAATTGGCTTCGGAATTGGCTCCAACTACTACTCCGAGTAGCAAAACCAAAGAGAGAAAAAGTTTCTTCATCTGTGATAAAATTTTAGTTAAGTTAATTATATTAGCTCTCAAAAGAGTTTTCTTTCGCTATTTCCAGCACATGCAATGCTTGGGCTTGGGTGTTATATCAAACAGCACCGTCAGTCGCACGCCTACCCGCAACCGGTGCGCATCGTGCGCAGCCAGCGATGTGTCGAGCATACTGCCGAAGCGGATGTTCTGCTTCACGTTCTCCTGCGTCTGGGTCAGCGGGTTGGTGTTCACCGCCGAGTAGTCCACCAGCGGGCTGCTGCTCCGCGCCTCATACTTCGTCAGCGGCAGGTCATAGCCCACAAACACTCCGGCACGCATCTTGATCACCTGCATCGGCAGCGGTATATTCACACCTGCCTCAGCCTCCAGTGCCACCTCGTTGGTGGCGGACAGCATCACTCCTTGTCCTGTATATGTATCGCGCGCCCAGAAGCCGTAGTACGGCGTCTCGCGTATAGGCTCGATGAAGCGGCCATACTCGCCCTGGGCGTACATCTGTGCCTTGGATCCGATGGTGTTAATCAAAGGTGCAGTACGGAATGCCGCTCCCACACCTACGTACCACATATCCTCCGACTGATAGCCTATCTGCAGCGGCACGACAACACGCAGCTGCCGCTGCTGCTCACTCAGGTCGCTGAACTGATAGCGGTAGGTTAGTGCCTCGCCCATGCGGTCAACACGCGCAAACGCGTCGGTATATGCGCCCATCCATATGTTCGTGATCATATAATCAGCGCCGACACCTATATTGACGAACCAGCCTTTGGCATTCAGCTCATACAGCAGGTGTCCGCCACCGCCTCCGCCGAACTTCGTCTTGATCTCTTTGCCGCCGGGTAGCATGTTCGCCTCCACACCGTTCAGGCTCAATCCCAGCCAGTGTGTGACCGGCGCAGAGCCCTTGTAACGCGGTGGCGTGAGCGAGGTATTCTTGCGCGTAGCGGCCTCCGACACTATGGTCAGAAGCATACACATCAGCACTATGGTCACTCTCTTTGTCATGGCACCACAATCTTTACCGCTCTATGCGTTGTCCGGTTCACTAAGATATACACTCCGGCTGCTGTGATTACAGGGCGCTCATTCGCCACCGACTGCGTCACCACACGCCCCGTCACGTCGTACAGCGTCCATGCTCCCTCCGTCGCATCCCATACATTATCCACCGCCAGCACGCCTGCCGTATAGGTTATCGGGCAAGCCGCTACCGTCACGCCGTCACCCGTACGCGTGAGCAGAACGGAGTACTGCGCACCCAGGTCGGATTCCGATACGATGATATAGGACTGCTGCGCACCGGGGATCAGCTGCCCGTCTTTGTACCACTGGTAACTGCTGAACTCGTAGCCGCCGTTGTAGTCGGCATTCAGCAGGGCGATGAAGCCGTCTTTCTGCGCGATGATGGCTGAAGGATACTGCACCTCCACCGTCAGCGGCACGTCGGGCGCGGGGCAACGGGGCGTACCCAGCTGCATCACGGCGTCGTACGAGCCGGGCATCACACTGTGGGGCAGCTCGATCTGTATCTCATCCTCTCCGCCGAAAGCGTACGATGGCTCAAATCCTGCCATCACACCGTTTGCGCCAAACCGGATGTACACGCTGTCCAGCCTGCCCTGCTCCACCAGCACCGGTACGTTCAGTACGCTGTCATCCGCACATACACTCACCGCACCATCCACCGCTACAAGCAGCTTCGGCTCAACCTCCAGCGTGAGCGTGACAACACTGTCACACCCCAACGAACTGGTAAAGGTATGCGTGTACACGCCGGATTCAGTCAGTGCTCTGCCGCCGAAAAAATACTCTCCGCCTTCGCAGAGTTCGGCTGCCGCCTCAAAGTTCCGCTCGTGCATGATAATATCAAAGATCACTGTGGAGTCACAGCCTCCGGCGGACTGATAATATACCGTATCTATATAGGTGTTGCAGTAATAGTTGCCATTGTACCGGTAGCAATCGCCCTCACACACATCTGCATGCACCACGATAGGCACTATTCCGATTTTCTGCAACGTGACTGGTATCTCCTGTTGCACCTCGCACAGTCCGTCAACGATGCTTGCCGTGACAGTGGCGGTATATTGTCCGCCGTCACGCGGATAGGTATGTGTCACATATTCATTGAGCGTCACCAGCGGCTTCGATCCGTCACCGAAATCCCATACGATCCGCTCTACCGGCCTGTCAGTATGCCATTCTTGTTCCGTAATCTGGTTCTTGTACTTGACATGGCATGTCTGATGGAACACTATTATGTTCTCGCACCTGTCATCAGTCTTTTCGGCTGTAGCCTCAGCTACCGGATAGCGCGGAATAGCGGTTGCATCCAAGGTGTAATAACAATGGCTGTTCGTCTTGGATATAACATCCACATTGTACGTCAGCGTATCCATCGGATCGACATCGAACACGCGCTCCCGTCCTAATATATTCCCGGGGTTGTCCGGCAGGTACCATGCATAGTCAAATCCTGATGGCGCTACAAACTGCGTAGTTGGTATATCGCCGCAGTTGATACCCGTCAGCGCACCGTCCTCACATTCCAGTGTATAATAGGCATAGCCGCCGTGCTCCGACATACTGCATCCTGTAGTCATCAGGCGTACAGTGATCTTCTGCCCCACATACTCGCGCAGGTTGATAGCTATTTCCGTCCAGTCTTTCCAGTACACCGCTTGACCGGCATTCTGCGACGTGTTCCACGAAGCGGACTCACCGTAACTGGCCATAAAGTCCGCTATACCGCAACTGTCGTGAATAGGTTTATTGTTGGCCAGCACCTCCAACTTGAACTTCGGATTAGCCGGCGGGTCATTGTTCGGGTGCGGATTAGGCAACACCACCGCGTACCGCAACATCAGGATCGAATGATCGCCGTCCGGCACCGTGTAATTGTATTCAGTGCATGCGCCGAACGTCGGGTTAAAGCGCCCAAGGCGTACAGAGGCTACCGCTCCGACCGGTTTGGTACGCAACATGTTGTCAGTATAAGGATCAAACTCGTCTGGCATGATATGCAGCGAGAACAGGGGTGCTGCATCTCCGCTATATACATTGCTGTGGAACAAATCCGAGAACGATACACGTCTCAATGATTCACGCTGGTTCGTATAACTGCCTGTATAGCATCGGCAATTTGTCTGGTCATCCAAAGCCAAGTACTCTATGCAACGGTTGCCCTTGCGGTAATAGAACGGCTTGAATAGTACATATTCCGAAATCTTTGCCCCGCAATGTGCACGGATGAATATGTCATGCACTCCTTCTGTCAGGTTACCTATATCCAGACGTTTGCCTACTACCGGATCGAAGATTTGCCATCTGTCTTCATTATAGTCATATACTTTCACGTCGTAATAGTCGGCGTTTCCCGTCCACGACAGATGCAAGGCCTGGGCATCAAGTGAGTAACTTAAGTTCGATGGAGCCTCGCATTTGTCCTCACCTAAGATGATTATGTTATCCACCATACCTGACGGAGGCGATGATATGTTCGTCGCGTTTTGGTACCAGGCTACTAGCAACCGGTACTTGTTGTTGCCATATGACTCCAATGCATGGAACTCCGCATAATGCATCTGCCACGTAGCCTTCCCGCCCAGCACCGTCGTATTGAGTGCATAGCGGCTTACCCACTCCGGCACGGTCTGCGCGGCACTGTTTATTGACACCGACTCGTCAGCCATCGGAACGATACATACATATATACCCTCACCCGACAGAGCGGACGAATTGCTGCGCCAGTCAAATGAAACAGAATATGTGCCGGGCAGCAGTTCTATCTCACGATACGCATACACAATAGCCGCATTGTGATTGGTGAACGTCGCATGGGTGCCATCATTGGAGATGAACAGACCGTAACGTCCTGTCTCGCCATGATTACCCGAATAGTCAATGTACCACTTGTTCTCCAGCCTGCTGATCAGAGTTGGATTCTTTCCGGTATTCATTGACCACTTCATACGCTCATCACCGTCCTCAAAGTCGCACTGGTACACAACCTGCCCTGCCATCGGCAGCGACAGCAGGCTAAGCAGTAATATGTACAGGTATCTCTTCATTTACAGTATCACGAACTCTACACGTCTGTTCTGTGCACGACCTTCCTCGGTGTCGTTCGTAGCCACAGGTTCCGTACGTCCCTTGCCTTCCGCCTCGAGACGCTCGGGAGCGATGCCGCGTCGGATCAGCTCATGACGCACGCTGTTCGCACGCTGCTCCGACAGGCTCTGGTTGAAACGATCCGAACCTACGTTATCCGTATGACCGGTGATACGTATGCGAATCTCCGGATGCTCGATGAGCAAGTTGTACAAGTTCTGCAACTCAGGCTCTGACTCCGGCAGTATGGTTGCTTTGTTCGTCGCAAAGGACAGGTTACGCATAACGATCGGACGTTTCTTCTCTATCGGCTCCAGACGGTAGGTCTTCTCGCCGCCTATATCCTCTATCGTCTCGGCATACGTCACGTGGTCTGCCGCCTTGATGCGGATACGCAGCGGCATGTTAAGCGGCAGGCGCTGGCTTGCGTAACCCGTGATCGAGTCCGTCTGAACGGAGGCGACAGTCTTCTTGTCGTTGGTATTGATGAACTGCACATCGGCAGCTAACATTGCATCGGTCTTTGCATCACGCACATAGAGCCGGAAGTCCGGACGCGGCGTGAGGCTCATCGACAGCGTGTCACCCCACTCGCCGTGGTCGTAGGTGCGCGTCGTGGTTATATAATCCGGATGCGACAGCTTTAGGTCGTACGGCCCGGATGCGATCTTCGCTATCATCACACCCTTGGCGTTCGTCACGCGGCGTGTGGTACGCGGTTTCTTGCCTTGCAGCGGAGTGATCTCCACAGCCGCGGCACCGATACCCTGGTTCGTAGCGCTGTCCGTGACGAATAGTACCATCGCCGGCTTGGCGGGTTTGGGCTTCTGGGGTTTGTTCATCTGCAGCAGGGCTGTGAACTTCACGCCTACGAGCAGACTGTTCAGTCCGCCTCGTGCCCAGTCGGAGCAGTGCAGCGAACGCATCGTCAGGTTCTGCTCATCGACCATTGCCATCGCTCCTTCGGGCGACTGCCCCATACTTACTATACCATAATCCGCGAACACGGCCGCACGCATGTGCAGCGGGTGCTTGCGCGCGTTATTGCGCTCGTTCCACTCCTTACCCAGCAGGCCGTTGATGTTCACGCCTATCTCTGCCGAGACGGCAACATCCAATCCGTAGCCAGTCTTGCCCTTGGCAGTGTACGGCAGGTCGTTCTCCACACCGTGCGCCAGCATGTTCGTCCACTCGGGGTCGTAAGCGTTATAGTCGGTGATGGAGGTGGAGTAACTGCCTTTCTGGCTGTAGTTACCCAGCACAGTGTAACCTACCTTCGCACCGGCCATCAGGTACCATGTGTCCCAGCGTCCGCCAAGCATCAGGGGCACCATTACCTGTCCCACTACATGGTTCTCCTTCAGCGGGTCGGCTATCGTGTAGTGCTTGGTCTGGTTGTAACCATCGCCCATCATCGCCACGTCGTACGGCATCGGGAACGTCACCTTGTCCAGCGAGGTGAACATCCTCAGCTCCGCGCCGGCGTCCAGGATGAAGTTGTCGTAGCGGTACTCGTAACCTACACCGAGCAGGCCACCGCCGCCGCCCACGAACTTACTGTTGTCGTAGTTGTTCATTAGGCCGCTATAGCCGCCACCGCCCCAGAACGCAACATGGTGGAGGTTACGCGTCGCGCCTTTCCACTCCTTGGCGGAACTCTTGCTGCTCTTGCTGTTCTTGCTATTCTTCTTCGCCGGCGCCGCCATCATCACTTGGCTCGCCGCTGTCAGAAGTATCAATATAATATAGATTGCTCGTTTCATTCGTAAACCTGACATTTGTAGTATCCTGTTCGTGGATTTGTTTTTTATTGCTTTTGAGTGTTTTGCTCGGAGAGTGATGATAATTGATGGTAAAAATTATCCGAGAGTTTACTTTCGAGAAATTTTAGTAGCCATTAGCATCAGAAGCGTCAGCTTCAAAACGCTCAAAAGGGTTTATTTTGGTTTATTTTCTAAATTTCCACACCATTACTATTTAGTCTATAACTCCAACGTGGCACACATGCGTTTGCCCGTTCATCACCACCTGCACCACATACACGCCTGCCGGCGCATTGATTGTCAGGTTGTTCTCTCCCTCGCTGAGCGCCGCAGTGAGCACCACCTCGCCAAACGCGTTGACGATTGTCGCGTTAGCCGCAGCACTGACCTTGATCGTCAGCGTACCGCCCGAGCGCACGGGTGACGGATAGACGTACAGCACATCTTTCGTCTCGCTGGCAGCGGGCAGGAACGGACATGTAGCTACATGCTCACCGTTGCTCACACGAGTCATTTCCAGGTGGTAGTGCGCCTCGGGATCCAAGCCGCCCTGCAGATACAGGTAGGCGAGGTTCGCGCCAACGATAGGCTCGCCTTCCTTATACCACTGGAAGTCTGTGAACACATGCTTGGCGGAGTCGGTCTCCAGTGTCGCAGCGTTCTTGAGCGACAGCACATCGTCCCAGCGCTGATAAACCCAGCCCGGCATACATACACTCACCGCCGCTTCCTCCACTACCGAACAGCCGAAGTCGTTGAAGAACTCCAGCACGAACTGCCCGCCGTTCAGACCGGTGATCGAGTCCGCCGTCTGCGGAGCGCCACCGTTCACGGTGTAGTATTCGTAACCCGTACCGCTGATGAAGATTGCACCGGAGTTAGGCTCGTCGCTCATCTCGCGGATGGTCACATCCGGCAGGATGGAATCCAGCACGGTGACGTTGCACCAACGCGTGGAATCACAGCCGTATATATTCTTGTGGAAACGGTAGAACTTACCGGACGTGCTGTATTTGTACGTCTGACCGTCAATCACAAGCGGCTCTTCCGCGCAAATAGTCGTATCAGGCGTTTGAATTGAAGATACCGGTCTGGTAGTTAGGTTCAGATTCCATATACTGTCACAACCTGCTACAGATTTCCACTTAACTCTGTATTGCCCGTCTTCGGCAGCATAATAGATACTATCTGACTGCTTGTCGCCGAATACGATCCACTCTCCCTGACATATAGTAGCTTCCATTGTCTGCTCCGTATCGCCGATAGCCGGCACATGGATCGTGTACGTAATCTCATCCACACAACGGCCTTCCGCTATCGACGATTGCAGGGTCACAGGGATATCGCCGCCTTCGTTGGGGAATATGATCACGGGATTGACATCCGGACTGAATAACCCGTTACCGAAGTCCCACTGGTACTCATCGCATGGCTCGTCGTAGTTATGCTGCTCGTCGCCATCGAACTTGGTTACCACATGGCTGTGGTTGATGAACCGCACACGGTTCTCGCACTTCGCCGGCTCCCACACATACTCAAAGTCTGCCAACGGATAACGGGGCTTGCTGGCTGTATAGAGATCAAAACCGCAGTTCTTGTTCTCCACGAACGTCAAGTGACAGCGATAGGTTTTCGTGTCGGATGGCTCTACGGATAACGATTTGGTGACAGCCACCGTATCTCCATCTTCGTTATACCACGTATAGTCAAACCCATCCGGCGCATTGACCTGCATTACCGGGTCATCACCGCAACTGCTACTGGTGATAGTCGCACTCGCACAATCCAGGGTGAAGTATGCATATCCGAAGTGACCGCTCCAGTTACAGTCATACGTCGTGAAACGGATTGTGATCGTCTGACCGGCGAGTCCCATCTCCATCAGGTTCATACCCACCGTCGTCCAGTCTTTCCAGGTCACATCACCTGCGGTGTGCCATCCTTCGCGCGTCGCATCTGCACGGAAATCCGCAGCACCACAGGTGGGATCAACCAGTTGCCCATACTCATCCAAAATCTCCATTGTAAAACGCGGCTGGTCTTTCTCTCCGTGGCTCGGATCCTCCAACACAACGGCGTACTTCAACAGCACCAGGGCATTGGCGAAACTGTCCGCCATGAATTCAAAGGACATCGACTCCGCTTCGCCGCCCACATTCCAGTTACCCAAACGGACGGACGCGAACTCTCCCTCAGGGATAGTACGCAACTGATTACGGGTGCGGATGTCGTACTTGTCCGGCTCCGTATTCAATGTGTGACGTGAGTACTTGCTTTCTTCACCGTAATCCATGATCGTATCATACAGCATGTACGGATTGTCGAAGTTACCTATGGTACCATGGATATTGCCCTTGTTGAAGTGGATATAATCGATGCAATGCCTGTCCGGGTAATATACCACATACGAATTCAGATACACATAAGCACTGGTATCCACATCGTTGCATACACCGCGGACGCGGAAGTCATATGCGCCCTCGCTCAGTCCTTCCAGTATCAACTCCTTCTGCTTCAGACCGCTGTTAACATACCATCTGTCCGTTCCGCGCTTGCGGCGCTCGAACACGTAAAGTTCGCTCGTCCCCTGCCATGTCAGACGTACGGTGTCGTTGTATGCATCCGCTTGCAGGTTCGACGGCTTGGCGCAGTTCGTAGTGGTGATCTGGATATTGTCAATACATGCGCCTACCGGCACCGCCAGAGTCGTATCCGTATTGGCGTTCTGCCATACAAAGAAGATGCGGTACTTGCCGGTTGCTGTGGCATTGAACGAGAATGATGTGTTCTTCCAGCTGATCGAGCCGTACAAGTTCTTTACCAGACACGCCGGACTGATAGATGCCGGCAGTCCGCTCGCACCGGCTTTGGCGACCATATCTTTGCTGAGCGAGGAGGTAAAACTGATACCGGCACTCAACGTAGCATCCTTCGCGCCCATACAACTATAGTCGAAACTGCAATCGTAGTGACCGGCTTCTATCGTAAAATCACGATATGCATACTGCACGTTCGGTTTCGAACCGAAGTTGGCCTCATAACCGTTTGTGGATATATACATCGCACGCCGGCCGCCATTACTCCGCACCTCACCTACGATCCACTGGTCTGTGCACAGCGATGCTTGCGTTCCCGGATTGAGAACCCAGTTCTGAAGTTCTTCATCTTCATCCTCCTCAAAGCCGAACGAATACGGCACAGTGATAGGAACCGGCGTCTGCGCAATCACAGACATTGTAACGAACAGTATACACACGCTTATTACGGTACGCAAGCCGCGGCTGGAACGCCATATACAGTTAAGACATTTGTTCATAACCGACATCATCATATTTTGTTTGGTGTTTCGGGCTTACCTGCACCCGAAAGGGTTGTTGTTAACCGGGCACATACGCCCGGAACGATTAGACTAATACTCTTCAGGTTTAGCATATCTTTCCACGCCGGAAGAGCCTCTCCGGCATAAAAAGACAAAATACAGCTACAAAATTACATAAAATTAAGCAAAATTACAACTTTTAGACACAAAAACACACGGATTTCTTACACTTTGAAACACAAACATTGCACACGCCGGTCTTTCGAAACCTTTCGAACACTTGCGTACACGCCGGCGCATACGCCTGATAGATTTACGGAATAATGCAAGTAGTTGTTATCAAAAATCACAACCCCATTGAGCATTTAGCACAATTCTGGGTGAAAAATTTGCATTTATCAAAAACTTTTACTATCTTTGTAGGCTTTTTGTGCGTCATAGGTGACACGCCCTATCGCGAAAGCAACACGCCAACAGGTATTAACTGCGACAAATATAAAACAATACAATAGTTATGCAAATCAATCATTCAGAATTCAAAGACCTCACATCGGTTATCACGCTGACGCTTGCGCCGGCTGACTACGAGGAGGCAGTAACCAAGCAGATCCGCCAGATCCGCCAGAAGGCTGACATCCCGGGTTTCCGCAAAGGTATGGTACCCGCCGGACTGATCAAGAAGATGTACGGCAAGAGCGTTCTCGCCGACGTGCTGAACAACAAGATTGCCGAAGAACTCAACAAGTACATCGAGGAGCAGAAGTTCCACATCCTCGGCGATCCGCTGCCTAACGATGAGCTCACTCCAAACATGGATCTGGACAACGACACTGAGTTCACTTTTGCTTTCGACATCGCTGTTCCTGAGGAGTTTGACGCCAAGCTGACCGGCAAGAACAAACTCACATCGTACACCATCACGGTGGACGACAAGATGGTGGATAACCAGGTTAACTCGTACGCCGAGCGCTTCGGTGAGTATGTAGATGCCGACGAGGTACAGGACGGTGACGTTCTGCGCGGCACACTGACCGAGCAGAAGGAAGGCGGCATTGTGAAGGAGAACGCTATCCTCAACCCGCAGTACATGGCTGACAAGAAGCAAGCCAAGCTCTTCAAGGGCGCTAAAGCGGGCGACGTGATCACCTTCAACCCCATGAAGGCTTTCCAGAACGAGACCGAAGTGGCATCACTGCTCGACCTGAAGAAGGACGAGGTCAAGGACCTGAACAGCGACTTCACACTCGCTATCACCTCCATCACGCGCCACAAAGCTGCTGCCA
Source organism: uncultured Bacteroidales bacterium (assembly GCA_945827635.1). Classification (GTDB taxonomy): domain Bacteria; phylum Bacteroidota; class Bacteroidia; order Bacteroidales; family Paludibacteraceae; genus Colicola. Next base: position 34,242 of record CALZOG010000011.1, read on the forward strand.
TCGATGCTGAGCTGTTTGCCAAAGTTTATGCTGCCGATGCACCGAAGGATGAGGCGGAGTTCCGCGCTCGTGTGAAAGCTGAGATTGAGGGGAACATGGCAGAGGATGCCAAGTACAAGTTCGGACTCGACGCCAAGGCTGCTATCCTGAAGAAGGCGGGCGAGTTCGCACTGCCCGAGGCTTTCCTCAAGCGCTGGGTGGCTGCTACCAACAAGGAAATGAAACCCGAGGATCTGGACCGCGACTTCCCCGAGATGATCAAGCAACTGCGCTGGCAACTCGCCAAGGACCAACTGATGAAGGAGTACGGCATCAAGGTGGAGAAAGAGGATGTCAACGCCTACGCACGCGAGGTGGCACGCATGCAGTTCATGCAGTACGGCATGATGCATGTAGAGGAGCAGTACCTCAACTCGTTTGCCGAGAATATTCTGAAGGACGAGAACCAATTCCGCGGCATCGTAGAGCGCGTGGCAGAGAACAAGATCTACGACCATCTGCGCACCGTTGCCAAGATTGAGGAGAAAGCTATCTCCTATGAGGATTTCGGAAAAATGATGCGCGAGGACGCGTGATGAGTCGAAAGCTGAAAGTCGAAAGTCGAAAGACAAAAGCTAAATTATGACTGCACACAATACACTCGACAATCTTACGATGCTTATGCACCGATATGACGGAGTGTTTGTGCTGACCGACGAGCAGGTAGCCAAGTGCTGCCTGCCCGTTGTTTTAAACATGTACCAGCTAAGTTTGGCTGACACGCCAACATTGATCCTGCCTGCCGGTGAAGAGCACAAGAATCTCAGTTCTGTGCAACGTATCTGGGATTTTCTGTTCGAGCAGGGCGCTACGCGCAACAGTTTGCTCATCAATATAGGCGGCGGAGTGATATGCGACATGGGAGGTTTTGCAGCCTCCACCTACATGCGCGGGATACATTATATGAATATCCCCACTACCCTGTTGGCGATGGTAGATGCCGGCACGGGCGGCAAGACCGGTATCGACTACACGCCCCAGTCAGCAGAGGGCAGTATAGGGTCATTGAAGAACGCTATAGGCGTGTTCGCAGAACCGGTAGAAACGATTATCCGCCTCGAACTATTGGCTACGCTGCCAGCCGAACAACTGTTGTCCGGCTATGCCGAGATGATCAAGCATGCTATACTGCAAGGGCGCAAGCAGTTGGACGAGTTGTTAGAGTACGACCTGCGCCAGACAGCCACACCTGCTTTCGGTGAGCTGATCAGGCAGTCGGTAGCCTTCAAGCAATCGATAGTAGAACAAGACCCTCATGATAAGGGTCTGCGCCAGATACTGAACTACGGTCACACCATAGGTCACGCCATCGAAGCGCTGATGCTGTGCAAGTCGAAAGTCGAAAGTCAAAAGTCGAAAGCAGAAATCAGAAATCAGAGATCAGCTAAGCCACACGGCTATTGCGTGATGTACGGCATGGTGGCAGAAACCTACCTGTCACACCTGATCTACGGTATGCCGGCAGAGGTGGTAAGTACACTCAGCCGGTTTATGCTGGAGAACTACGGTGCTGCGCCCATCACTTGCAGCGACTTCGATGATCTGGTGCAACTCATGCTGCATGACAAGAAGAACAAAGAGCAAGGCACAATCGTTTGCTCCTTGCTTCAAGACGTAGGCAAGCCCGTTGTCGGGCAACCAATCACTATAGAACAACTCCGGGAAGCAACAGAATACCTGTGCTCGCTATAAGCGGCACAGGTATTTTTCTTCGTATAAAATCAGCCAAGCTTGGCTGATTTATCACAACGGGTGGCTGATTAATCGCTGAACTTCGCGCAGAGGAACTCACGGTTCAGGCGGGCAATGTTAGCCAGGCTGACCTGCTTCGGGCACTCGGCAGCGCATGCGCCGGTGTTCGTACAGTTACCAAAGCCCAGTTCATCCATCTTAGCCACCATAGCTTTGGCGCGAGCCTTCGCCTCGATCTTACCCTGCGGCAGCAGAGCGAGCTGGCTGACCTTGGCTGCAACGAACAGCATAGCCGAGCCGTTCTTGCAAGCCGCAGCACATGCACCGCAACCGATACAGCTGGCAGCGTCCATCGCTTCGTCAGCAGCAGGCTTGGGGATAGGTATGGCATTGGCGTCGGGCACACCACCGGTGTTAACCGAGATGAATCCTCCGGCTGCCATGATCTTGTCATACGCCTTGCGGTCAACCATCAAGTCCTTGATTACAGGGAACGCGTGGCTGCGCCATGGCTCAACGGTGATCGTGTCACCATCGTTGAACTTACGCATGTGAAGCTGGCAGGTGGTGATTGCGCTGTCGGGACCGTGAGGATGGCCATTGACGTACATTGAGCACATACCGCATATACCCTCGCGGCAATCGTGGTCGAAGGCAACGGGATCCTTGTGCTCGCTGATGAGTTGCTCGTTCAGAATATCCATCATCTCAAGGAACGACGCACCCTGGAAGATGTGTTTGAGTTCGTAGGTCTCAAAGTACCCTTTGGCTTTCGGTCCGGCTTGACGCCAAACGCGGACCTTAATGTTGATGTAGCTGTCCATGTATGTTGAGTTAATTTATGCCTTAAACAAAATACG
>CALZOG010000012.1 GCA_945827635.1 uncultured Bacteroidales bacterium
GCATTGTTTTTGAGTTGCAGTTTGTAAAACGTCTTTACGACCAATACCAACCGCACAAGTTGCATATTTGGGATACATTTACGGACACTACATTAGAGACTTTGACAAAAGATTACGAGTCGCCCTCTGAATCTGATTCTACCATCTTTAATGAAGGAGATTTGAGATTACAAGAAGGGAAATTGACTCACATAGATTGTTTTGCAGGCCCAGGAGGTATCTGCACAGGATTGCATGCAGCCGGTTTGCAGACTTTAATCGCAATAGAATATATCAAGAGTTGCTGCGAAACATATACTGCGAATCATCCCGAAGTGCATGTTATTCACTCGGATATTAGAAAAGTATCACCCGAACAGATTTTACCGTACATTCCTGCTAACGGTGTGGATTTAGTTACCTCCGGCATGCCCTGTGAGACTTTTTCCACGGCGGGAAATACTTCTCGTTCATTTTACGATGATCGCCAATTCTTATTCCGTGAGGGACTACGAGTTGCTCAAATAGCAAATGCAAAAATGATTCTATTTGAGAATGTACCTGCTATTACATCAAAACGCACTGAAAAGGACAAAGGTGAGTTAATTGTGGATGTTCTTAAAAAAGAATTAAAGGCTGCCGGATATGGAAATTATATTGAGGTTGTCCTTGATTCTACGAAATATGGTGTTCCTCAAAAAAGAAACCGTTTCTTTATCCTTGCATGCCGCTACCCGGAGTGGAAATTGCAACCGCCAAAGCCGGGCGATAGTCCTTTAGTAACAGTGAGTGACGCTTTAGCGGGATTACCTAATGTAATAGCGAATAGTGATGTAGAGGGCACAGAGTACACAGATGAACATTCGGATTTTGAACAACTGATGCGTGATGATGCTTTTTGGCATAGAGAGGACATGACCTCGCAAAAGATTCTCAATCACATGCCGATGAAGCATAGAGATTGTACGCTCAAACGGTTTGCATTGTTGAGCCAAGGGGACAGTTTGAAAACACTGTTTGAAAGATACCAAGGAGCAGAACGTGAACGCTTACAGAAAGAACGCATCCTTCCGAAGAAGATGTTTATTAAGCGTAATTACCGTTTGATAAATAATGAGCCATCTCCGACAGTCACAAGTCACTGCTTGGATGAGTTTGTGCATCCAATATATGACCGTGCTCTTACCGTACGTGAGTGTGCTCGTTTACAATCTTTCCCCGATTCCTATAATTTTGTTGGCGGTCCTTATATTGTACCCCACATTGATAGAACGGTACAAGATAAATACGAACAGATAGGCGATGCTGTTCCGCCATTATTAGCATACGCATGGGGAATGCAAATTAAACAAATTTTTGAAAATAATGATTGATGGTCATGAAAAATAATTGTTACCAGTTTTGCCTTGATTCCTACCAAGAGGAATACAATCGTTGCTTTGAGGCTTTGAAAGCCGAGCACAAAGGTCGAGTATCGTCCAAGTTATCAGATGAATTTGATCGCGAGGCTCAAAAGTCAGCTATTCGTCTGGCTATAACCAATGCTTTGCGTACGTTTCCCAGTGAACCAGTAGCTGAATTATGGAGCGCAATCTATCGTGCGCATTTATTCCGTAAATCTGGCATTTCTGATTTGGAAACCATCAATAAAGTAATAAGCGCAGACCAAAGTTGGAAGAAATCAAGCGGACATGCCTTTGAAGAAATGGTCAAGGAGTTGGCTTCGCTGGCTTTGTATGGTACTGGCGTGGAGATTATTCTTCAACGCGACTTAAACACCTTAATCAAGGCAAATGAACTGGCAAACGAACCGCGCGATATTGCTTGGCTCGAAAAGCAGATACAAGGTAATATATTTGACTTATATGGAATATTGACCATTGAAGGCAAAAAGTATTGTTTTGGATGTGTACAGGCAAAAACAAGTATCCGTGACCGCGTGACACGCGACCGCGAACCGTCTATTCACGCTATGCAGTCGTTCTTCTGGAGTATTGTTTTTGTACTGGATGGTGACTTCTTACGTTTGCCGAAATTTGTCAGCATGATCAATGGTGGTTCGGAGGAGTTCCCTGAAAATGGTTGGCATGGAATGTATGTCTTATCCGTAAAAGAACAGAACGACCGCATATATCCGATAACTATGGACTTTGATTTATTCAAGTCTCATGCCTTGCAAGCTGCTGACCAATGGATTAAACGCCGTCAGTGGTTTGACTTGGCATGGAAGGCACTATAAATTGCAACATATTCCACAGATTGGCAATGATTGACAATTGGATATTTCAATATAACAAGAAACGTCAGCCGGAGCGTAAGGTTGTTTTTCCGAACTACAGCAAAGTGCGTTCGGTGGTGCTGGTATATGAGCAGGGAGTGGATGACAAAAGTATATCCCTGCTTGCCAAACGTCTGGAGAAAGACGGAATAATGGTAGAGGTGGTAGGTTATCAGCCCAAAGAAGACTTCAACTACTTCGGACGAGTAAAGGCAGAAGCAATGACCGCCTTGCCCTCGCAACGGTTCGACCTGCTGATGGATCTGAGTACGCATTACTACTTTGGGACACAGTATATATTGATGGCAATTGACGCAACATTCAAAGCCGGACTGCGGTTTGTAGATGTGGCAGAGAAAGACCAACAAGGTATATTGGATATGATGGTCAGCCTGCCGGGAAGCGCACAACCGGAAGAGATTGCGGAGCAGGTTATACACTTTATGAAAATGATCAACGCATGAGCAAACAGATTATACAAGGATTAGGCACGGCGCTGGTGACACCATTCACGGAAACAGGAAAAGTGGATGAGACGGCATTACACAGACTGTTAGACAGGCAGCTTGCGGCAAAGGTGGATTATCTGGTGGTGCTGGGCACAACGGGTGAGGCGGCCACCATGACGGCACGTGAGCAAGCGTTCGTCAGAAAGACGATAGTGGAACATGTTGCCGGCAGAGTGCCGCTGGTGCTTGGCGTAGGCGGCAACTGCACACAGGAAGTGGTTGAGCGACTGGGCTTGCTGAGCACTGAACTGAAACGCGACTATGCGGCTATACTGAGCGTGTGCCCATACTATAACAAGCCTCAGCAGGAAGGGTTATACAGGCATTTTGCAGCGATAGCAGAAGCATCGGCAGTGCCGGTGATACTATATAATGTACCCGGTCGTACAGGAGTGAACATGCTGCCTGAGACGGTATTCCGATTGGCAGCCAGTTATCCGCACAAGATCATTGGCGTAAAAGAGGCGTCCGGCAAGCAAGAACAGATAGAGGCTATCATCCGCGGCACAAGAGGCAGCGAGTTTGTGGTGTTGTCGGGCGATGACGGGTTGGCTGCACCGCTGATGCTGAATGGTGCACAAGGGCTGATATCCGTGCTGTCGAACGCCCTGCCGGAAGATACGATGCGGCTGGTTCACCAACCGACATTAGAGCAGCAGGCGGCTTTGGAGGAACTGATCAAAGCACTGTTTGCCGAAGGTAATCCGACTGGGATAAAAGGTTTGCTGTCAATACAAGGTGTGATGAGTGATCATGTGCGTTTGCCACTGGTGGCGGCAAGTGCAGGGTTGAAGAGTGATTTACGAAAATTATTGGACAATTATGAAAATAGCACTATTCGGTAACGCGATGAAGCGAATGACGCTTGGCGAGGTGTCCCATGTGCTGGAGTTTATGGAGTTGCGTCAAGTGGAGGTTTATCTGTCGCAAGAACTGCGTCAGGAGATGAACCTGCGCGACTATCCTCCGTTCCCTGCCGAAGAGAAAGCCTGGAAAGAGTTTACGGACGAAGGGAATATGATTGATTTTGCGTTGTCCATCGGCGGCGACGGCACGTTTCTGACCACAGCATCGATTATCGGTGACAAGAACATACCTATCGTAGGCATCAACTGCGGTCATTTGGGTTTTCTGGCTGAGGTACAAGCGAATCAAGTGGATCTGATTATGGATCAGCTTATACAAGGCCGTTACACCATAGAACAACGCTCGCTACTGACCGTTGACGGCAAGGGTGGTCACTTGTCTTCACCGTTCGCGCTGAACGAGATAGCAGTGATGAAATCGGGGTTGTCGTCGATGATAGAGATTGATGCGTACGTGAACGGCGAGTTGCTGCATACATACGAGGCAGACGGTTTGGTCATATCTACTCCGACAGGCTCAACAGCCTATAACCTGAGCGTAGGAGGCCCGCTGATGGAGCCGCACGTAAAAGCAATCATCCTGTCGCCGATCGCCACGCACCGATTGTCAGTTCGTCCGCTGGTTATACCCGATGATTGGACTATAGACCTGAAAGTCAGAAGCCGCAACGGCAACTACCTGATATCGGTGGACGGGCGAAGCCAATCGCTACTGAACGAAGTGGAGTTGCATATAGCCAAAGCGCCTTACACGACGAAAGTGGTGCAGCTGGAGGAGCACTCGTTTGTACAGGCGCTGAAGGACAAACTCCAATGGGGGAAATAGGAGTTTGGGGTTTTCTTGGTGCTTTTGAATTTTTGGTTCGGTCATTATGCCCGCATAACACCATTACCAGAAAATCCTAAGCCCCTCAAGAAAATTCCAAAACAAAGAGACAAAACACAATTTTGAAAAAAAAGAATCTATGCGAATAATCTACATGGGAACGCCGGAGTTTGCGGTAGCGCCGCTGAAAGCTCTGGTAGAAGGCGGATACAATATTGTGGCAGTGGTAACAATGCCTGACAAACCTGCAGGTCGCGGACATCATGTGCAATATTCGGCAGTGAAGGAATATGCACTTTCCGTTGGTTTGCCGGTGCTGCAGCCGGAGAAGTTGAAAGACGAGACGTTTGTAGAAGAGTTAAGAAGTTACAATGCAGACTTGCAGATTGTGGTAGCATTCAGGATGCTGCCGGAAGTTGTGTGGGCTATGCCGCGTTTGGGTACGTTCAACCTGCACGCCTCGCTTCTGCCGCAGTACAGAGGTGCTGCACCCATCAACTGGGCTGTGATCAACGGCGACAAAGAGACCGGCGTGACGACATTCATGCTCAAGCACGAGATTGATACAGGAAATATCATACTGCAAGAGCGAATACCGATTGGCGAAGATGAAAATGTAGGATCGGTGCACGACAGGCTGATGGAGTTAGGTACAGAGCTTGTGCTGAAAACAGTAGATCTGATTGACGAATCCGATACGAACGGAACGCCTCTGCCTACCACACCGCAGGACGAGATAGCAGCAGAAGATTTGCGTCCGGCGCCGAAGATATTCAAGGAGACGTGTGAGATTGACACCACAAAGACCGTAGCCGAGGTACATAACTTCGTTCGGGGTTTGAGTCCCTACCCTGCCGCATGGTGCAACCTGACGATTGGCGGGACAACGTACGAGAATGTGAAGGTTTTTGCCACGCAGAAAGGGAAAGGTGCTATCAGTCTGCAATGTGCAGATGGAGAGATAAGTTTGACAGAGTTGCAGCTACCCGGGAAGAAAAGAATGAACGCCAAAGACTTGCTGAATGGATTACAGAACGCTCATAGATAAACACTACTCCGGTCAAGAGGAGTTGAAAGCATTACTGCTTCACCACTCGCGACAAGTGGCGGACAAGGCACTGATTGTCTGCGCTGCTCACCCGGAGTGGAACGCCGACACGCAGTTTGTGGAGGAGGCGGCAATGCTACACGACATCGGCATAATCCGGTGTAACGCACCATCCATCCACTGTCACGGGGCAGAACCGTATATCTGTCACGGTCGCATAGGCGCCGAGTTATTGCGTGAAGAGGGTTTTGCCCGCCATGCACGCGTGGCTGAACGGCATACAGGCAGCGGACTAACCAGAGAGCAGATCATCGCTCAGGGATTGCCATTGCCGGCAGAAGATTTTGTGCCGGAAACTATAGAGGAGAAAGTGATCTGCTACGCTGACAAGTTCTTCTCCAAATCTCACCCCGAGCGCATTGCTTCACCCGAACACATCCGGCAAACCATGCTCAAGTTCGGCAATGGTTCACTGGAGCGTTGGGAACAATTGGAAAAACTGATGACACAATAAATTTTACAATCTATTCCCATGAAACGACATACATTACCAATACGGCTGCTTGTCGCTCTGTTGTTGAGTTGCGCAGCACAAGTATCTGCATCACGCATGGATACCATAGCCTTTCGCGGTGATTCATCTCATGTCATTCAGCGCGTGTGCGTCTATACGCCGGATAATTATGAGGCAGAAAGAGATTCGGCTTATCCGCTTGTGTATATGCTTCACGGGATTCACGGCAATCACTATTCCTGGCAACGCAACGGCAATATCCGCTATACCTTGGACAGCCTGATTCGTAACGGCTTGATTCGTCCGATAGTGGTAGCCTTCCCCTATTGCCAACGTTTTGACACAACGGATGTGGACGAACCCAAATCACTGGTGCATTGTCTGTTCCATTACGGCTCTATTCTCCGCGGGGATTTTGAGGAGACCTTCTACGAGATTGACGATTATGTGCAAGAACACTATAATGTGGATACTGCGCGCACACATCGCGCGATTGCCGGATTGAGTTGCGGAGCACGTCAGGCTTCCGTGATAGCCAAGAGCGGACGATTTGATGTAGTAGGTCTGTTTTGTCCGGTAATACACAAACGTCAGTGCCCGGACCCGGAGATTGTACCGGCACACTACTGGATAGGCGTGACGGAGGGAGACGTATTTCTGTATAAAGGTCGTCGATTCAGATTGGCTTGCGAGAAACACGGCATACCTGTTACCCTCTATCAGGACAAAGGTTCGCACAACTGGAAAGCTTGGAGAAAGATGGCTGTCCTGTTCCTTGAAACATTTTTTGCCACCCCGGAAGAGCATATAGAACAGGAGAGTAATCAAGAATAATTGATACAAGAATTTTGATTTTTGCCGTGCTACAAAATTGTGGCACGGCTTTTGTTTATGTAAAAATGGTTGAACACCGCAAATCATAAAAACAATATATAGCAATGACTAACACAGTTGACATTCGCGAGTTGCAAGAGCGCATAGAGCGCGAGAGCTCGTTTGTGGACGCCCTGACAATGGGCATGAATCAAGTTATCGTAGGCCAAAAGCACTTGGTGGAGAGCCTGCTGATCGGTTTATTGTCTGATGGACACATTTTGCTGGAAGGTGTGCCCGGACTTGCCAAGACTCTTGCTATCCGCACATTGGCTGACCTGATTAAAGCCAATTTCAGTCGTATTCAGTTTACCCCGGACTTGTTGCCTGCCGATGTGATCGGTACGCAGATCTACTCGCAGAAATCTGAGGAGTTCAGCATCAAGCGCGGTCCGATCTTCGCCAACTTCGTATTGGCAGACGAGATCAACCGTGCTCCGGCAAAGGTACAGTCAGCACTGCTGGAAGCAATGCAAGAGCGCCAGATAACCATTGGCGACAAAACATTCAAGCTGGACGAACCGTTCCTGGTTCTCGCCACGCAGAACCCGATTGAGCAGGAAGGTACGTATCCCCTGCCCGAGGCACAGACTGACCGATTCATGCTGAAAGTGGTAATCGGTTATCCGCAACCCGAAGAGGAGCGTCAGATCATTCGCCAGAACATCACCGGCGAGAAGAAAACCATCACTCCTATCCTATCCACCGAAGACATCAAAAAAGCCCGCGAAGTAGTGCGCCAAGTTTATCTGGACGAAAAGATTGAGCGCTACATCGTGGATATCGTGTTTGCCACACGTCAACCGGAGAAATATGGTTTGGACAACCTGAAGCAGATGATTGCATTCGGCGGTAGTCCGCGTGCAAGTATCAATCTGGCTTTGGCTGCCCGTGCTTACGCGTTCATCCATCGCAGAGGCTACGTTATCCCTGAAGATGTACGCGCCGTATGCTACGACGTACTGCGTCACCGTATAGGTCTCACATACGAAGCCGAGGCAAATAACATGACAACCGAGGATGTGATTACCGAGGTATTGAACGCAGTTCAAGTTCCTTAAACTAGTCCACTAGACGACTATACAACTAGACGACTAGATAATTATGACTTCAGAAGAGTTATTACAAAAAGTCCGGAAGATAGAGATCAAGACCCGAGCTCTGTCGCACAACATCTTTGCCGGCGAGTACCACAGCCAGTTCAAGGGCCGCGGTATGGCGTTCAGCGAGGTGCGCGAGTACCAGCCCGGCGATGATGTGCGGTCCATCGACTGGAATGTGACTGCCCGCATGGGTAAGCCATATATCAAGGTGTTTGAGGAGGAGCGCGAACTGACAGTAATGCTGCTCGTTGACGTATCCGGCAGCCGCAATTTCGGAACAATGTCGCAGTACAAGCGCGACACGATAGCCGAGGTCGCTGCCACGCTCGCTTTCTCAACCATCGAGAACAACGACAAAGTCGGCTGTATCTTCTTCTCTGACAAAATTGAAAAAGTCATTCCCGTAAAAAAGGGTAAGAGCCATGTGCTGCATATCATCCGTGAGTTGCTGGACTATGAGCCCGAATCGCACGGAACGGATGTGGCATCGGCTGTTCAGTTCTTTGCCAATGCACAAAAACGCCATGCTACATGCTTCCTCATCTCTGATCTTGTCGGCGTAGGCGGACAACGTATCAGCGAAGGCAAAAAGAAAGGTCGTTTGACGATTGAACAACCATTGATGATTGCCTCCTCGAAGCACGACATGAACGTCATTCAGGTCTATGACCGCCGCGATGCCGAACTGCCGGATATAGGTCTGCTGAAGCTCAACGATGCCGAAACAGGCGAACGTCTGTGGGTGAACACCTCGCGCGAAGATGTCCGCAAAGCGTATAGCGATGCTTGGACCAGGCAACAGGCGGCTATACAAGATGTATTCGTTCGCACCGGCGTGAATGCTGTTTCGATGCAGACTGACCACGATTACGTGCGAGCGCTTATGCGGTTGTTTAAGATGTAATATTGCGTATTATGTTTCTTAGTATCTTATTATCCATAGTAATCAACACTTCGCTTGACTCGACCGTAATCTGTCTGGGCGATCAGACAAGATTAAGGTTTGAGGCAAACTGTGATGCCAACGAATATGTAACCTTTCCGACATTCGGCAAACAACTGATTGACGGAGTTGAGATCGTACGACAAAGTGGCATAGATTCGACGATAGACAAACAAGGCAAGCACTACAAGCAAGAGCTGATGCTTACCTCGTTTGAAGACTCGCTGTTCTTTATCGAGCCGATTGCCTTTGCCTGCGGCAGCGACACAGCATACAGTGAGACGATCACCTTGAACTTCGTGCAACCGTTCGTGCAGGATTCCACCAACGCAATCTGCGACATCCGAGACATACAGAAAGCACCCATCTGGTGGTGGGGATATATCCGTTGGATTCTCGGTGTACTGCTGCTGGCTGGTTTATGCTGGTTGATATGGTGGCTGCTCGGCAAGATTGGCAACTACAACGGCAAGTACATGCCGGCTGCCAAGAAAGAGCCCGAACGCCCGGCTGAAGAAGTGGCACTGGAGGAACTTGATCGTATCCGCGAAGAGAAAATATGGACGCAGGGACGAACCAAGCAGTATCACACCGAACTGACAGATGTACTGCGTACGTACATTGCCAAACGCTTTGGCATTGCATCCACCGAAAAGACTTCTGACGAGACTCTGCAAGCCATGAAACCTGTGCTGAAAGACCAACGAGAGTTACATGCCTCGCTTACCAAGGTGCTGCAACTCGCTGATCTGGTGAAGTTTGCCAAGTGGCAGGCTACTCCTGACGAGAACGAACAAGCCCTGCATATCGCTTATGATTTTGTCAACGAGACTAAGCCTGCACCTGCCGAGACGAATGAAGATGTTAAAGAGTTAAATAGTTAAAATGGTTTCGATTGACATCGAAACGTTAAATAGTTAGTATAGATGTTTTCTCAACCTGCATATTTATTTCTGTTACTGCTACTGATACCTATTATCGGTTGGTATGTGTGGCAGATGCGTAATGCCGATGCTTCGCTGCGCGTATCCAGCACCTCGCCACTACGCAAGTATGCACTCCCCGCATGGGTGTTGCACGTACCCTTCGTGCTGCGTGTGGCTGCAGTTGTTCTGCTATCCGTTGCTTTGGCACGACCGCAACTGACTAACCGCTGGCAATCGGAAAGCACGGAAGGTATCGACATCATGATGGCTCTCGATATTTCCGGTACAATGCTTGCCGAAGACCTCAAACCCAACCGTCTGGAAGCAGCAAAGAATGTCGGTTCGGACTTTATACTTGCACGACCGAACGACCAGATTGGTTTGGTCGTGTTTGCCGGTGAGAGTTTCACACAATGCCCGCTCACCGTTGACCATACGGCACTGGTCAACCTTTTCCAGGCCGTAGAGTTCGGCATGATTGATGACGGAACGGCTATCGGTTTGGGATTGGCAAACTGCGTCAACAGAATGAAAGATTCGAAGACAAAATCGAAGGTAATCATCCTGTTAACCGACGGTTCGAACAACGCGGGTGACATTGATCCGCAAACGGCGGCGGAGATTGCCAAGACGTTCGGCATTCGCGTTTATGCCGTAGGTGTCGGCTCCTACGGACAGGCGCGAGTCCCCGTACAAACGCCTATGGGTATGCAATATATGATGATGGATTCGCAGTTTGACGAAACAACGCTCAAGAACATTGCCTCCACTACGGGCGGAGCATATTTCCGCGCAACCGACAACAACTCTCTCAAGCTCATCTACGAGCAGATTGACCAACTGGAGAAGACCAAACTGCGTGTGCGGGAATACTCAAAGCGTACAGAAAACTTCGCACCGTATCTGCTGGCGGCTTTAATGCTGCTCATTGCGGAGATTCTCGTTCGATACTTCGGACTCCGCACCATAAGTAACTAAATGACAAAAATGGTTAAATAAATGACCCATACGGCGAAGCAGATCGTATGAACGAAGTGAATAAAGAAATGGTAAACGACTAAATCGTAAATGACTTTATGTTTAGATTTGCTAATATAGAACTCTTGTGGTTGCTGCTGCTCATCCCGGCTATGACGGCAGGGCACATTTTCCTGAGTCGCAAGAAACGTCGTGCGGCACGCGAGTTCGGCGAGAAGGCGTTGGTTGACTCGCTCATGCCGAATGCTGCAACAAGCCGCGTACACATCAAGTTCAGTATATTGATGCTTGCCTTGGCTTGCCTGATTATTGCTGCGGCACGACCGCAATACGGACAATCGGAACGCGTGGAAAAACGTCAGGGTATCGAAGTGATGATTGCACTGGATATATCCAACTCCATGCTTGCCGAAGATGTCGCTCCTTCGCGTCTGGACAGAGCCAAACAGATGCTCAGCAAACTGATTGACAACATGTCGGACGACAAAGTCGGCTTGGTCGTGTTTGCAGGAGAGGCATACACACAACTGCCTATCACGGCTGATTATGTATCCGCCAAGATGTTCCTGCAGCATATTACTCCCTCTCTCATCCAGACGCAGGGAACGGCTATCGGCGCGGCTATCAACACTTCTATCCGTGGATTCGGCGGCGAGGAAGGTAAAGCTTCGCGAGCCATCATTCTGATCACCGATGGCGAGAACCACGAGAAAGGTGCAACAGAAGCTGCACAGAAAGCTGCCGAACTGGGCATGCACGTACACGTGATCGGTATAGGCAAACCCGAAGGCAGTCCTATTCCTATTGCCGGAACAGGAGAGTTCCGCAAGGACAGACAGGGAAACGTTGTTATTACCCACCTCAATGAAGACATGTGCCGCGAGATTGCACAGGCAGGCAAAGGATTCTACGTCCGTTGCGACAACACCAACACAGCCTATCGTGCGCTGGAGCAGGAGTTAGACAAATTGGCTAAGCAGGAGATCGAAACCACCTCGTTCACCGACTACAACGAGCAATATCAGTCGTTTGCCATTCTGGCACTGCTGCTGCTCGTGGTTGAGTTCTTTATCTTCCCGCGCAAGAACAAAGTTCTGTCCCGATGGAACATTTTCCGCACTCCTGCCACTATAGCCGTATTGCTGATACTTTCCGCGCCGGCATTCGCACAAAAAGAATCTCCGGATATCCGCAAAGGCAACCGCCAGTTCGTGGATTCCAACTACGTGGATGCCGAATTGCACTACAAACGCGCGCTGGAAAAGAACGACCAATCTGTTCCCGCTAACTACAATATAGGTTGCGCTTACTTCAAGGACGGCAAATATCAGGAAGCTGCCGAGGCGTTTGAGCAGACAAGCAAACTCATTGATCCCGAAAAAGACCATGAGAAAGCTGCTGACAACTACCACAATCTGGGCAACTCCTATTTTGCGCAAGGTCAGTTCGACAAAGCCATCGAGGCGTACAAACAGTCGCTGCGTATCCGGCCCAAAGACCACGAGACACGCTATAACCTCGTGAAAGCCATGCAGATGAAGCAACAGCAAGAACAGCAACAGCAGCAACAACAAGAACAGCAGCAAGAACAACAGCAGGAACAGCAGCAGGAACAACAGCAGCAAGAACAGCAACAGGAACAACAGCAACAAGAACAGCAACAGGAACAACAGCAACAACAACAGCAACAACAGCAACAGGCTGAAGAGCAGGACAGCATGGACAAAGAAACGGCCGAGCAGATTCTGCAAGCATTGGAGCAAGACGAACAAGAAACACAAGAGAAAGCACAAAAACCGCAAGGAAAGAAACGCCGCTTGGATAACGATTGGTAATTTCCATTTTCGAGTCAATCCCGACGGTCAACCGACGGTCAACCGACGGTCAACTTTTAGATGAATACATTAAACGCTCATGAAAAGACTAATCCAAATAATGACTTTTGTATGCCTGCTTCCGTTATTGGGCGTAGGCATACTGCGTGCTGAAGATGTACAATTCCGCGCACAGGCTCCGGCGCAGGTGATTGTAGGCAGACCATTCCAGTTCTCATACACCGTGAACCAACGTGCCAAAGATCTGCGAGCACCGGAGTTTACCGACTTTGATTATATAGCAGGTCCGTACACCTCCCAGTCGTCATCTACCTCGTTTGTCAACGGCAAACGTACATCTTCATTCCAGATGACATTTACCTACACGCTAATGGCACAGAAGGAAGGTACGTTCAGTATTCCGCCTGCCACAATTACCGTCAGCGGTGAGCGATACACCTCCAACGGCGTGAAGATAACCGTTCTGCCTGAAGACCAGCCGCAGCAATCTAACAGCAATAGCGGTCAAACAGCGCAGCGGTCGAACAGCGGCAGCGGTCAAACAACACAAAGCGGACCGGAGCAAGGAAACATCTTTGTCCGCACGCTCGTCAGCAAAACAAAGGTCTATGAGCAAGAGGCTATCCTGCTGTCGTACAAGGTGTATGTAGCGGGAGTGGACCTCAAGCAGTTCACCAACAACACCACGCTGCCGGATTTCACCTCGTTCCTGCAACAGAAGATCGACCTGCAGGACGTACAACTCGAACTCGAGAACTACAACGGCCGCAACTACCAGACCGCCACCATCTACTCCACTCTGCTCTATCCGCAAAAGGCCGGCGACATACAGATTGAGCCTGCCTCGTTCGAAGCTGTGCTGCTCGTACCCAATCAGGCACGCTCACGCAGTATCTTCGATGACTTCTTCAATTCCTACACAACAGCCACACGTACCTTGCGCGCACCGGGCACAACGATTCATGTTACACCGCTGCCAGCCGGCAAACCGGCTTCGTACGCTGGCGGCGTAGGCAAATTCACGATGGACGCCAAATTATCGTCAACCGAGGTTAAGACCAATGAGGCTATCACGTTGACGCTAACGATTCGTGGTGCGGGAAACATGAAACTGCTGAAAACGCCTGCCGTGGATTGGCCGGAAGGATTTGAGCAATACGATCCGAAGGTGACCAACAACTTCAAGACATCAACCGGCGGTATGTCCGGCACACGGACGATCGAGTATCTCGCTATCCCGCGTGCCGCAGGCGAATATATCCTGCCAGCCATACAATTCGGCTACTTTGATACGGAAAAAGGCAAATATGAAGTGCTCTCCACGCCGGAATATACGCTGCATATCGCACGTGGTGCCGGCGACCAAACAGCAACCGCTCAACCTGCCGGAGTAAACTACGTGAACAAAGAAAACATCCGCGAACTCGGTTCGGATATACGCTACATATCTGCCGCCAACTTCGTTCCTGCCAGTGACAGTGAGGTGCTTCACATTCCATTCGGATCATGGCAGATGTATCTGCTGTACGGCTGTCCGTTAATCATAGCTGCGCTGCTGTTCCTTATCTTCCGCAAGCGTATCCGCGAGAACGCAGATATCATAGGCATGCGCAAACGCCAAGCGAACAGCGTGGCACGCAAGCGACTGAAGACTGCAAAGAAGTTGCTTTCCGAGCAAAAGAAAGAACAGTTCTTCGAGGAGATAGAACGCGCCTCGCTGCAATATCTCAGTGACCGCCTGTCGATCCCGACTGCCGACTTGAACAAAGAAACGATCACTTCTACGCTCCGCAACAGAACTATCGACGAGACATTGATCGAACGCACCAACCGCGTGCTGTCGGACGCAGCATTTGCACGATACGCTCCCGCAATGGGAATCAAACCCGAAGATTTGTACGCACAGACCGAACAACTCATCAATGATTTAGAAGATTGCAAGTTATGAAAAAACTGACAAATATATTCTTCCTGCTGCTCTTGTCAGCAGTGGCTTTTGCACAATCGCCTACCGAACTGTGGGCGCGCGCCAATCAGGCATACACCGACGGCAACTACGCCGAAGCGGCTGCCGACTACAGTGCTATCATTGAGTCTGCACCGGTTATAACACGTGCGTATGCACCCGTATATTATAATTTAGGCAATGCGCACTTCAAGCACGGCGAACTATCGCAAGCTATCCTGGCTTACGAACGCAGCCTGCGCCTCAAGCCTACGGACAAGAACGCAAAGTACAACCTGCGGTTTGCGCAAACGCAGATTATCGACAACATTGCCGATACACAGGTGTTCTTCCTGCGCGAATGGGTAACAACTCTTCGCAACATGCTGCCGCTGAGCACCTGGATGTGGAGTTCGATTATCCTGTTCAGTCTGATGCTTGTATGCCTGTTGCTGTTCGCATTCTCGCGTTCGCTTGGCTTACGCAAGGCAGGATTTTACATCAGTATTGTATGCCTTGTTTGCTCTACTATAGCTTTTGCGAATGCCGCCTCGCTGCACCACCGCGACAGTGTGCGTGCCGAGGCAATCATCACACGCGGCATAGTGAATGCCAAAGCCTCACCCGACCGTTCCGGCACCGAACTGTTTACCCTGCATGAGGGAACAAAAGTAACCATTCACGAGGAACTGGGCGGATATGTGAACATTGAAGTAGGTAACTATAACGGGTGGATACCTACCAATACACTTGAAAGAATCTAAACCGACGGCTTGAACTAAATGTACAAGAAATGATCGGATTATTTAACGACAACTTTCCACCCGTGTTGGACGGGGTGGCACTAACAGTACAAAACTACGCTTATTGGCTGCACCAGAAAGGGCACGACGTATCTGTAATCACACCATACGCACCCGGAGCAGGACAGGTAATCAAGCAGGCTCCTTATCCTGTTTACAGGTTTACCTCCATTCCGATCCCATTCAGACCGCCCTATCGGTTCGGACTGCCATATTTCTCCCCCATCTTCCTTCAAGAATGGCGAAATATGCGTTTTGACCTTGTTCATGCTCACTGCCCGTTCACCACGGCGGATCTTGCGCGCTCGGCAGCCAAATCACAACATATACCATTGGTAGCCACATTCCACTCGAAGTACCGCCAGGACTTTGAGCACAACGTACCGAACAAGGATGTGGTGAATATGATGATTAAGCGCGTTATTCGATTCTACGAGAAAGCCGACGAAGTTTGGATTCCCCAGGCGGCTGTAGAACCTACCTTGCGTGAATACGGCTATAAGGGTGCAGTAACAGTAGTTGAGAACGGCAACGACTTTTCCACACCTGTTGAAGAGATTGAGGTGTTGCGCAACAATATGCGCGAGGAACTTGGCATGCTGCCCGGCGAAACGATGCTGCTGTTTGTCGGACAACATATATGGGAGAAGAATATAGGTTTTATACTTGAATCATTGGCGCTCATCAAAGGCAAACCTTTCCACCTCTATATGGTAGGCACCGGTTATGCCGTACATGACATTCGCGTCAAGATCAAGGAACTCGGATTGTCGCAACACGTAACCATGCTGGGCAATATCCACGATCGCGAACGTCTGAAGGCAATCGATGCAGCAGCCGACCTGTTTCTGTTCCCCTCGCTGTACGACAATGCTCCACTGGTGGTTCGCGAAGCGGCAGCCATGCACACTCCGTCGCTGATGCTGCAGGATTCAACAGCGGCTGAAGTAATACAACCCGATATCAACGGATTCCTCACCGCCAACGACAAACATGCATACGCGGCACGTATATGTCAACTGATGGAACACCCCGAGTTACTGCAAGCGGCTGGCAAAAAAGCCTCCAACACCATTGCACGCTCATGGGAAGATGTGATAGATGAAGTTATTCTACGTTATCGCGACATACAAGAATCCTACAAAATCAAACACGGCAAATGATAGTAATGGTATTATTAATGCTCCTGCAGACAGCAATGCTTGTACTGGGTCAGGTAGCACTGAAACTCGCAATGCGCGATCTGCCGGACTGGCAGTGGTCGTGGTCGTATATTTGGAACGAGGTGATACTCAACTTCTGGATGGTGGTTGCTATCATTCTGCTGATTGCTGCCAACCTGTTCTGGTTCTGGCTGCTGAATAAATATCCGTTCTCACAGATCTACCCGCTCACGAGTCTTGGCTTTATATTCGGAATGTTCTCAGGAATGCTGATCTTTCATGAGCAGGTAGGCTATCTGCAGTGGATAGGTGTTATATTGGTTATGGTAGGCTGCTACTGCATTGCAAAGGTTTAAGTTATACATACTGTTCTTACTGCTTGTCGTATTTGCTTCGGCAAGTGCGCAGGAAAAGATTACCTCCGTTGCAGGCGTAGTAGTCGACGCGGATACGGGTGAGCCTTTGCCGTTTGTACAACTGTACTTCATTAAACCTACCAGCGAAGGTTCGCTCAACACGCAGTATGGCACCACTTCCGACCTTGACGGTAACTTCTCGCTGAGCAATCCTGCCGGTTACACGACGGTTAACTTCCAGATGATAGGTTACAAGACAGAGATGTACACGCTGCATCAGGGGCAGCAGCGCAAGAACATAAAGATCAAGCTCAAACCCGACGTGTACAACTTGCAGGATATAGTCGTCACGCCCAAGCACCGCAAGCAGGAATACAGGCGCAAAGGTAATCCTGCCGTTGAACTGATCAAGAACGTAATTGCCCACAAGGATTCACTCACGCCGCGCACACGCGAGCAATATACCGCCTCTACCTATCACCGACAGTCGTTCGCTTTGGACAATTTCGCTCCCAACTTCAACAAAGGGTTCTGGAAAGAAGTGGATTTCATCCGCAAGTATATTGACACCACCGGCACCAATCCTGCCCTCACCTTGTCTATCCGCGAAAATCTGGGGCGCGAATTCTACCAGAAGAAACCTCACCGTGAGAAAGAAAGTATTGACAAGAAACGCTTCTTCGGTCTGGAGTCGCTCATGTCCACCCAAACGATGGAGAAGCAACTGCAAGCCATATTCAAGGATGTGGATATCAACCAGGATAACATGAATATCCTGTTCAACCGTTTTGTATCTCCGCTATCCTCCACTCTGGCTGTGGCGTACTACCAATACTACATCATGGACACTATCCTGGTGGACGGAGTGTCGTGTATCGATCTGGCATTCGTTCCGGTCAACTCGGAGTCGTATTCGTTTACAGGACACTTGTATATTGTCAACGACTCGACCTACAAGATCAAGAAATATGCAATCAATATCCCTCCGCACATCAATCTGAACTTTGTAAGCGACTATTCGGTAGCGCACGAGTACAAGCAGTTGCCTGATGGACTATGGGTACCTGACAGAACATACACCTACTGCAAGTTCTATCTGACGGACAGGAAACGCACCTTGCTGGCACGGCAAACGAAGATTTATACCGACTTTGATTTTGACTCACCTATTGCCAAGGAGGTTTATTCGCCGTTCTACGGACTGACGGATAGTGTCAAGCCGGCAGACTCGACCTCTATCCGCGCAGACTTTCAGTATTGGGACGAACATCGCCCCGAGCCTCTTTCGTTCTACGAGTCGTCGGTTATGGATCTGGTAGATGAGTTCAAGAACACGCCCAAGTTCAATGCACTGCTGATGGCTGTAGATGCACTTACATCGGAGTTTGTTGCCACCGTACCATCTACGCGCTGGGGTGAATCGAAATGGGATTTCGGACCGATATACAACACTATCTCATGGAATATGCTGGAAGGTGTGCGTCTGCGTGTCGGCGGTACAACTACAGCCAATCTGCATCCGCAGTTCTTCCTGTCCACCTACGCCGCCTACGGCTTTGGCGACAAGCGTCCGAAAGGCGACCTGACGCTCATGTACTCGTTCAACAAGAAGCGCTACCATCAGTATGAGCCGCTACGCGACTATCTGGCTCTGTCGCTTAACTACGACGTGCAAGAGCCCGGACAACAGTTCAGCGTACTGGAGCGCGACAACCTGCTGATGTCTATTCCGACGAGCAAGATTGTAATGAAGAACTTCCAGTACGTCGCCCGCGGCAGGCTGTTGTACTACAAGGAGTTACCTATCCAACTGACTACCAAGCTCAACTTCGATTACGAGTACAACGAAGCAGCCGGAGCTATGACCTACGACCGGATAACAGGTTACGACACATTGGGTATCATCAGCGGCACACAACGCATCAAGGCGTATCATAATTATGAGTTCGGCGCAGAGTTGCGCTATTCGCCCGGCGCAGATTTTCCGATCAACCGTGTGGGCGTTGAGACTCCGTTCACCCTGGAGCAAGACGCACCTGTCATTAGTATCCGCCACACTATCGGTTACCTGGACGACAGATCTACCGGTGGGCAGGGATTCTTCTACAACGCCACCCAACTCACTGCCGAGAAGCGGTTCTGGTTCTCGAGTTTCGGACACTTGGACGCACGAATCCAAACCGGCATGGTGTGGAACAAAGTGCCGTTCACCAAACTCTATTCGCCAACCACCTCCACCTCTATCTTCCTTGGCAAGAACGCGTTCAACCTGATGCAACCGATGGAGTTTATCATGGACGAATATGTTGCTCTGTATGCGACCTACTTCTTCAAAGGTTGGATACTCAACCGAATACCGGGTATCAACCGGCTCAAGTTACGCGGCGTGATCTCCTTCTCGGGCATCTATGGCGGACTAACGGACAAGAACAATCCCTATATAGCCGGCAACGAGGGGCTTTACAAGTTCCCGGACTCCTCGACATTTGACGCCAACGGTGAATATGTATCCGGCTATACCTCCTCGCCTATCGGCAAACTGCCGTACATGGAGTTTACCGCAGGATTTGAGAACATACTCAAGTTCATCCGCATCGATTACGTCCGCCGCATCACATACAACGACTATATGCTGCCCAACGGTAATCGTCGCAAGATTGGTGCTTGGGGTAGAAACGGAGTAAAAATAACTGTACGCTTTGCACTATAACCGATATGAGACACCTACTCCTCATAGCAGCCTTGCTTCCCCTGGCACTATTGGCGCAAACGAGCGTATCGCCGTTTGCTATCGGTGCGCAACAACTCAAGGCGTGGGATACGGAGATCAATCTGGATACCATTGACCAGGAGAAGTTGCCGCAGCGCGTAACTGCCGGCTTGATAGCCACGGCAAATATCAGCAACTACATCATTTATCAGAACAGAAACTACTTCTCATCCTATATGAAAGTAGGTGCCGATCTTGGCGGTTTTGTTGATTTTACGGTTACCAAGCACTTTGCTATCCAGGGACGGTTGATGCTGACTGCCGAGCAGAACCGGTTTGAGGACACCAACGAAGCCAACCTGCTGTGGGCTTTTGGCATAGAGATCCCCGTACTGTTTCTGGCTCGGTTCGGTAATCTGGAGAAAGGTTACCTGTCGGTAGGCGGAGGACCGTTCACGCACTTCAATTACGCATCGAACATAGGCAAGAAAGGTGCCGAGGTCTATTCGCTGAGTGACAACCACTCCGGATTAGGCGCTTCGATCAGTTATGAGTTTCCGATAGGCATACAGGTGGTAGCCAACTATTTCGTCAGCCTGACAGATATCGTATCGTTTCACAAACAAAGTGTAGCCACTCACTCGGTGCAGGGCATTTATCCGCAACGCATCGAACTGGGCATTGCCTACCGCTGGCGCAACACCAAACGCACCTCACCCGATAGCAAATAGAAGCGCTACAATACAACAACACTATCACCCCACATTGATTACACGATGGATACTTTGTCACTTATATTTCTCGCTATCGGTTTGGCTATGGACTGCTTTTCCGTATCCATTGCTCAAGGCATACAAGGCACCAAGTTTCGTTCCGCCCTGCTGATGGCTGTACTGTTCGGGGCTTTTCAGGGCGGTATGCCGCTCATCTCGTATTATGCAGGTTCGCTGTTCGCTGCGTTCTTCACGCGCTGGAGTCCGTGGATAGCCCTCGTACTGTTATGCCTGATAGGCGGCAAGATGCTATGGGAAGCCTACAAGGAACGCAGCGGTCAAGAAAATGCCGACACCGGTAATTCGACACTCGGCATCGGCACAATGTTGCTGCTATCCATAGCAACCAGTATTGACGCACTGTCTATCGGCGTGCTGTTTATCCCTGTTCCCGAGGTGCTATGGCGGGCTGTGGCGGTAATAGCATGTACCAGCACGTTCTTCTCGGTTATCGGCTATGCGCTTGGCAAATCGCTCGGCAAGCACTTCCCCTTCAATGCGAATATCATCGGCGGAATAATCCTAATAATCATCGGCATTAAGATT
Organism: uncultured Bacteroidales bacterium; assembly: GCA_945827635.1. GTDB lineage: Bacteria > Bacteroidota > Bacteroidia > Bacteroidales > Paludibacteraceae > Colicola. Next base: position 20,975 of record CALZOG010000012.1, read on the forward strand.
TGCATCGAGGGAGTGCTGCTGTAAGCACTACTTGAGCACGCCGAGTTCTTTTCCCACCTTGATAAACGCAGCCACGCCACGGTCGAGTTGCTCTCGCGTATGCGCAGCGCTGACCTGTACGCGGATACGTGCCTGATCTTTAGGCACAACAGGGTAGTAGAAACCTGTAACGTATATTCCCTCCTGCTGCAATGCGGCGGCAAATTCCTGACTGAGTTTGGCGTCATACAGCATAACGGCACAAATAGCCGATTCGGTAGGTTTGATATCGAATCCGGCGGCTTTCATCTTCCCGATGAAATACTCGGTGTTGCCGTGCAGGCGATCCTGCAGTTCGTTGCTGCGCGTGAGGATCTCCAAAGTCTTCAGTCCGGCAGCGGCAATCATCGGCGGCAGCGAGTTACTGAACAAGTATGGTCGGCTGCGCTGGCGCAGCAGGTCGATAATCTCTTTCTTGCCGGTTGTGAATCCTCCCACCGACCCACCGAACGCCTTGCCGAGCGTACCGGTTATGATTTCAATCTTGCCGCGCAGGTTGTAGCGCTCTGTCACACCATGACCTGTCTTTCCGACTACTCCAGCCGAGTGACTCTCGTCCACCATAACCATGGCGTCGTACTTCTGTGCAAGCTCATAAATCTTATCAAGCGGGCAAACATTGCCGTCCATCGAGAACACTCCATCGGTAGCAATGATGCGGAATCGTTGTGCCTGTGCTGCCTGCAGTTGTCTCTCCAGATCCTGCATATCGCCGTTGGCGTAACGGTAACGAACAGCTTTGCACAGACGAACACCATCTATGATTGAGGCGTGGTTCAATGCATCGGAGATAATAGCGTCATCTGCCGTCAGCAGCGGTTCAAACAGTCCGCCGTTGGCATCGAAGCATGAGGCATAAAGAATCGTATCCTCGGTGCCGAAAAAGTCTGATAGGGCTTTTTCAAGTTGTTTGTGCGTGTCTTGCGTACCGCAGATGAACCTGACGGAAGCCATGCCATAGCCGCGGCGATCCATACAGTCTTTTGCAGCCTGTATGAGCTCTGCATTGTTTGCCAAACCCAGGTAGTTGTTGGCGCAGAAGTTAATTACATCAGCCTGCTTGCCATCAGCAGCCACCTGAATACCCGATGTTTGAGGACTGACAATCACGCGTTCGCGTTTGTATAAGCCAGCAGCCTGAATCTGCTGCAGTTCATCCTGTAGATGTTGTTGGAATTTTGTGTACATGGTAGTTATTTTGATTAGTTAGTATTGGCTTAACCAAGTTGATTATTCATCCTTTGTATCGCTTCGCCTACAACGTAATTGCTGCCACCGATGAAGATCAGGTCTTCCGGTTGCGCAGCGGCTTGCGCACGGGCTAATGCTTCCGCCACCGAACCGAATGCCTGCGCCGTTGAGTCAGGATGGATAGCCAGCCACTTGGCGAGTAACTGTACGGCAGGAAAGGCGCGATGGCTGGCAGGTTGGGTGAAGTAATAGGTTGCCTCTGCGGGCAATAAATGCAACACGTTGTCAATATCCTTGTCGGCAACCATGCCGAAGACTATATGTTTGCGTTTGTCTATGCGGCGCAACTGATCTACGTACGTGGCAACGCCGTGACTGTTGTGCCCCGTGTCGCAGATAGTGAGCGGACGATTGCACAAGGTCTCCCAACGCCCGCACAAGCCGGTGTAAGTCACTACATTGGCAAAGCCTTCGGCTATGGCGGGAGAGTTGAGGGTTGAGAGTTGAGAGTGGGTGCGCAGCACTTGCAAGGCGACGCAGGCAGTCTGCAGGTTACGCTGCTGATAATCGCCGCGTAGTTCACAATCGGGCGCGAGACGCAGGCGTTGGCGTCGCAGGAATTCGCATTGGTCAGCAAACCACAAGCGGCAGCCGGTTGTCTCCAATCCATCGCCAAGAATGCCGCACTCTTCGGCACGGCTGAGGAAAACAGGCGCAGTTTGCGGGTGCGTCTCGCCAATCACGCAGGGAACACCGGGTTTGATTATTCCGGCTTTCTGCGTGGCAATCTCGGCGAGCGAATGCCCGAGCAGATCAGTATGATCCATGCCGATATTGGTGATAACACTCAGCACAGGTGTAATAATATTAGTAGCATCCAGCAGCCCTCCCAAGCCGACTTCGATCACGGCTATATCCACGTTCTGCTCCATCAGCCAGCAGAACGCCATAGCCGTGGTGATCTCGAAGAACGAGGGTTGCAGTTCGGCAAACAGCGCTTGATGGTCTTCAACAAAACGTGCCACAAAAGTCTCGGGAATAAGGGAAAAACCTACCTCTCCGGGATTATCATGGCAGGAACGCCGGCGCTCAATCACGCGCACCCGTTCGCAGAACGACACAAGATGCGGTGAGGTGTACAACCCCACTTTGTAGCCCGCTGCAGCCAGTGCAGAGGCAATGAGGTGCGAGGTGGATCCTTTGCCGTTGGTGCCGGCTACATGAACCACGGGAAAATTGAAAATTGAAAATTGAGAATTGAAAGGTCGAGTATCCAGTGCAGCCATCAGTCGGCGCATAGTATCCAAACCTGGCTTATACGCCGCAGCACCCACCTGATGAAAAGGCGGTGCTATCGAATAGAGATATGTCAATGCTGCATCAAAACTCATACATCTCAGGTGAGGAAAGTACTATAAAAGTACGATAAAACTTCGATAAACCCTCGATAAACCCCCGATGGAACGGAACGTTTTTTAACTGAAACTATAGGTGAGTATGTTATCTTTGCGTTGCGCACTCAGCCAGTGGTAGAACGGTTTGGTTACACGTATATGTACGGTTCGTGCTGTGAGGGTTATGCCGTTGTGGTGCAACGAATCCTCAACGCGGAATCTGATAACCAATCCGTCGTTGTCGTTCGCCTGCTCGCACTGCTCCTGAAAATCTCCCGCCCACGCTTCGGTAAGTTTGTCAACAGGCATAGTGAGAGTGAGGTTGTGGACGCGATTCTTCTGTGCGTCCTGCAGGAGTTGTACATCCTTGACACGGCACTCATATTCGGCTTCGGCAAACGGAACATCCTTGTAGTACCTTCCGCCCCACCCTCTCGGCTGAACCTGCAGAGAGACGAAGGCATACACATCTTTTTTCAGCAGCGGAGCAAAGCGTTTGTAATCCTCACCGAAGATCATGAACTCGTAACTGCCGGTATAATCCTCGATGGTATAACGTCCGTACAATGTACCCTTCTGCGAAGTACGCTCCTCGGCAGCGGTGATTATTCCGCCAACGTTGATGATACGTTTCTCATGCGCGTGTATCCATTCTTCAGGCGACACGCGTGCCTGTTGCGGAGCTGCATCGGACACAACCTCTTTCTCTTCGGTCACAGGTTCGCCGTCTGCATCACTGGTCACGATGGTTTCGATGGTTGTCTCCTGCTCGTCGCTTCTGCTATCGTTGCCACCTTGTGCAAACTGGGCGATTGCGGCGGCACGTTGTTCGGGTTTCTCCCAATCGCGGAAATGCTTGAGTTCCTCAGCGGTAACCGAGCACAGTTCGCGCACCTCAAACTCGTAATCATCCAGCGGGTGAGCGGAGAGGTAGATGCCGATCATCTCTTTCTCCTTGTTGAGGCGTTCAATGTTCGTCATACGCGGCACGTTGGGCAGTTCGGGTTTCTGTATATCCACTTCCATGTCCGCTGCGCCGAACAAGGTGAACTGGTTGTCGGCTTTGTTCTGCTGGTAGAGGTTGCCGTAGCGAACGAGCGTATCGAGCACAACTTCGCCCTTGGAGTTATAACCTAACAGTTGCTCGCGGTAGAGCCCCTGGAAGCAGTCGAACGCTCCGGCATAGGCGAGACTTTCGATTGTCTTCTTGTTGCAGGCAGTAAGGTTGACGCGTTCCACAAAATCGAATATATCCTTGTACTTGCCGTTCTTCTCGCGCTCGGAGACGATAGCCTCCACGGCATTCTCACCTACTCCCTTCACGCCGCCCAAGCCGAAGCGTATATCGCCCTTGCTGTTCGCCATGAAGTTCAGTCCCGACTCGTTGACGTCCGGCTCGAGTACGCGGATGTTCATCTCGGTGCACTCGTCCATGAGGCGGGTTACATCCTTGGTGCTGTTCTTGAGGATAGTGAGGTTAGCCGCCATGAACTCGGAGGGATAATGCGCCTTGAGATAAGCAGTCTGGTAGGCGACCCATGAGTAGCACGCTGCGTGCGACTTGTTGAAGGCATAGGATGCGAACTTCTCCCAATCTGCCCAAATCTTGTCAAGTATCTTCGGGTCATGACCGTTCGCCTTGCCGCCTGTCATAAACTTGCCTTTCAACTCCTGCAGGATAGCCATCTGCTTCTTACCCATGGCTTTACGGAGTTTGTCGCTCTCGCCGCGGGTGAAGTTGGCAAGCAGTCGTGACAGAAGCATGACTTGCTCCTGATAGACCGTTACGCCATAGGTGTCCTTCAGGTACTTCTCCATGACAGGTATATCGTAGGTCACAGGCTCCACACCGTGCTTGCGGCGGATGAACTGCGGGATATAATCCATCGGTCCGGGTCGGTACAAGGCGTTCATGGCTATCAGGTCGCCCATCACGGTCGGCTTGAGTTGGCGCATGTAACTGCGCATTCCCGAGGACTCAAACTGGAAAACGGCTACCGTTCGCCCTTCCTGGAACAGTTTGTATGTCAGTTCGTCGTCCAGAGGAATGTGGTCGATGTCAACCTCTATTCCCTTGGTGCGCTTGATAGTTCGTATGCATTCTTTGATGATCGACAGGGTGATCAGTCCGAGGAAGTCCATCTTGATCAGTCCTACCGACTCCACCACATGACCGTCGTACTGGGTCACAAGCACGCGTTTTTGCGTCTTGGGGTCGAGCACGGAAGCCAGCGGAGCGAACTTAGTCAGATCGTCGGCACCGATGATCACGCCACAGGCATGTATGCCTACCTGGCGGATAGTATCCTCTAATTGTGCAGCGTACTCCAAGGTGTTATGCAGTACGGGATCATCGCCCTCGTATATCTGACGGAGTTCGTCGATGTACTTGTAGCAGTTGCGGAGGTTAACCTTGGGTTTCTTGCCTTTATCATCCTTGACCGAATCGGGGAAGTCGCGATCGGGAACGAGCGACTTGAGCTGGTTGCTCATGGGTATAGGCACGCCTTGTACGCGCGCCACGTCGGCAAGAGCCGAACGCGTAGCCATCTTGCCGTAGGTGATGATATGTGCCACATGGGTAGCACCGTACTTCTGCGACACCCAATCGAGCACCTTGCCGCGACCGGAATCCTCGAAGTCGGTATCTATATCCGGCAGGGATATACGGTCGGGGTTCAGGAATCGCTCGAACAGCAGGTCGTACTTCAGCGGATCGAGGTCGGTTATCTTCAGGCAGTACGCGACCACCGAACCGGCAGCGGAGCCACGTCCCGGTCCGACGCTCACGTCCAGTTCCTCACGGGCGGCACGGATAAAGTCCATCACAATGAGGAAGTATCCGGGGAAACCCATGGTTTTCATAGTATGGAGTTCAAACTTGATACGCTCCTCCTGCTCGTCGGTCAGCGTGTCTCCGTAACGCTCGTGGGCACCTTTATAGGTGAGGTATTGCAAGTAATCCGCCTCGAACTTTATGCGGTAGAGTCGATCGTAACCTCCGAGTTTGTGGATACGTTTCTCCGCCTCAGCCTCGGTCATGATCACCTCTCCGTGCTCGTTGCGCGTGAACTCGTTGTAGAGTTGCTCGTGTGTGAACTTCTGCCGCCACTGCTCCTCCGTGCCGAACGACTCGGGTATATCGAACAGCGGCATAATAGGGTCTTTGTCCAGGTCATAGATCTCCACCTTGCTTGCCACCTCCAGGGTGTTGGCGAGTGCTTCGGGGATATCGTCGAAGATACGTTTCATCTCCTCGGGTGTCTTGAGCCACTCCTGCTTGGTGTACATCAGTTTGCGTGGTTCGGAGATCTTCTGGTTGGTTGACAGACAGATCAGGTGCTCATGCGCCTCGGCGTTCTGCTCGTCGAGGAAGTGCGCATCGTTGGTGCAGATAATCTTTACGTCATACTTCCGCGCCAGTTCGATGAGCACGGGATTGACCCGCCTCTGCTCCTGATAGGTCTCCTGGTTGCCGTTGGGTTTGTCGGTCTGGTGGCGCTGGAGTTCGATGTAATAATCGTCGCCGAACACGCGCTTGAACCACTGCACCGTTTCTTCCGCTCCTGCGCGGTCGCCATGCAGCACTTTCTGACTGAGTTCACCGCCGAGACATGCCGAGCAGGCGATCACGCCCTCATGATACTGCTCCAGCAGTTCTTTGTCAATACGCGGACGCGAGTAGAACGCATCGTCCATGAACCCTGCACTGGTCAGTTTGCACAGGTTATGGTACCCCAGTTCGTTTTTCGCAAGCAGAATGAGGTGGAAGCCCGACTTGTCGATCTGATCTACTTTGCCGTCCGGCCATGTGTACTGCTCGTTGGTCATCGAGCGTCGCGTACGCCATGCGCAGTACGCCTCGACGCCAATGATAGGCTTGAAGGGCACAAAGGGCTCGGAGGCATCGTGCGAATCAGCCCACGCCTCTTTGTTCTTCTTGTTGACTTTCTTGCAATAATCTACGAGTTCCTTTATGCCGTACATATTGCCGTGATCGGTCAGCGCCACAGCCGGCATGCCGGTGCGGATACACTTATCAACTATATCAGGTACCTTCGACATGCCGTCGAGCGTCGAGTAGTGCGAGTGAACGTGCAGATGGACAAAAGACATAACGATTTACGATTTACCATTTACGATTTACGATTGGCACTACAAAGGTAGTAAAAAAAATGCACATTTGCAAATTTTTCGTTAAGTTTTTTCACGTGCAGTGCAAAAAAGAAAAAAAACAGAGATACCGAAACGAAGACATAACCACGATGAAACATCGATATTCCCTCGATAAACCCTCGATCGAACGGAACGTTTTTTGGTAAAATAACGGTTACGAGGGGGCGATACAACGATCGAACGTTTCCATAAAGACAGGTTGCATATCAGTCATAAGCGTTGTGGCTACACATAGCTACCGAATATAACTATGAATCGTTTCATGATAGATAAAGTATCGGTTGTCTGAAATATTTGGCAGTGAGGTAAATGACCCTTGCCGCCAAGTGGGCGAAGTAGGCGATGTAGAGGGAGTGAGTCGAGAGTCGAAAGTCGAAAGTCGAAAGAAGAAAGTAGGAAACGGCGAAGGCGGCGGCAGCCCAGAGCATGGCGTTGCGGATATCCTTACCGCGCGTGGCACCGGCAAAAATTCCGTCCCACATGAACGCCAACATACTGACTATCGGCATAGCGATCAGCCAACCTATGTACTTGTGCATGGTAGTGATCACCTGTTGATCAGAAGTGAGTGCTGCAAACAACGCGTCGGGGAAAAGGGCGTACAAGAGGCTGAAGAACAAGCCGACACCAGTGCCCCAGGCGAAGAGGGTCCATATTAAAGTTGAGGGTTGAGCGTTGAGCGTTGAGCGAAGTTTGTCAGTTGAGGGTTGATTGCTGATGGCCGACTGCTGCTCGCCGATGGTTTTGCCGACAAGAGCCTCGCCGGCATATGCAAAACCATCGATAAAGAACGAGAAGAGCATGAACAATTTCATCATTAGCGCAGAGGCTGCAAGTTCCACATCGCCGTAAGCACTGCTGATAGCCGTCCAACCGACATACACGACAATGAAACACAACGAACGGATGAACAGGTCGTAGTTGAGACGGAAGAAGCGGGAAGAGTCGAAAGTCGAAAGTCGATAGTCGATAGTCGATAGTCGAAAGTGGTCGGCGTAGCGCGTGGCAATCATAACAAGGGCGACGATCAGACCTGTCCATTGGGCGATGAGCGTTCCCCACGCCACGCCAACAGCACCTAAAGGTGTGTGGACCGCCAACAGGTACGAGGCGAGCATATTCACGCCATTGACCACCAGATCGGTGACCATAGCGCGCGTGCCGTCCTGCATCCCGATGAACCAGCCTTTGCAAGTCATGATCATCAGCGTAGCGGGAGCAGCCCAGACGCGAATGTTGAAGTATGCGCGCGCAAACTCCGCGACCTCGGGCGAGCAGGGCATAACGTAGAGCACCGCTCGCAGATAGACGGATTGCAGCAGCCAAATGAGCAATGCGCCGACAAGAGCGATACCTGACGAGCGCAGCAGCAGACTGCCGCACTCCATCCGCTGCCCTGCGCCGTACGCCTGAGCGGTCAGACCTGCCGTGCTCACACGCAGGAAACCGAAACAGCCGTACAACATGTCAAACAACATTGTACCGACCGCTATGCCGCCTATCGCCCACGCCGAACTGATATGTCCGGCAATAACCATATCCACCAACCCGACCAGCGGGATAGTGATATTCGCCAGGATTGAGGGGACAGCAATCCGGAGGATGGATTTATGTAGATGAGAGTCGAAAGTCAAGAGTCGAAAGTCAAGAGTCGAAAGTCGATAGTCGATAGTCGATAGTCAATAGTCGATAGTCGAAAGACAATGGAGGGATTAGCCGATGGTTACTTCGGGATTGATCTTGCGTATCAGGTTCTTGAGCACGTCGCCGGGTCCGAACTCATAGAACTCGTTTGCTCCGTCGGCAATCATCTGATTGACAGTTTGCGTCCATCGCACGGGCGAGGTGAGCTGCTCGAGCAGGTTGCGGCGGATATGTTCAGGATCCGTCTGCGGCGTGGCGCAGACGTTCTGGTAGATCGGACAAACAGGTTGACGGAACGCGGTCTGCTCGATAGCCTTGCCGAGCGCCTCTGCCGCCGGTTGCATCAGCGGCGAGTGGAACGCACCGCCCACAGGCAGTTTGATAGCACGTTTGGCACCCGCCTCTTTCATCAGCGGGATAGCCTTGTCGATACCGCTCACCGTGCCGGAAATAACAATCTGTCCGTTGCAGTTGAAGTTAGCAGCCACTACTATATCGTCGGTTATGCTGTTGCATATCTCCTCGACTTTCTCGTCGGGCAGAGCGAGTACGGCAGCCATCGTGCCGGGTTGTAGTTCGCACGCCTTCTGCATGGCTTCGGCACGTGCACTCACGAGCAGCAAAGCGTCCTCAAACGCCAACGCACCGCACGCCACCAGCGCGGAGAACTCGCCCAGGCTGTGACCGGCAACCATCTGCGGCTGCTCAATCGTGTTGACCATGAACGCCGCCACAGAGTGCAGGAACACGGCAGGCTGGGTGACACGCGTGGCACGCAGATCCTCATCGGTGCCGTTGAACATAACGTCCGTTATACGGAAACCCAGCAGTTCGTTGGCGCGCTCAAAGAGTTCACGAACTACGGCGTGGTTGTCGTACAGGTCCTTGCCCATACTTGTATGCTGACTGCCCTGACCGGGGAAAACGAAAGATTTTGACATGATTGATTTTGTTAAGCTGTTAAACTATTAAGCCGTTAAACATGTACAAAAGTACACAATTTTTGCCAAAAAAACAAACCTCTACACACCCTTAAGGCACAAAATGCAAAAAAATAACAAGAAAAAATCACTTTTTGCTATATTGCTCTTGCATAAATGAATTATTTTTTGTATCTTTGTGGTACGAAAGTGTTCACCCGAACCATGAAAGACAATCTTCATCACGACAAAACACACTCTGATATATGAAAAAGACCACACTTATCCTCATCTGTTTCGTTGTATCGCTCACGCTGAGTGCCTGCGGCAGCAAACGTGCCTGCGCCAACAGCAACGAGCCTGTTGTCAATCCTATTATGCCCGTTTATTACACAGGCGGTGTGCAGCATGTATGGCTGACGGATTACTTGCCGGCGCTCAGTACGGACGATACGCCTGTTATCGAGGCTATGCCCGGGTACAATGTCAGCAACTTTGCCCGTTTGGAGTTTGATTTGCAGGGCAACAACACGCTGTCCACCCTGTCGGTAGAGACAGCCGATCATACTCGTTACGACATAGCCATCCTGCCCGCTCTGCCGTTCAAGACAGGCTTGTTGACGACAGGTTGCACCGAGCGTACGATCACGTTCAGTCTGCCGGCTGAGGGCTACGATGTACAGGCATATCTCGACAACCGGTTGCTCGGCCCCGACATGCTGGAGATAGAGGGTACAACAGGCACGCTGCATATACCCGACTGTCCTGAAGGACGTTCGTTCATCCGCCTCTATGCCGCTGATGCGCAGAGCCGACTGAACGACGTGCTCATCCCGATGCAGGACGGCAAGGTGGTGACTGACGCAGCCCAACTGACGATTAACGACGACCAGACGCAGGTGCTCTACTCGCTGATGATTGACCGGTTCTACAACGGCAACACGGCTAACGACGAGCCGCTGAACGATCCGGAGGTACTGCCGATAGTCGATTATCAGGGCGGTGATCTGGCGGGTATAACGGAGAAGATCAACAGCGGATTTTTTGAAGACCTGGGTATAACCACCATATGGATATCACCTATCACGCAGAACCCGACCGATGCCTGGGGACGTTATCCGTTCAAGAACGGCAACAAGTACGACCCGAGCAAGACGTACACGAAGTTCTCGGGCTACCACGGCTACTGGCCGATATACAACAACAAGGTGGATCACCGCTTCGGCACGAGCGACGAGCTGCGCGCCATGCTGGACGCAGCCCATGCACACGGCTTGCACGTCGTGCTGGATTATGTAGCCAACCACCTGCATATCAACTCGCCCGTGATACAACAGCACCCCGAGTGGATAACCGACAGCATATTGCCGGACGGTCGCAGGAACTTTGAGTTGTGGGACGAGGCGCGCCTGACAACCTGGTTTGATGTACATATCCCCTCGCTCAACCTGGAGATTCCCGAGGTGTGTGAGGCAATGACTGACACAGCACTGTTCTGGCTGGAGAACTACCCGTTTGACGGTTTCCGCCACGATGCGTGCAAGCATATACCCGAAGGCTACTGGCGCATGTTAGGGCACAAGATTGCCACACGATTCCCGGGACGGCATATATGGATGATCGGCGAGACGTACGGTTCGCCCGAATTGATAGGTATGTACGTCAAGACAGGACTACTCAACGCACAGTTTGACTTCAACGAGTATTACGGCATACGCGAGTCGGTGATTGACAGCAAGTTCCCGATGAGCGAGTTGGAAAGGATAGTCCAGGAGTCGATGGCAGCCTACGGTGCGCACCACACGATGGGCAACATTTCCGGCAATCATGACCAAGTACGTATAGCCTCTCTTGCCGGCGGCGCTATCCGTGCCGATGAGGATGGCAAGGAGGCAGGCTGGACACGCACGGTAGGCATAGGTGACGCCAATGTGGCGTACCGCAAGGCTATGCTGCAGGAGGTGATCAACTTCACTATACCGGGTGTGCCGTGCATCTACCAGGGCGACGAGTACGGCGAGGTGGGTGCCAACGACCCCGACAACCGTCTTATGATGCGTTTTGACAGGCTGAACGAGCAAGAGCAGCAGATGCGCAGCGAGGTACAGAAACTGATCCGCATGCGCCGCACATCAATGCCACTGCTGTACGGCGATATGCAGACCGAGAACCTGACGGAAGATGAGTGGACGTACACGCGCACGTACATGGGTAAGAAAGTACGCGTAACGATCAACCGGAAGGAGTTGAGCTATACAATTGAAAATTGAAAGTAGAAAATTGTTTAACCTTTTAAAAAAATACACCATGAAAAAACTATGTACCCTCCTGTTGGTGGCACTGACGATCATGTCGTGCGCCAAGCAAGAAACACAGCAGACCAAACATCCGAAGTTTGCTTATGATGCAACGATCTACGAACTGAACACCCGCCAGTTGACCCCTGAAGGCACGTTCCGCGCTGCGGAAGCCGAGCTGCCGAAGTTAAAAGAGATGGGTGTGGATATCATCTGGATAATGCCGTTGCAGCCCATCGGCAAGCTGACCAGAAAAGGCACGCTGGGTAGTTACTACAGCATTGTTGACTACTACGAGTTCAACCCCGAGTTCGGCACGCGCGAGGATTTTGAGCACTTCCTTGCCAAGGCGCACGAGTTAGGAATGAAAGTTATCCTTGACTGGGTAGCCAACCACACCGCTCCAGACAGCGAGTGGACGCAGAACGAAGGCTGGCACTACCGCGACGAGAACGGCAACCTGGTGGTTCAGTACGATTGGACGGACATCAGCAAGCTCAACTACGAGAACGAAGACATGCGTGCCGCCATGAAGGAAGCCATGCACTTCTGGATGGACGAGATCGGCATCGATGGTTTCCGTTGCGATGTAGCCGGCGAGGTGCCTACCGACTTCTGGAACGATGCGATGAGCGAACTGCGCCAGACGCACCCCGACATGTTCACCCTGGCTGAGGATGAAGACAAGGCTATGGAGCTTTGCGAATCGGCGTTCGACATGTACTACGGCTGGACTCTTCACCACCTGATCAACGGCGTGGCACAAGGCACGAAAAGCGTGCAGGACTTGTGGGACTACTTCGCCAAGGCAGACACGACGGTTGAGAAATATGCTATCCGCATGAACTTCATATCTAACCACGACGAGAACTCCTGGGCGGGTGACGAGTACGAGCGTCTGAAGAGCAATGCAGCCGTTGAAGCAATGACCGCTTTCACGTATATTATCCCGGGCATGCCGCTGATCTATACCGGTCAGGAGTACGGTAACCATCACCGCCTGGAGTTCTTTGAGAAAGATTGCATCGACCGCGACGAGAACTGCCGCATGCGTCCGCTGTACACGGAACTCAACGATATCCGCCAGAGTAACCCTGCACTCTACTCGCCCGAGCTCGGTGCACCGATGGTTCGCCTGGAGTGCGACAACGACAAGGTGTTTGCCTGCGTGCGTAACGCTTATCTGGCTGATAGGAAGAAGACGAACACTGTCATCTCACTCATCAACATGAGCAACGAGCCGCAGGAGGTCACTGCCATCACAAGCGACTATGCTGACGATTATTTCGACCTCGATGGCAATATGGTTGCTCTGGACGAGACACACACCTGGCAGCTTGAGCCTTGGCAGTTCATTATACTCACGGATATGGATTAATCAGCCCAACTTGGCTGATTCTACACTAACTTCTTGTAGCGTATGCGCTTCGGTGTGAGGGCATCCTCGCCGAGGCGCATCTTTTTGTTCGCCTCGTAGTCGCTGTAGTCGCCCTCGAACCAAAACACCTTGCTGTCGCCCTCAAAGGCGAGGATATGCGTGCATATACGGTCGAGGAACCAGCGGTCGTGGCTGATCACTACGGCACAACCTGCGAAGTTCTCCAAGCCCTCCTCCAGTGCACGAAGGGTGTTGACATCGATATCGTTCGTCGGCTCGTCGAGCAGCAGCACGTTTGCCTCGCTCTTGAGCGTGAGGGCGAGATGCAGGCGGTTACGCTCACCGCCGGACAGCACACCGCACTTCTTCTCCTGGTCGGCACCGGTGAAGTTAAACCGGCTCAGGTACGCGCGTGCGTTGATCTCCCGACCGCCTACGCGGATGAACTCCGTGCCGTTGGCGATGGTCTCATATACGGTTTTGTTCGGGTCGATGTTCGAGTGCACCTGATCGACATAGCCAACCTTGACTGTCTCGCCTACGGTGAACATGCCTTTGTCGGGTTGCTCCATGCCCATGATCATGCGGAACAAGGTTGTCTTGCCTGCGCCGTTGGGTCCGATGATACCGACAATGCCGTTAGGCGGCAGCATGAAGTTCAGATCCTCCATCAGCAGTTTGTCGCCAAACGCCTTGCTTACGCCCTCCGCATTGATAACTTTGTTGCCCAGACGCGGACCGTTGGGGATAAATATCTCGAGTTTCTCCTCGCGCTCTTTCTGCTCCTCGTTGAGCATGCGGTCGTAGGCGCCGAGACGTGCTTTGGATTTTGCCTGTCGTGCTTTGGGCGCCATACGCACCCACTCCAGTTCGCGCTCCAGGGTCTTGCGGCGTTTGCTGGCCTGCTTCTCCTCCATCGCCATGCGCGTTGTTTTCTGCTCGAGCCATGAGGAGTAGTTGCCTTTCCAGGGGATACCCTCACCTCGGTCGAGTTCGAGTATCCAGCCGGCAACGTTATCGAGGAAGTAGCGGTCGTGGGTGATACAGATCACCGTGCCCGCGTACTGGTGCAGGTGTTGCTCGAGCCAATCGATACTCTCGGCGTCAAGGTGGTTAGTGGGCTCATCGAGCAGTAGCACGTCGGGTTGCTGCAGCAGCAGGCGGCATAGTGCCACGCGTCGGCGTTCGCCGCCGGAGAGCGTCTGCACATTCATATCATCCGGCGGGCAGCGCAGTGCGTCCATCGCGCGATCGAGGCGCTGGTCGATGTTCCACGCATCGGCTGCATCAAGTTTGTCTTGCAACTCAGCCTGACGTGCAAGGAGCTTGTCGAAATCCGCATCCGGCTCGGCAAAAGCCATGTTGATCTCGTCGAACTCGCGGAGCATATCCATGATTGGCTGCACACCCTCCTGCACACATTCGCGAACGGTTTTTGTGGGGTCGAGTTGCGGGTCCTGCTCCAGGTAACCGACCGTGTATCCCGGCGAGAAAACGACCTCGCCCTGGTAGTTCTTGTCGATACCTGCAATGATCTTCATCAGCGTGGATTTACCGGCACCGTTCAGACCTATGATACCGATCTTTGCGCCGTAGAAGAAACTGAGGTAGATGTTATTCAGAATACGTTTCTGGTTCTGCTGGATGGTTTTGCTCACGCCAACCATCGAGAAGATAATCTTTTTGTCGTCTGCCATAGAAATTTTTGGGATTTGGTAATTGAGTGTGCAAATGTACGAAAATTTATTGACATTTGCAAGTTTTTCGGCACTATTGTGCAAAAAAGGGAATAATTATTTGCATTTTTGAAAAAAATGTTGTAACTTTGCATGGGGGAAAGAAGACAAACGGCGGAATACCTCCTCAAACCGAACACCTCTACGCTTACTCTGCGGGAAAGCGAAAGACTCGATACATCCTCGAGAAAGCCTCGATAAGCCCTCGATGGAACGGAACGAATTGCATAACAAGAAATCAGACATATAAAAAACGCATATAATACATATCAAATAGAAACGCATACGACACGTTGCAATCAAGAAGCTATGGAAAAGGATAGACTATTATCAATTGACGAATTGAAGGAGTTGTTCAATCAGGAAGTATATCAGCCTGAAGATGCACCTGAGGAGCTCAAATTTGATGAAACTTTCATCAGTAACTATGCGTATATAGGGACGTATAAATCGTCGCTGGTTCTTGATCATCTGCTGGTGGAGATAATGATGAGAAACCAGGATAGTATCATCTGGGCAAACGTAACCAATCAATTCACTCTATCAATCATCATAGAGATTCTGCGTTTATGGTTACACCCGTTAACGTGGCTGCCGGTTGACAGGCATATTACGAACCAATATATAGTGAAAGGCGAGATAGCAGGCGAAATGTACTGCTAGGCTCGTGTCAATGAGCCCTCCATGGAGGAGTGGAT
>CALZOG010000013.1 GCA_945827635.1 uncultured Bacteroidales bacterium
GCGCTCCCTCTAGGACTTGAACCTAGGACCCCCTGATTAACAGTCAGATGCTCTAACCGACTGAGCTAAGGAAGCATTTTGCTCAAAGCGACTGCAAAGATACGACATTTTTTTGATATATGCAAATTTTTTGCACAAAAAAATACATAATATAGCAAAAACAACAACAATTTGTAATATATGAAACGCATTTTAGGTTTAGGAAACGCCCTAACGGACATGTTGATGCAGGTGTCGGAAGACGATCTGCGCGAGCTTAACCTGCCCAAGGGTAGTATGAATCTTATCTCCATGGAGCAAGCGCGTGCTATCCAGTTGCGTTTTGCCTCGGTCCGCAAACACATGGTGGCAGGCGGCTCGGCGGCAAACACGATTGCAACAATTGCGCAGTTGGGCGGCAAGGCGGCTTTCATCGGCAAGATAGGTGCCGACGAGGTGGGCGAGTTCTATCGCGATGACATGGTGAAGAATGGTGTCAAACCTTTGCTGCTGACCCATCCGCAACTGATGTCCGGCTGCTCAATCGTGCTTATCACGCCGGACGGCGAGCGGACGTTTGCCACGTACCTCGGTGCATCAGCGGAGATGACTGCGGACGATATAACCAAAGAGGCGTTTGTAGGGTACGATATTTTCCACATCGAGGGATATATGGTTCAGAATCACGAGTTGATAGAGAAAGCTATCCGCCTGGCGCGTGAGTCAGGATGTATGGTCAGCCTTGATTTAGCGTCATACAACGTGGTTAACGAGAATCACTGCTTCCTCAAGGAGCTGATCCGCCAGTATGTGGATATCGTGTTTGCCAACGAGGATGAAAGTTTTGCCTACACGCATCTCAATCCTGAAGAGAGTGTCGCCAAGATTGCAAACGAGGTGGACATAGCTGTAGTCAAGGTCGGTAAACGCGGCTCGTACGTACAACAGGGCGACCAGCGTTACCATATAGGTGCTATCACTACCTCCTGCACCGACTCCACGGGTGCAGGCGACCTGTATGCCGGTGGGTTTCTGCACGCGCTGGCTGATGGGTTTGATATTCACAAGTGCGGTGAGATCGGTACGATTGCTGCTGGACGGGTAGTGGAGGTGATCGGCACCAAACTGACCGAGGAGAACTGGGATGAGATTCGTCGTATATGTGCCCTCTATCGCGGCTTCATGATGAAATATACAATCTGAAATTCTAAATTTGAGACATGAAGACAATCATTAAAATTCTGTATCGCATTTATCAGTTGCTGATAGCGTTACCGTTGTTTGCGCTGATAACCATATTCACGGCTATCACCACGATCATCTTTCAGCACTGGCGTAACAGCTGGTGGCTGCATGACATCCAGGCGTTCTGGTCGCGTTCGTTCTATTACCTGCTGCTCTTGCCGGTACGTGTAACCGGACTGGAGAACATCGACAGCCACACCTCTTACGTCTTTGTAGCTAACCATCAATCGATGGCGGATGTGTTCCTTATCTACGGTTGGCTGCCTGTGATCTTCAAGTGGCTGATGAAGGCGGAACTGCGCAAAGTGCCGTTCATAGGTTCGGGCTGCAAGGCTGCCGGACATATCTTTGTCAAGCGTGGCAATACGGCTGCGGCTCTCCAGTCGTTGCAGGAGGCGGAACGCGTGCTGCATGACGGTGTGTGTACGGTAATCTTTCCGGAAGGTACGCGCTCCGAGAACGGACAGGTAGGCCGCTTCAAGCGTGGCGCATTGCAGATAGCGCTCGACCTGAAATTGCCGATTGTACCGATATCGCTTTCCGGCTGCTACGAGGTGATGAACCGTCACGAGGTGTTTGCCAATTATCACCCCGTACACATGCATATCGGCAAGCCGATAGATATATCCACCCTTGCCGAAGAGAGTATCCCTACGGCTATCGAACAACTGCGTGAGGCAGTGATAGAAGGGATGGATAAGTAACATGATCTACCCCATATCCATGCGAAACACATTTGTATTTACTATTATTCTGCTTTGTTGTATAGGGTGCCATCGTCAGCCCGAGTACCGCATTGGCGTCAGCCAGTGTCTCGATGACGCTTGGCGGCAGAAGATGAACGAGGAGATGGAGCGCGAACTGCTTCTTCACCCCGATATACGCATGTACAAGCGTATTGCGTACGGCAGCAACGAGTTGCAGTGTGCGCAGATTGACAGTTTTATCAGCGAGCGTGTCAACCTGCTCATTGTCAGTCCGAACGAGGCTGAGGAGGTCAAACCTGCCGTCACGCGTGCGTACCGCGCAGGTATACCTGTTATAGTTGCCGACCGGCGCGTCACCGGCGATGAGTGGACGGCGTTTATCGGTGGTGACAACTACCGAGTAGGCGAACTGATGGCAGAATGGGTGGCTACGGTACAATCGGAAAATTCACAAGCCGGCAAACACGGATCACTCCATGTGCTGGAGGTCGCCGGTTTACCCGGCTCAACGCCTGCAACCTTGCGCCACAATGGTATGATGGATAAGTTGACTGAACTGTGTGGTGAACACGTTCCAGAGGTGCAAACCGTGTTAGGCGAGTGGATGAAGGAGGACGCCTATCGTATGGTGACGGAGTATCTGGCGGAGCATAAGGATGTGGATATTATTGTTGCGCAGAACGATTTGATGGCTATTGGTGCATCGGAGGCCGTGCGTGCCAATAGCAGTTACGGCGCAGGCAGTGTGCGTATAATGGGCGTGGATGGTATAATGCCCGGCTTGCAGGCGATCATCGACGGAGTGATTGAGTGTACCGCTACCTATCAGTCGCGTGGCGATATGGTGATCGAGACTGCGGCACATATACTTGCCGGCGAACCGTTTGTGCGCGACACGATCATCGAGACAACGATGATCGACGCTACTGCCGCATACGCCTTGCTTATGCAGCACGAGGCGCGACTGCATGACTTGCAGACCCTGCACATCGTGCAACTGCGGTCGGATAATCTCTGGCAACAGATGCGCTCCGGCCGGCGCAGACTGATCACAATCATCATATTCTTCTTTCTGCTGCTGGTAGTAGCAATCGTGGCACTGCTGTATATGCTTACCCATCTGAAGACGGAGATCAGGCGGGATATCCTGCCGCAACTCGAGGAGGTGGAGCAAACCCTGGAGACTATCCAACTCAGCCAGCGCGATATAGCGTTTGGCGAACGGATGAAGCAGATTGTGGACGATCATCTCACCGATCCGAACCTGAATGTGGAGTTCCTGAGCAGCAGCCTGAGGCTGAGCCGTACGCAGATCTTCCGCCGTGTCAAGACCGTGGCGGGCAAAGGACCGCTTGAGTTCATCCGCGAGCGCCGACTGCTCCGCGCCGACGAATTGTTACGCACCACGGATATGACGGTTCAGCAGGTGGCTCTCGAACTATGCTTCTCCAGCCCGGGATATTTCACCAAGTGTTACAAGGATTATTTTGGTCATTTGCCCAGCGAGCGAAAATAATTGTATTACGTGCGCCGTATTCCAAAAATGTTGCAAAATATACAACAATTGTTGCATTGAAACATGAGTGGTATATTTTGCAACATTTATATTTGCGTATGTGGGCAAAATGTTGTACCTTTGCATTGCCAAATCACAAAAACACAAAAATCCAATAGCATGAAACAATCAACAATCACACTTTCTCTCTTCTTGTTCGTGGCACTGACCGCTTGCACTGTTCAGCCGTCTCGCCACGCAACCGACGAGCCGTTCCGATCGGTGTACCACCACTCACCGGCGCAGAACTGGATGAACGATCCCAATGGAATGTTTTACGATTCAGAGGCACCGTTGTGGCACCTCTATTATCAGTACAATCCCCACGGTACAACATGGGGACCGATGCACTGGGCGCATGCTACCTCAGCCGATCTGCTGACGTGGCAGGAGCAACCGGTAGCACTCTATCCTGACAGCCTCGGCACGATCTTCTCCGGCTCATGTGTGATCGACCGCGAGAACACAGCCGGATTTGGTGAGGGCGCGTTGGTGGCTATCTATACCCAATCCGAAGTGTGCGGTCAGCACCAGTCTATCGCTTACAGTTTTGACGGAGGACAAACCTTCACCAAGTATGAGGGTAATCCTGTACTCCGCGGCGATATAGCCGATTTCCGCGACCCGAAGGTGTTCCGCGATGAGTTGACCAACCGCTGGGTGATGATTCTTGCCTGCCATCAGGAGGTGCGGTTCTACTCGTCGGCTGACTTGCGCGAGTGGCAATATGAGTCATCGTTCGGTGCCGGTTACGGTGCGCACGGCGGCGTTTGGGAGTGCCCGGATCTGATAAAGTTGGGTGAGAAATGGGTGTTGCTTCTTAATCTCAACCCGGGCGGCCCGTTCGGTGGCAGTGCCACGCAGTATTTCGTCGGCAACTGGGACGGTCACACGTTTACTTGCATCGACGAGCCTGCCGAGACCAAATGGCTGGATTATGGCAAGGATCACTACGCTACTGTTACCTGGTATAATGCCCCTGCTGGTCGTACGGTGGCTATCGGCTGGATGAGCAACTGGATGTACGCCAACCAACTGCCTACCGTGGCTTTCCGTTCGCAGAACACGATTGCACGCGACCTGTATCTCTATCGCGATGATGCGGGCGAGTACCGCGTAGGCGTTCAGCCTTCACCCGAATCGCTGGCTCTGAAGGGTAACAAGACTTCTTGTCTCGGTGATGCAGCTGTAGTTGAACTGTCGCTCTGCGGCGAGGAGAGCTCGGTAATCACGCTCAGCAACAACAAAGGCGAAAAGGTCGTTATGACCCTTGATGTACATGCGCAGACATTCAGTATGGATCGTACGGCGTCCGGCGACTGCTCCTTCTCGCTGGATTTTGCGGCACACACCGTTGCGCCTCTGTTCGTCAAGCAGGCTGTCAACCGTGTCACGCTGTTTATCGACCATTGCTCAATCGAGGCGTTCGGCACTGACGGTACGTGGGTTATGACGAACCTCGTGTTCCCGTCCGAACCCTATAACCATATTGATGTACAAGGCGGTACAGCCGAAATATATGATATTAATTTATAATCTCTTCTTTCGACTATCGACTATCGACTGTCGACTATCGACTATTGACTATTGACTATCTAACAAACACAATAATTATGGAAAAGAAAACATCGTTCGGAGCACTGGCAGTGTGTATGTTGTGCTTCTTCACAATGGGCTTTGTTGACCTGGTGGGTATAGCCAGCAACTACGTCAAGGCGGATATCGGTCTTACCGACGCCCAGGCGAATATTATGCCCTCGCTGGTATTCTTCTGGTTTTTGATCTTCTCGGTACCAACGGGAATGTTGATGAACAAGATTGGCAGGAAAAAGACTGTTCTGCTGTCTATCATAGTTACTGCTGTCGCACTGCTGCTGCCGTTGTGCGGCGAGAGCTATCCGCTTATCTTGTGTGCGTTCTCGCTCCTGGGTATAGGCAACGCGCTGATGCAGACCTCTCTCAATCCGCTGGTGAGTACGATCGTTCGTGGCGGTAACCTTTCGTCTACGCTTACGTTCGGACAGTTCGTCAAGGCTATAGCCTCGTTCTGCGCGCCGCTGATAGCTGCGTGGGGTGCTACACACTTTGCCGGTGAGATCGGCTGGAAGATTCTCTTCCCTATCTACGGTTGCATCGCAGTTATAGCCGTGCTCGCGCTCGGGTTCACATCCATCGAGGAAGAGCCTGTCGCCAAAGGCAGCGGGTTCATCGAGTGCTTCCGGCTGCTGGGGCAACCGTTTATCCTGCTCTGCTTCTTGGGTATTATGTGCCACGTAGGTATTGATGTCGGCACGAACACTACTGCCCCGAAGATCCTGATGGAGCGCCTGGGGATGGATCTGGCTGCTGCGGGTTTTGCTACCTCGTTGTACTTTATCTTCCGTACCATTGGTTGCCTCAGCGGTTCGGCTATCCTGCGTTATGTGCAGGAGAAGGTGTTCTTCGCCATCTCCGTAGCGATGATCGTGGCGGCTATGATCTTGCTGGGTGTTGGCGAGGCGAAGTGGGCGCTATATACAGGTATAGCTCTTGTAGGTTTCGGCAACAGCAACGTGTTCAGTATCTGTTTTGCGCAGGCGCTCAATCATGACCCCGAGCACAAGAACGAGATATCCGGACTGATGATCATGGGCCTGTTCGGCGGTACGGTCTTCCCGTTGTGTATGGGCTATATGTCCGACCTGATGGGCGTGGTAGGTGCGGTACTCGTGATGGCTGTAGGCGCCTTGTACCTCGCCGGATTCACACTGAAGATCAAGAAATAACCATGTATCAGCCAAACTTGGCTGATTAAAATAATCCAATAGTATGAAATACGTAGTAGGAATAGGCGAGGCATTGTTCGATTGCCTGCCTGAAGGCCGCAAACTTGGCGGTGCGCCCGCTAACTTTGCCTATCATGTCAGCCAGTTCGGTTTGAACGGCTGTGCTATCTCCGGCATCGGTGACGACGAGCTGGGCGAGGAGATTGTTGAAACGTTTGAGCGGGTTCGCCTCAATCATATCCTGCCCAAGGTGGAGCAACCTACGGGCACTGTCAAGGTCACTTTGGACAGCAAGGGCGTACCGCAGTACGATATCTGCCTGGGTGTGGCGTGGGACCATATACCTCTCACAGCCGAGATGCTCGATGTAGCCCATCAGGCGGAGGCTATCTGCTTCGGCTCGCTGGCGCAGCGCTCCGAGGTCAGCCGCCGCACTATACATGCGTTCCTGGACGCAGCACCGATAGACGCTCTGCGCGTGTTCGATATCAATCTGCGCCAGCAGTGGTTCACCGCCGAGGTGATAGCCGAGAGCCTTAACCGCGCGAATGTGCTGAAGATCAACGACGAGGAACTCGATGTTGTCGCTACCATGCTGCTGGGCGTGCCTACAGTGCCGGGCAAACTCATTGCCGAGGATGCCGACAAGACACGTGCCGTATGCCGTGACCTGATTGCCAAGTACGACCTCAGGATGCTCATCCTCACCTGTGGTGCTATCGGTTCGTACGTGTTCACTGCCGATAGCGAGAGTTACGTGCAGACACCCAAGGTCAAAGTAGCTGATACCGTAGGCGCCGGTGACTCGTTCACGGCTACGTTTGTCGCGCAGATCCTGCTCGGCAAATCTATCCGCCAGGCGCATGAGAAAGCTGTTGCCGTTAGTGCGTTTGTCTGCACGCAGAACGGTGCTATGCCTGTGCTCCCCGACGAACAGAAGGCTTGATAACCAAGCCCGAGGTGCCTGATACAGAAGCTCCTGCCGCAGAGTAAGAGCAATCAGACTATAAAGTCAGAAAAACCGGTTGTTGCATAACGCAGTAGCCGGTTTTTTGTTGTATGTCCGATAAACAGGGCAATGGAGCGGAGAAAGAGGAAAAGGGGTCAACAATTAACAACAATTAACAACAATTTGCGAAAGAGGAAAGGGTGGTCAACCATACAGCGAAGCAGATCGTTCGAGCAACGCGAGAAAAGAAAAACAACAAAGAAAAAAGAACCAAAAAAGAAAATAAAAAAAGAAAAGCCTTGCCTTGCCATGCCTATAAATAGCCATGCCAAGTCAAGCGAGGCAAGGCAAGGCGAGGCAATCTAACTTGGATGAACTGATGGCGAGGCAAGGCGAGGCTTTTCTTTTTGGAAAGGATATTATGGAAACGAACACATTTGGTTACATCTGGGCTCTGCTCGATCCGCTAACAACCATTATCAACAATAATTGCAAATGATATTTATGTAGTACGATAAGCCCTCGACAAGACTACGATAAGACCACGAGGAAAGCGGCCAAAACGGAGTATAGACCGGCTGCGCCTGACAGAAGACAGACCGCTGCGCTGACAGAAGACAGACCGGCGGAATACCGCCGCGAATAGGTCGGACGGCGCGTGGATAGCCTCTTAGGCTATTATGCCACCCATCCGCAACCCGGGGAACGAAACCACAAACGCACCTTAAAGATCCTGCGGTTGTACTGCCAAGGCCTGACGGAACAAGAAATTTCTGACAAGTTGAAAATTTCGCAACAGGCAGTTAATCAGAGTCTTGCCCGATCAATTGAGCGCCTGAAGGTTGTAGCAAAAAGGCTATAATATAGAGGCGCATCTCCCACAAATGCGGTCGGTGGGTGACAATGGACTGCAAGCGATCTTTGAAATTATTAACCCCTCCCAATCGGCATGGAGGAGCCTTCCCCCTCGGGACGAGCGCTAACGGAGTGCACTCGGACCGAAGAGTGGAGGCATGGGGCGCACTATCGCCTGTGCCGTAGAACAGATACTCAGTCACCTTGTTGTCTTCGTCGGTGATTTGCAGTTTCCAGCACTGTGCTTTGTCGGGGTTACACGATGTGAAAGCAAACATAGCCACGAAGGCTACTAATACAAAAAAATATGAAATAAGCAAATAAAAGTTTGGCAAAAATGCAAATTTGTAGAACAAAAACGCATTTTTGCCAAAAACAATTGAATAATTGCCTTAATAAGTCACGAAGAAGCAGTTATCGCATCCGTCCACATGTTTAGGTATGAGCACTATGTCCGTGAAGTTGAATGCAGATCCTGCACCTTTGTCCATCTGTATGTACAGAGCGGTGGTCAGGTTGCCGAGTGCCGTGCGTACTGCATCGGTGAGTAGTACATCGGCGAACGTGGCAGTTTTGTGAATATGCTCAGCGGTTACGAGCGGCGTACTCAGGCCTAAACCGTCATTCACGCAGAAGATGTTTAACGTGTAATCCGTCCGTCCTGCCTCGTGATAGAACCGTATAGCCTGATACTGACTGAGGTCAACAGCCGTGAATGCCTCCTTGTACAACTCCAGCGTGCTCCAAGAGTCCATCCAGTAGAATCCTGTCCAGATAGTACGGAACGCCTCGTGTAGTCCGCGCGCCTTGCCGGTACAGAGGTCCACGCGGTTGACGGTTATTCCTTCACCGAAGATGCGCAGGTCCTTGCCATCCGTAACAATTGCCTTCAGCATATCTTCGGTGAGGTAGAAATATACGGGATTCTCTCCGCTCAAAGCGTTGATGCTCCTGTAGTCGCTGCCGGGCAGATGGCAACTCGGGTCATACTCGCCCAGATACAGTTTGTGCGCTCCTCCGCCGGTCAAGAAGCCATATATCTTGATTCGGTTTCCCGGTTGGGCGGAAGTGAACTTCGCTTTGTCTAAAAACAGGTCTTGTCCTTGCGTGTAGCTTAGTGCTTTGTCTGACCAGCTATTCACGTCACCGTCGTCGTAAATCTTTGTACATGTCTCTTGTGCTGCTGCCAGCATGGGTATCAGCAGCAAGGCTGTGATAAGTAATCGTGTTTTCATATTCTCAAGTTCTATGGCTGTTAATTCGAAACGTGTCATGAGTATGTCACTCCCCGAGTTGTAAGCGCAGGTGGTAATCAGCCGCCTGCGCCATGAAAGAGGTGTCAGCCTTAGAGTTGTGCGCCCAGTGCGTTGTAGCGTACACCGTTGTTGATGATAACGATCTGTCCGTTCTCGATCATCTTGACCGCCTTTGCGGCTACGGTGTTGTTCTCTACAGCCGAAGGAGTGTCGTTAACAACCAGCACAACGTCCGTTACGTTGAACGGCTCACCTGCTTCTTTGTTGAACTGAATCATCCAGTGTGCAGCGTTAGCCAGGCGTGTTCGCAGTTCGTTGGTCAGAGGCAGTTCGGCATAACCCAGACCGTCCGTCATGGCAGACTTGTCGGCAAACTTGCCACTTTCGTCCCATGACTCCAGGAAATTAAGCACGTACTCGCCACTTGCTGCCTCGCTATAGAAGCGGATAGCCTCAACCTTGCTGAAATCAACATTGCAGTAGCCGTCACGATAGAGCTCGAGAGTGCTCCATTCGTTAGCCCAGAAGAAACCTGTCCAAACAGTTATGCCTTCCTTCAGTTCTTTGCCGTCCAGGAGTTCAACCTTGGTGCAGGTGAAGTTGGCACCGATAATCTCCAGGCCATAGCGCTTGAGGCTGTCCACAGCTGCCCGGGTGAGGAACTGATCAAAGCTGGCGTTACCGTTGATCCATGCAGCCTCGCGCGAGCCTGCCAGATGGTCGAAATTCTGGTTGATCACCTTGAACTCGATACCGTCGGTAGCATCCGTAAAGGTTACAACAATCTTTTGTCCTGCAACTGCGTCAGCAAAAGCAGAAGCAGCAATCTGCACACCACCGTCGGTCCAGGATACATGTTTTGAACCGGTCCAGATGTCTGTAGCGTTAACGCTCATTACCAGCGCTGCGAACAGCGCAACAAGAGAAATCTTTTTCATGATTTGTTAATTTGAAAGGATTATTAATATTGTGTTAATTGTATATTCGATACTTCTATTTGCCCGTTGTAGGAGTTTATGCTCCAGCAGTTGCGCGCCACACCGTAGATGCGGTTGGTGTAGCACAGGCAATCGTTGATGTACATTACTACGACAGAGTTGTCGGTGTAGATATCAATGTGGTAGGTGTTGTCAGCCGGGGTGTGGAACACGTAACTGTCGATAGCCGGAATGAAACCTATACCTTCGGGACCTTCTTCTTCGAAGTTGATCTTTCGTTTGGCTCCTCCGTCTTCAGGATTAACAACGAGTGTGTACCATTTTTTGCTATCAGATCCGCGCACAAAGGATATACCGAACTTATCGGTTGCCTCAACTGTGAATGACAGATGGTTATGGTACCCGAGACGGTTGTAGAGGGTGTACGTATCTTCTGTCAGCATCGTTTTCACCTCTTTGGCGTTACTATACTTGGCCTTTATACCTTCCGCCTCACCGAGCGTAAGTGTGCCGTCGGCATGTTGTATGATTCTGTGCGCAACGAGCGATCCCGCCCACTCCGGTTCGCCGCTGTCGGCGTTGGTCTTGGTGTTGTCTCTACCCTCACGTGTCGGGCACCATCCCCAGATGTAACGGTTCGTGCCATCCGAAGCCGTCTTGCCGGCATATAGTCCGCGGCTGTCCAGGAATCCCTCATGGTCGTCGGGCCACACGCCTGCGTCAGCAGCCGTGCATGCCTTGAGTTCGTCGAGCGTACGGCCCTTGAAGTATTGCACGCGGCGTACAGCTTTGTGAATCTCGCTGTACACGAGATACCACCAGTCGCCCATCTTGAACACGTCCGGGCACTCGTAGAATCGGTCCCACATCATAGGCATGAACACGCCTGCCGATGTCCACTCCTGCATATCAGGCGATGTGAACTCCACCAGATTGCCCTTGCCGCCGATCTTCGTGCTGATGATCATGTGCCACAGGTTGCCGTCGCGGAAGATACACGGGTCGCGAAAGTCTGCCGAACTGTAGCCATTGGCTGCACCGCGCAGACGGAACAGCTGGTTCTTTGTCCATGTCCGGAAATCCGGCGAGGTGGCGTACATAATGACCTGTGCATCCTCTCCCGCCTTGGGCTGGTGACGGTTGCCGGTGTAGAAGATGTAATACAGCCGGTCGGCATCGTTATATACGACACAACCGGTTCCGAGTGCAGCGTCCTGCTCGGCTATGCCGCCTGTAGGAAGAACCTCGCCCAGCGAGGTGTAAGAGGCTGCATCAGCACTCTCTACGCCCCAGAACGGATGATATGTGCCTGCGGGGTTCGGACGGTACTCTTGCAGATACAGAACCTTGAATGTCTTGCTCTGCTCGTCGTAGAACGGCATAGGATCACCTACATAACCGGCGTAAGGCTTGTAGTACGTGGTACTCTGTTTCTCATCGGTGGAGTTGTAGAACTCGGTCGTTCCGTCCCAGTCCTTCTGCTCCCGGGGAGCATTCTCGTTGCAGCCTGCCAGCATCATGACCGATGGGTAGGCGAGTAACAACAGTAATTTATTGATAGTATTCATAATCTTGTTCTTTTATCGTTAAACCCTCAACTCTAAACTCTCAACTCTCAACTCTCAACTATTTAATAAGATAATTGATAGCATTCTCGGTAATCTTGGCGATATTGGCGTGGTAATACTCTGTTCCGGCATCGCCTGCGACAGAGTACCAGTCGTAGCAGCCCGAACCGATGCAGATGATAGCGCCATGCTCGGCAGTACGCAGATATTCCCAAGCAACCACAGCGTCCGCTCCTCCGGCGATATCCACGGCACCTGTCTTCTTGCGGAACATCTCCCGGTTGTCATATCCTCCCCAGTCTGTACCGATATGGTACTGTGCGGTGGAGTTTGTGATACGGTATCCGGCATCGCAGGTGAACACGTTCTCCGGCCGCTCGGCATTCATCAGCAGGTTCTGCCACAACGGATGGCCGGTGTGTCCGGCTATGCTGAACTCCCATGGTCCGCTTACCGTCTCGGCGTTCTCCTCGTTTTGTCCCCAGCAGTTGTTCGGCACGCAGTCAGCTTCGCCTATATAGGCAGGCAGGTAGGTGGCGAAACGCGTGAGCAACAGGTTGCCTCCGGCGTGATAGTACGCAGCCAGATTGTCCTTGGCGAGCAGTGCATCTCCGGCATTGTTCTCAAATTGTCCTTTGCCGTCAATGCCTCCGTCCTTATGCAGATGCCACCATATAACCTTGCACTCGCTCATGTCCACTGCTCCGGCTGCGATATCCGCCATCGAGGCATATTGTGCGCCCTCCACCGACGTCAGCAGCCAAGTACAAGCCGCCTGCTCCTCGCTGTTCAGTTGCTGTTGCGTGGCAGCCAGCCCGACGTACAGCGCCTTGGGCTTACCCATCTCCTTGACGGTTACGGTGTACGTGGTTGAGGCGGTGTTATAGGTTACTGTGAACTCCACAGGATGGGTGAAGTCGCATGCTATGCCGCCGGCAGGTGTGACGGTAGCACCCGGGCTGACTGTAATTGTCGGAGTAAGATGAGCAAGGTCTGTTCCCGAAGGTACCTGCACGGTGATAGTACGCATGCTCTCGTTGATGAGTCCTGCATATTCGCCGTTGATAACGAAACTCAGAATGTGCGCCTCGTCGTGCTTCACGCTCAGCGTAAATTCCTGATAGGTGTTACCGTTCGTAACACTGATCATACGCGGTGCTGTCAGGTTGAGTTTGTCGCCCACCTTGACGTTTGCTGTTGCGCCGGCTGACAATTTGAGTGCGGTCAGGGTCATCAGCTCCTCGCTATATGCCTCGGGGATAGCCACCACCACCGTGCGTCGCGCGAGATCAATGCTACCGGTGTACTGATCGTCAAGCGTCAGCGATACAATGTCGCACTCACCGTCCAAAGCGAACGGACTGTCCGGCTTCCGGCAACCTGTCATAACAAGTGCTAAGGACAACAGTGCGATGTACAATATTTTGATTTGTGCTTTCATAATTCAATGCTATTATATGTTTATGGCGAAAGATTACCAGCCTCCAATGTTCTGGGTGTACTTGCCGTTCGCTGCAGCAATCTGCTCAAACGGTATAGGCAGGTACTCGTTTTTGTTGGCGGTGAAGTGCGCTGCGGAGTATATCGCGCAGTCGTTAGCTTCCTCGGCGTAATATTTGTTAATCACCGCTTCTGCTTCACCCCAGCGTACGAGGTCGAAGAATCGTTCGGACTCGAGTGCCATTTCCAGGCGTCGCTCCATCTTGACGCGTGCCAGTGCATTGTCGTTGTCGGTGTACGGGTTGACGCGCATCTTGGCACCGTAGTTGATGTCGTAACCGGCCAGCATAGTCGTGCTCTGTCCGGCACGTGTGCGCAACTGGTTGATAAGCGCTATAGCCTCGCCGCTGTTGCCGAGTTGAGCCTCCGCCTCAGCGCGCATAAGCAATACGTCGGCATAGCGGAGCACGATACGGTTCATCGGACTGCCCCACCAGGCACCCTTGATCAGGTAATCGCTGTCAGGGTCAACGTTATGCTTGAGTGTCACATAATAGCCGTACAACCCGTTCGACCGGCTCCAGGTCTGCGTCTTCGCCATCATGTAATTGGCATTGAACATGTACGGGAATCCCGGCATTCCGATAGTAAGCCACAGCCGCGGATCGGCATTATCGGTCGAAGCGTTGAAGTCCTTCTGGTTGTAACTGTCCAGCAGCGGCAAGCCTGCATCATCGGTGTGGAAGGCATTCACAAGGTTCTGGCTGGGCTTGTAGAAGTCGCAACCTCCATCGGTTACACCCGGTATGTTCGGCACAATCAGTCCGTACGACCAGTTGAGATTACCGTTCTTTGTGCCGTCGTTCATCGAATACTGCATTGCCCAGATGCTCTCTACGCCGTTCTCGTATTGCGGTTCTGGACGGAAATTGTTGTGAAAATCCGGCTCCAAATCAAATCCTCCGGCAGCATAGATAGACGGATTGGTGAACTCGATTACTTTCTTCAGGTCCTCGGCATTGATCTCCGTTACGGCATGGCTGTCTGGTTCGTCCTGACGATAAGCCTTGTACAGATAGACCTTGGCGAGCAGTGCTGCAGCGGCAGCTTTGGTAGGACGGCCCTTGTCAGCCTGTTGCTCGGGCAGAACGTCGTAGGCAAACTGCAAATCGTCGGCAATGATTTGCCAGCCCTGGTCGTTGGTATATTCGGTGTTGCTCAGGTTGTTGTAATCGTCCTGGGTCATGTTTCCCTTGATTACAAAGGGTATATTCTTGTACAGGCGCTTGAGCAGGAAGTGTCCGTACGCCCGCAGGAAGTACATCTCAGCCAGGCGCTGGTTCTTCAGTTCGTAGGTATCATCCACGCGGTTCAATGCATCGATAGCGGCATTCACGCGGCTGAGGCTGTTGTACAGGCGCACCCACATGTCGTTGATATTCCAGTTGGTGGTCAGGATGCCTTGCGATATCTCCAACTGATGAAACACGTCACCGTCGCTTGTGCCGTTGCCGCCCTTGTAGGCGTCATCGCTGCGGACATCGAAGTTCCACATCGAGAAACTGGAGTTGATGTCCTCTGCAGAGATAAAGATGGCGTATGCGGATATAACCATGTTCTCCACCTGTGCAGGATCCTTTACCTGATCCTCGCTCAGCGTTGCCTGAGGCGTATCATGGTCAAGAAAGTTGCAACCCGTCAGTATTGCCATGCAGAGTATTAACAGATATGATAATTTCGTTTTCATAATCTTCAAATCTTTAAATCTTTAAATCCTTAGAATGTCACTTTGGTTCCAAGTGTAACCGTGAGAGGAATAGGATATCCGTAGTTGGGATTCTCGGGATCTACTCCGGTGAACTTGCTCGAGTGTATGGTGAACACGTTCTGTGCGGAGAGGAAGAATCGCCAGTTCTCCATTTTCATTTTGTCGCAAGCCGCCTTGGGCAGGTTGTAGCCAAGTTGCACGTTGCGCAGTTTGAGGAACGAGCCGTCCTCTATCCAATAGGTAGAAACGCGCTTCTCGTTGTTGTTGTCACTGAGCGACAGGGCGGGGATATCGCTGTCAGGGTTGTTGGGACTCCAGGCGTCGAGCAGACGTGTGCCTTTGTTCAGGAATCCGATGTTCAGACCTGCCCAGATATCCGTCTCTTTCTTCAGGTCGGTAATCACCTCCACACCGGCTATGCCCTGAAAGAACACGGTAAGGTCGAAGCCTTTGTACTCGAAGTAAAAGTTAGCACCGTACATCAGTGTAGGTACGGGGCTGTATATCCAATCCTGGTCAGCCTCCGTTACCAGCCCGTCACCGTTGAGGTCGCGGTAGCGGATGCGACCTACGGCTGCACCCTCCTGATAGGCGTGGTTATCCACTTCCTCCTGGCTCTTGAATATACCGTCGGCAATGTAACCGACCTGCGACCCCATAGCGTGTCCGACTACCGATTTGACGCCGTTGCCTCCGAACGTTCCTTTGGCAGCTATCGTCTCCGGCAGCTTGGTTATAGTGTTCTTGTAATGAGAGAGGTTGGCACTGATGTCGTACTTGAATCCTCCGGCGGTTTGTCCGCGGTAGCCTGTGCTGAACTCGATACCCATGTTGTCCATGGCACCGGCGTTCACCCATTGCGCCGAACCCTCGCCCATAGCACTTATGCCGTCCATGAGAACGAGGATATCTTTCGTCTGCTTGTAGAACCAGTCCAACGAACCGTACCAGCTCTGCTTGAACAGCGCAAAGTCCAATCCGGCATTGGTCTGTGTGGTGGTTTCCCATTTGATATCATCGTTACCGATCTGGTTGCGTTTGAAGCCCGACTGTAGCGTGTGCCCGCCGTTTGTACCTTCGATGTCATAACTCGTACCGTAACTTTGACCGCCGGACTCGTTCACGCCATAGTTGCTTACATATATTGTATAACGCGCGGTAGAGGAGATATCCTGATTGCCGGTCTGTCCCCATGAGGCGCGAATCTTCAGATCGTCAAGCCATGAGGAGCTGTCTATCATCCACTTCTCCTGGCTGATACGCCAACCGGCACTTACCGAAGGGAAGGTGGCGAAGCGGTTGTTCTTACCAAACCGGCTCGAACCGTCGTGACGCAGCGTGACGGACAGCAGGTAACGGTTGTCGTAGGTATAGTTGGCTTTGCCGAAGAACGAGATAAGCGAGTAACTGCCTCCCGAACCGTATGCCTGTGCCGTGCCTACACCTGCATCGGGCCACATGTAATTGGGGTTGAGCACCATATAATCCTCCTTGTAACCGGAGAAATACTCGTCAATCTGGCGGTTTAGCTCCGTACCTATGAGGAAGTCAGCACGGTGCTTGCCAATCTCGAGATTGTATGCTGCAGTGGCGTTCCACATCCATTTCATCCAATGCTCCTGCTTGGCTTCTACGCCGTTGGTGGGGTTGGCAACAGTACCTTCTGTGACAGGATAGGTGAAGATGCGTTGTTTCTTCTGCGAATAGTCGATACCCGCTACGGTGCGGATAGTTAGACCTTTTACGGGCGTAATATTGATATATGCGTTACCGAACACACGCCAGTAGGTGTAGCGGTTGTCTTTGTTTCGCATAAGGCGTGCCAATGGGTTCTCGCGGTCGGGATAACCGCCTACAGGACCGGCAAACTCACCGTCCTTCGTATAAACGGGCAGTGAGGGGTTGAATTGTAGCACGTTCTGCAGGAATCCACCCGGTGCAGCAACCTCTGATGTGCGGTTAAGCGTGAAGTTCTCGCCGATGGTCACATAATCCTTGATAACCTTGTATTCGCTGTTGATACGTGCGGAGAAACGATCGAAATCTGAAGTCTTGATCACGCCTTCGTTCTTGTAGTAGCCGAGCGAGAAGTAACTATGTCCGCGCTCGCTACCATTGCTCACGGCTACGTTATAGTTCTGTATGATACCCGGGCGCGTGGTCTCGGCGTACCAGTCGGTGTTGGCAGCCGGCGTGGTGCCTGCAGCATCGAGATACTTGCTCATTGACATACTGTTGAGCACAGGGTTTCCTTTGGCATCGTAGCCCCAGTTGTACCGATACCCCAGAGCATTGGTGTTAGGATTCATGTTGTCGTTGACGTATGCCTGCCACATGACCTTGCCGAAACCTTCGGCATCCAGCACGTTCATGCGATTGACGTACGATTGTACGGCGACCGAGGCGTCGAAGTCAACGTGAATCTTGCCTTCCTGCCCACGCTTGGTAGTAATGATGATTACACCGTTGGCAGCACGGCTACCGTAGATACTGGCTGAAGCAGCATCTTTCAGCACCTGGATAGACTCAATGTCGTTCGGGTTCAACTCGTGCATACCGGACTTGGTCGGTACACCATCGATGATAAACAGCGGGTCGTTGTCGTTCAGCGTACCTATACCGCGGATACGTATAGTAGCTGCACCCGATGGCGCGCCGTCGGCGGTGATGTTCATGCCCGGAACCTTGCCTTGCAGGGCTTTCATCGGGTTGTTCTCCTGTTGCTTCTCCAGGTCCTTGCTGCTAATGGCGGTTACTGCACCGGTCAGGTCGGCCTTGCGCTGGGCGGTATAACCGGTTACCACAACTTCTTCCAGCAGCTCGCTGTCTTCCGACAACGCGACCTGCATGCCGGCGGCTGCCGGCAGGGTCTGAGGCTTGAATCCGACATACGAGATAGTCAGCTTGGCTCCGTCACTGACAGCCAGTGTGAAGTTGCCATCGAAGTCGGTAATCGTGCCATTGGTAGTGCCTTCCTCCAATACCGACGCACCGATGATAGGCTCGCCGTTAGACGCTTCTGTTACGGTACCCGACGCCGTAACCTGAGCCTGTACCATAGCGGTGCAGACAAATGTCAAAAGAAAGGCTGCAATGAGTGATTTGTAATTTTTCATTATTAGACTGATTTTGGGTTGTTTTTCATAAAAAACGCTGCAAAGTTACAACAATTTACCCACATGCGCAAAAAATAATGTTGCAAAATGTACCACTCATGTTTCGCCTCAACATAATGTGGTTACTTTGCAACATTTTTGACAAACAGCATTGACGTAATTACAGTTCACTCGGCAGGTGCCCAAAGTACTCTTTGTAGTATTTGCTGAAGTACCCCGGGCTGGAGAAACACAGTTCGTAGGCTATCTGCCTGATGGATTTGTCGGTGGTACGCAGTTGCTCGTCGGCACGTATGAGCCGTTGCTCGCGGATATATTCTGCCGGACCTTTGCCCGTCACCGACTTGACTCGCCGGAACACCTGTGTGCGGTCAAGTTGCAGGGCTGTAGCCAGATACTCCACGTTCAGTTTCGGGTCGGTCAGATGGCTGTCAACAATCTGCCGCATACGTTCGGCAAACGCTGCATCGCGGTGGTTGAGCTGAATAGCCTCCTGTACATCTTCCACCTGACGGATGGTGCGGTTGATCTTCGTCTGCATCTTCGTTTGCCGATACAGCACGTACAGCAATGCCAGTACCAGCGATACGGATACAACGGTGAATGCTATTATCAGCAGGTTGCGGTCAATACGTATGTTGTGCAGGTTGGTTTCTGCCAGTTTGTTCACCATCTGCATTGTTTCCAAGTCGTGTGTGCGCAGCTCGAACTGCCGGAGCAACAGCGGGGCCATGGTGGCGTCCACCATTGTAGTCTCAATCACCGTGTCGCGCACGAACGGCGCGCCTGACAATATTGCTGCTGCTGTGCTTACGAGCAGATCACCGCGTGTGGGATAGACTGCGGAGCATTCTATATCTCCGTTCGCGATTGCTTGCAGACCGACGGTTATGCCGTCCACGCCCATGATACGTACGCTACCCTTTCCGTATCCCTCGGCATCGCGTACCGCCTTGGCGGACTCAATGGCCATGATGTCATTCTGGGCAACGATAGCATCGATGTTCTTATGACTACTCAGATAGCGACTCACTTCCGTGTAAGCATCTATGTAACCTTCTACAGACTGCAAGTCGATTTTTTCGTTGATACCGTCTGTCAGCCCCTGATGCCTCAGCTGCTCCGGCATCGAACCGTGCATACCTTGCACCTCCAGTACGTGTAATGGTGATGGCTCGCTGCTTTCGACTTTCGACTTTTGCCTTTCGACTGTATTCACCCATTCAGCCATCAGTTGTCCGACTCGGTAGTTGTCTCCGCCAATGAACGCGGTCCACTCTTCTCCGCTTATCCTGCGGTCGGCGATGATGACGGGTATGCCCGCCTTGTATGCGCGTGTTACGGCAGGCTTGACCTGCTCGGCATCGCTCGGACTGATGATCAGTGCATCAACTTTTTCGCTGATGAAACTGTCAATCTGTGCGCATTGCAGTTTTGTGTCACCCAATGACACGCGCCTGTGTAACCTGAGCTCAGGATGGCGTAACGCCTCGCAGTCCATCTCGTTGTTCATCTTCTGCCGCCAGGCATCGTCCCAACATTGGCTCACGCCCACCACGTACTGCGGTTGACGCGAATTGCAGCCGGCAAGTATCAATGCAATCACCACTATTGTGAAAGAATGCAAAAAGGTAAAATTATTACGCATAATACAACATTTTAGGCACATACAATTTGTTGAAAAACCTTTCAACGTGCAAAGGTACGAAAAATATTTGACATTTGCAAATAAATCAGGTATATGGAAGAATAATTTGCAAATATGTATTTTGTTGTAACTTTGCAGTTCGAAAAGGTTTAGTTTATGTTCTAATACATCAAAACAATGTTTCGAGCGAAAAGCCAAACACAAAAGTTTGCGTCGCTTAAACAGAAACGATTCACTATCTACACCAAATTGCTCAGCAGTAAGACTAAGTGCGATAACTTCAAGGTCAGAAAAGCGAGGAACGACACCTCTACGAGGCATATTTTCGCGTTCATCTACCAAATTTTTGGAAAATTTCTTGCATATGTCAAAAAAAATTCCGAACTTTGCAGCCAAGTTGCGCATGACGATGATGTTTTAGTTGTTAACTTTGTTGATTAGGACACTACAAAGTAGCTAAAAACAGCGAATTGCGCAACTTTTTTTGTGAAAAAAATAATCAAAGAACACTTTTGTAGAAAATGTGTTCAAGTCTTGCAAATATCAAATTTTTTTGTACCTTAGCATCGGAATTTAAATGTTCGAACAAATGAAATAATTACTGATTAACCGTTCGCATGTGTAGTACGGTCAGCCTAACGGTGCGTTGCTGTCGATCATGCAGCCTGCTATACCCGAACGTGAAACATGGCAGCCGATGCACTTTATCCGCTGAAAAGTGATGAAAAGTGAACAGAAAAAACAAAATATTGCAATAAAATTTGCAAATGTCAAAAAAAAGTATTAACTTTGCAGTCGCATTTGTGATGAACGAGATGAATCACGACAAAAATGACTAAAAAACAATCAAACATAAATACAAAGACATGTCAAAAGTAACTGTTGTAGGCGCAGGTAACGTAGGAGCTACCGCTGCCAATGTGATCGCTGTGAAGAATATCGCCAGCGAAGTTGTACTGATTGATATCAAGGAAGGCGTAGCCGAGGGCAAAGCCATGGATATCATGCAATCGGCTCAGACCATCGGTTTCTCAACCGTAGTTAAGGGCGTAACCAACGACTATGCCGCTACCGCCGGATCGGATGTAGTAGTTATCACCTCCGGTCTGCCCCGTAAGCCGGGTATGACCCGTGAGGAACTGATCGGTGTGAACGCCGGCATCGTTAAGAGCGTAGCTACGCAGATTCTCCAGCACTCACCCAATGCTATCATCATCGTTGTATCGAACCCGATGGATACGATGGCTTATCTAACCCTGAAGGCTATGGGTCTGCCGCGTAACCGCGTGATTGGTATGGGTGGCGCACTCGACTCCAGCCGCTTCAAGTACTACCTGAGCCAGAAGCTCGGCTGCTATGCACACGATGTTGACGCCTTCGTTATCGGTGGTCATGGCGACACGACCATGATCCCGATGAAGCGTCTGGCTGCTTACCGCGGCATTCCTGTATCAACGCTGCTCAGCGCTGAGGAGCTTGACGAAGTAGTTAAGGCTACGATGGTTGGCGGTGCTACGCTGACCGGTCTGCTGGGCACCTCAGCCTGGATGGCTCCGGGTGCATCGGTGGCATTCATGGTGGACGCTATCATCAACGACCAGAAGCGTATGATCCCTGCTTCGGCTAAGCTCGAGGGCGAGTATGGTTACGACGATATTATGATGGGTGTACCGTGTATCATCGGCAAGAACGGTATCGAGAAGATCTGCGAACTTGAACTCACCGACGAGGAGAAAGCTCTGTTCAAGGCTTCGCATGATGCAGTAGCCAAGACCACGAACATCCTTCACGAGATCGGCGCGCTCTAATTGGCTCGGCTGTCCCGCAAGAAGAAGGGTCAAGATGCCAGTTTGCGTCTTGACCCTTCGTTTATTGCTCCGGACGAAAGAAACGCTCAATTAGATTCATGATTACGATGTCGTGCTCTGGGAGAAACACGGCACTTTTGCTGTCGGGCAGGACATCATGGACGCTTTCGACCAGACCGATGTGCTCAACAAGGCGGCTACTATCTACCTGCGTGCGCGCTCCATGGGTTTCATCCCGCAGGGTTTGTCCGACGGGCAGATGTCTGACATCCAGCGCATCTTTTCTTTACCCACTCAACGCCCATGCTGAACATAAGTCATAGTCAACTTTTCGCCTTACCATAACGGGACCATCTTTTTGTATATTTATATAGGGATATGGCAACCTTTTGGTGCTAACTCCTATATAATTCCCATAATATAAGAGTATGTAACACAAAAAGTGGCTATTTTTCCGGTACGACGAGTAATTGTCCTTATTCTTGACTGTCGGTTGACCGTCGGCTCACCGTCGGGATACCATATTTGCAGTATGAAGATTTTCTGTTTTTTCAAGAGATCAAAAAAGGAACAGGTTAAAAGAGGATTGAGTTAAAAATTAACAGTAATAATTTTGCCGAGTGTAGCATAATAGAGCACAGCTCCCCGGAGAGTCAATTCTACTGAATTAATAGCCTCGTTATATGCAGTCAGTTGACCCATGTATTCCTCTGGATTGGGTTCTTCTTTTTTTGTGTTCTTATAGTCCACCAATACCACTCCGTCCTTCGTGTACCATAATAGATCCATCTCGCCGTGTACCAATTGTCCGTTCTGACATAGATGTGCAAAGGGTAGTTCGTGCTTGATAGCGGTTGGTGCTCCGTAGGTATTCGTTAGATATGAGTAGAGCGACTCAATAGCATCTATTACTTCCTCAGCGTGAATAGCAGTTTGTACAGAGTAGGAATCGATTATCGTTTGTGCCATCCGGATAGCTTCATCTGTTCCTTTCGCCGGATAATAAGCCGCGTAGATATTATGGATGCAGGTTCCTATAGAGGACATTCTCACTTTCGGTTCGTCAGAATGCAGCGAAATACGCTTTGCCTCCATAATCTCTGTCTTGTAATCCGTCTTCGGACGTTTTGCTTTACTCGGGTTAATGGCATATGTTAGTTCGCATCCTTCTCTGTATGTCGCTTGTGTATCTATAGACGGATATTTATGCACCCCTTCTTTGTGTCCGAATGTAGGCGCATCTTTGTCGATTGTAACGGTAATGAGCATATCCCTTGCGCGGGTCATACTCACATAACGCAGGCGTTCTTCATCTGTGCAGATACGTGTTTTTGATTCCTTGAAATATGGTTCCGATAACAAGCACGGCTGCATTATCCCATCACAACCGGCAGAAGGGAATATCCGCAACCAATATGAGAGATCGACCTTCCGCTGTTCGCGTATGCCAAAGAACTCTCTTGAGATAATGTTATTATCATCCGTGAAACTATTATCTTTGTCATAATAAACAACGATAGGCCATTCCAATCCCTTCGATCGATGCATAGTCAGGATCTTGACCATGTTACCGGTCATATTCAGTTCGGTTTTGGCATCTGCTTCTTCCATGTATTTCGCAAAATCAGCATAAGTCGGTTTTATCTCCAGTATCTTGCAATGGTTGTCATACAATTTTGCCAATCGCAGCAATCCGCTGATATTGCTTCGCCGAATCTCGGTATCTCCCCATTGAGCAACGAGGTCATACAGGTTAAGGCGGTCAACAAAGGCGCACATCGTTTCGTACACCGATTTAGCATAATATTCCTTGCAGATGGCGTCAATCTGCTGTATCAGTTCGTCATCCTGTTTCCATTCAGCTTTACCCTCATACTGCCGCTTCCCATCTTCGCCAGTCAATACACGAATCTTTGACAAATAGTCATCTATCAGTTCATCCGAAGCGATATTTTTCATCAAATGCAGGATGTCTGCTCTGAGGTGAGAGCGGTATTTGACGCTAAGATGATATTGCATCAAAGCCATCAGTAATGCTTCCTCAATAGGTATAGCATTCGCATCTTTGGCTTCGGGAGCAAAGAAGGGTATGTTCTGTTCTCGTAAGGCCTTGGTAATTTTGGCAATGGTGCTGTTCTTTCGCACTAAGATAGCGATGTCTCCGTACTGTACAGGACGAGTGAGCTCTGTGTCTTTGGGTTGAACGAAGACTTTCTTCTCGCCTTCTACTAATTCGTATATCTCATGTGCGAGATTTTCGAATTTGGATGTAGTATTCCATTCCAAGCAATGTGGTTGATTGCCTAATGCATCCGCTCTCTTGGATAGCAGAACTATTTCATTCTTATCCAATGAAAATGGTTCTGCATTGAATATCGGTAGGAATTCACTATTCACTTTCTCTACCAAATCTCGGCGGGAACGATAATTGGCAGGAAGCGTCTCGCGGTGACACCCCTTCTCTCCTTCCTTGATCTGATCACTCACTTCTTTAACCAAAGTGGTATCGGTTCCGCGGAAACCATAGATGGCTTGTTTGGGATCGCCCACCCAAATACTGCGTTCCACGATATCGGATATGCGGCTGAAGATATCTACCTGCATGGGATTGCAATCCTGGAACTCATCGACCAACACCAAATTGTATTGCATCAACTCCGCTTGTACCTCCGGTTGTTTCAGCAGCTTGCAGAACTCCACCTCCATATCGTTGAAATCAAGCATTTTCTTCTGTTTCTTATAGACAGCATATTTTTCTTTCCATGCGCCAAGGATATCGAATAACTTGTTGACGATAGCAATCATCGCCTCTTTTGCTTCATTGGTGAATGCTGCTTTGGCGGCTGCTTTGGCAAACTCTTCGTGTACCTCACCCGTACCCGCCAAAGCATTGAAAGGAACGACTCCTTTTTCTGCAATAGGATTGTAAATCTTCAATAGATATAGTCTTTTTTCGGCATAGGCATTTAATGTGCCATCTTTTTTAGTGGGAAGATTAGCAATATATGCCTGCTTACACCGTTCGTATTCTTCCGGATCAAACCCATTGCGGCTCCATACATCTTCTATCTCTTGTATGGATAGTTCGCGGCTCTCTGTTAGGTCATTGATTTGATAATACCGCACCTTGTCGACCATCGTCCGCAACCATTCGCGCCAATAGTTCACATAAGGCTTCGTACTTGTGCTATCTTTTTTCTTTAAATCCAGCACTTTGCGCCACCTCTCAAAATCCTGCATATCCTTCTCGGATACATTTTCGAAGAGCGACCTGTCCACATAGAGTTTGAAGTCATTCTCATCCATCTGCCGGGTCTCGGGACTGATACCGGCAAGATACCAGTATTTCTGCAGAAAACTGAGACATACGGAATGGATAGTACCTATCATGGCTGCATCCATCTCGTTGGCCTTATCCGGCTGACCCAATTCCAGTAATTTCTGTTTTGCCCGTTCGCGCATCTCTTGTGCCGCGGCACGGGTAAAAGTGGTCATAATGATTTGCGAAGGCTTAACATCGCTATTGATGGCTGCTACCAACTCTTCAATGATTCGCGTGGTCTTGCCGCTACCGGCTCCAGCGCTGATGTATGTGATATTCTTCATAGTCGATTATTGCAAATTTCGGTTCTTTAAGATCAAATGCTTCGGATATTCATCTTTTTTGGGGTCATAAGCAATCGTTCCTTTGCCGATTTGCTCCAGTTGGAAATCCCGTGCATCAAGCCATTCTTTCCATTGAGGTTGTATGTCTTCCGGTTCTTCGTACAGTTCCATCATAGGGAACAGATAGTATGCATACCATGCTACCGTTCTGTTTGCTTGCTTCTCTACGGCATGCTTGTACATATAGAGTTGGTAGGCTTCGCCGTTTTTGAGACCTTTCTGATACACATCACGTGAGGACCATTTGAAATCAAAAATAACAAGATTGCCATCCTTGTCTTCTAATAGCAGATCTACAAACCCATGTGGATTCTTGAACGGACCAAATGGTGTATTTACCTCATATTCACATCGGAGGGGCTTGAGTCTCTTTTCATCGATAATCGCTATCAGTTTGGCAATTGAGGCGTGCAATTCGTCCTTGAAAACAGCGAGCATATTCTGGTTCTCCTTGAGAGTTAAAAAGGTCTCCGCTTCCGGTTCTTTCTCCATTGCTTCCTTATAGAAACTTTCAAACTTTTTTTCGAAACGCTGCTTAATCTCCGTTAGTGAATATGCTCCGCCTGAATCTTTGTTTACCAGCAGTTCTACTACTTTATGCGCCACATTACCCATCATCATGTGTTCATTGGGTTCCTCGTCATCTTCAGGAGCAGATAGTCCTCCGAGTTTCTCCAACACATAGTCTATCGGCTTATCCACCAGTGTCTCAATGGTGGAATAGCTATCCGATGGTTGCAGGATATTTTCTCCGGTAGCACGATGCGGAGCGATATGCAGTTCTTCTATCTGCTCAAGTTTGATGATTTCCACTTCTTTCGTCGGAAGAGCAATCTCCTCCCCTTTCTTGCAGGCTGCATCATAAGATAGCTTATTCTGCTTAATAGAAGTGATTACGGGATGCTCTCCGAGCGGTTCGCCTTGATGGCATTTAGGCGCAACCAGCACCCATTCGTCGATGCGGTTCATCAGCGTGTATAACCATTGTGCCTCTGCGGTCGCACGTTGTTCACGGCTGACGAACTTGAGATTCTCCAGTTCCGCCATTTCCGCTGCAGTCAGGAAATCATACGGATACAGGCTGCGGCCATTGCCTGCGCAGTCCAGCCATACCAGGCATCGGGGTGTCTCCACTTGGTCAAAGATAGTCGGTGCGCAATGCGGACAACCTACGCGATCTGCACGCCAGTTCTTACCTCCGATAGCGGTCATAGTGTCTATCAGCCGTTTCTCGTCTGCGCAAACCAGCATTGTCTCCTTATCGTATGGTAGCATCGGTAGCAGTTGCCATCCTTCGTATTGCTCATAGAGAGTGATGATGGTGCATTCGTGCTCATTGGTCTCCAAAACTGCATCGCGTTTCTCCATCTTGTATTCGGCATGCAGCAGATCCAATACGGCTTTGATAATCGGATGAATCAGTTCGCTCGGAACATGCACTTCTATCGTATCCCCTTTCTGCAGAATCTCTTCTCCTTTTTGCAGTTTATCCAGAACTTGCCTCCAGCGGTCGGCCTTGCTTGGATAGGCACTGATGGCTTCGTCGCAAGCGGATAGCACACGCAGTTTGGCGTTCTTGGAATTGATCGTCATCTCGGCTTTCCATCCCGCCATCACCAGCATGTCGCGCCATTGAAGCAACTGTTTGGCTGTTCCATCCCGGTCTGCTGCAAGCGAATCGGCAAACGGCGAATCGGCTTGTGCCTGTAATGCTTCCCCGTATGGCGCAATACGCGTTTCATCTTTGTCTTCTTCGTCCGCTATCGTTTGCGGCATACCGGCCCGCATCAATAGTTGTTCCAACAATCCTGCATCGCCTGTTGCGACGGTGTCCCATAAATCTTGGGTAATAAATGCTTCTTTCGTGAAGAAAGGATTATACAGTATTTTCATAAGGAGTAGAATAAATAGGTTACTTATAATATTACCACTTCAGCGGTAGAAACTCCCTTTATATTTTTATGTACCTGAATCTGCTTCTCAATCGTTTTTAGCTCCGGCACATGGGATATCACACCTATCAATCGGTTACCTTCTTGCGATAGTTTTTGCAAGGTGTTTCGTGCCTGAATACGGCTGTCCTCGTCCAATGAACCGAAACCCTCATCCACAAACATGGTATCCAAATGGATGCCGCCGGCAGATGATTGTATCTCGTCGCTCAGACCAAGCGCCAATGAGAGAGAGGCCATGAAGGATTCTCCACCGGACAGGCCTTTTACGGTACGGGTGGTTCCGCTATGATGATCTATCACGTCCAGATCCAATCCGCTCTGCTGCACATTATTGGAGGCTTCTTTCTTGCGGCGCAACTCATATTGGTTATTGGTCATTTTCAGCAGCCGCAAATTGGCTTTGCGAATGATACGCTCGAAATATGCAGAGAGAATATAGGTCTCCAGCATGATTCTCTCTTTGCCGGACAACTGACCGGACATGGTGTCGTTTAGCGTCTTAAGCCATTGGAAACGCTCTTCAATACCTTTCATCTCTTTCTCTTTGTCGGCCAGTCTTTCTTTCGCGAATCGGTTCTGACTTGTCCTGCCTTCGATTGCTGTTACGAACGGAGAGATACGGGTATTTATCTCATTTTGAGCCGCATCCCGTTTGGTTTCTTCTTCAGCTTTGTTGATATCGACAATAGTTTTCAGGGTCTCTTCCAGCGTTTTGATAGTGGCTTTTACTCCCTCGATAGTTTGATTAATGGTATTCAATGCTTTTGGGGCGGTGTCGATGGCGTGCTGTTTACCATTTGCCTCATTTCGTAATCTTTCGATCTCCGCTTTGGCAGCCGCCTCATCTTTGAACTTGCATTTATCTTTCAGCGCAGCTATTTGTTCGTTCGCATTTTTTTTGTCGGCTTCAGCTTGGGTTTTAGCAATAGCTATTGATTGTTTTTTTTCTTCCTGTTCTTTGCGTTTTGTCTCGTTCTGTTGCAGCAGGGAAGGAATAGCATTCTTGCGCGTTACCTTTTGGGTAATTTCCCCTAATTGTTTTTGCAATCTCTGAATCTGCTCGGGCAACTGTTTCAGTTCGGATGCAGCTGCACTATATCCCAATTCCCGTAACCGGTTTTCTTCTGCTTCCACGGCTTTGAGCATTCCGGCGCAGATGTTGGATTGATCGATAGCATCCTTGCGTTTTTTGTCTGCGTTTTTCTTCAGTTCCTCCAGTTGTTCTTTAGACGGAGCGCCTTCTGCTTTCTGCGCTTTGGTAGGATGGTGGACAGAACCGCAAACCGGACAGGGCTTACCTTCTTCCAATGTTTCCGCCAAGATTCCTGCTTGCGCGGCATAAAACAAACTCGTCTTTTGGCTCAATTCATTCTCCGCTGCCGTCGCATTATTATCCAGTTCTATATATTTCTCGCCCGCTGTCTGAAGTAATGTTCGGTTCTTTTCCAGCGTAGTCAAATCTGTTTGGTATTGGGTAATCTTTTCTAATTGTGTCTGAATAGCCGCTTGCTCCGTTTCTGGATTACCCAATGCCGTCAATTCGGCATTCAGTCTTTCGCGCTCGTCATTCAGCGCCTGTAGTACTTGCTGGCATTTCGATTCGGTACCATTCGGACCTTCTAT
This sequence comes from uncultured Bacteroidales bacterium, assembly GCA_945827635.1. Classification (GTDB taxonomy): domain Bacteria; phylum Bacteroidota; class Bacteroidia; order Bacteroidales; family Paludibacteraceae; genus Colicola. The sequence continues at coordinate 28,842 of CALZOG010000013.1, forward strand.
GTTTTGCAGCGTTTTTTGGGTCTCAGCCATTATTCTTTGATAATAGGCCATAGACTCATAATCGCCCAAGTTGCCTTCTATCCTGGCGGCTTGTTCATTTAACTGCGTTATATTCTCTCCTGCTTGTTGAGCTTCTGCCAATGTCTTTTTCTTCGTCGGTAGATCCTCTTGCTCCAAGCGGCGCAGTTTCTCCTGTTCTTTAGGGAGTTGTTCAGTTGCTTTTTCGTGGCTTTGAATAATAGCAATCTGCTCATTGCAGAGTTTGATGATCGCCTCCAGTTCCTCTCTCTTATGCCGCAGTTCTTCGCCGACGATTTGATCCTCCGCCAGCACAGCATCGATGATTTCTATCATTCGGGCTATTGCCGTAAACTGTTTGCTGTCTTTCGCCTGCGTCAGAATCGGCATGAGTTCCGAACCTTCGGCGCATTGTACGCCGCCCATGATCGTATTGATAGACACCTTGGTTTCTTCGTATTGCTTCTTTCCATCGGCAAATGCTTGAGCTACTTTATCCTGCAATGTCTTGTAGTTCTCGGTTTTGAATATCTTCCGGAAAAGCGGCAATCGCTCTTTGGTCTCAGTCATTAGCAGTTTCATGAAATCGCCTTGCGCTATCATCGCTATTTGGGAGAATTGGTCGCGGCTGATACCTAATATCTCCTGGATTTTGGCGTCCACCTCTTTGGTCTTGCTGATGGTCTTTCCATCCGGACACACTAATGTCGCGCCCGCAGAAACGCCCGTCAGTCCTTCACCGCGTTCCTTCTTGCGCTCATACTCCATCCATCGGCATATCTCGTATTTTTTGCCCGCGTATTTAAAGCAAAGCGTAACTTCTGTCTTGTCTGTCTGTTGCGCTATAGAGCACCGAAGTACATGCGTATCTTTGCTCCGGTATTCGCCGCTCATAGAGCCGTATAGCGCATAAAGAATGGCGTCAAAGATAGTCGTTTTCCCGCTTCCTGTATCGCCGGTTATCAGATACAGACCTTGTGTGCCTAACTTATCGAAATCGATGGTTTGCTTTTCTGTGTAGGAACCGAAATATTGTAATGTCAATTGAATAGGTCTCATGCAAAAATTTCATTTATAAGGTTGGTTACTAATTCGCTTTGTGCTTCGTTCATCGGCTGGCCGTTCTGTTTTTCGAAGAACTCACTCACTAATTCCATCGGCGTTTTGTTTTCTACGTTCTCGGCCTCGACTATTTCCTGGTTATGCCGTGTGCGGGTGTTGTCGTATTGCAAAACCATTGCGAGCGGGTATATGTTCCTTAGTTTTTTCATGGCGTCAACCACCTCATCTTCGTTTGTCAGCGTCAACCGCACATACTGATTCTCATATCCTTTTCCGTCGTAAAAGGCTTCCGACATCAACTCATCGTACGTTCCGCGCAAATCCGCCCAATCATGTAATGGCACCAAATCCCGCTCGTGAATAACCATGTTGCCTTTTGTGTTCAACTCAATAATGCTGACGCTTTTCTTGTTATTCACTTCTGAGAAAGAGTATTTGAGAGGCGAGCCGGAATAGCGTACATGCGAGTATTGCACATGTTGGGGACGGTGCAAATGCCCCAAAGCAACATAATCAAAATCCTTGACAATCTCTACATCTACTTCATCCAATCCGCCAACTACATCCTCTCCGTCGCATCGCTCTCCGCCTTTGATATATTGGTGGGCGACAAGAATATTCCGCTGCGAATAATCTGGATGCATGGCTTCTATGGCTTTGCCGATAGCTGCATCATAACTCTCTACCTGTTCGCCGGTGGACTCCAATTCTTCTTTATAAGCAGACCGCACGTCAATCGGGCGCACAAAGGGCAGCAGATAAATATTCACATCGCCGTATTCGTCAGGGATGGTAATCTTTTGGGGCACCTGGCTGAAAGTCTGAGAGAAATACACACCGTTCTGACGCATGATTTCTGCGCCAAAAGCTAATCGTTCTGCACTGTCGTGATTACCGGATAGGATGACAACATACCTGCATAAGGAATGGAGATGTGTGATAAAATCGTTCAGCAAACTAACCGCTTCGGCAGAAGGCGTCGCGGAGTTATAGACATCTCCTGCAATGAGAACTACATCAGGCTGTTCTTCCTTGACGATATTCTCAATCCGCTCCAGAATGTACCGTTGATCATCAATCATGGAAAACTCATTGACTCGTTTCCCGATGTGTAAGTCGCTTGTGTGAAGTATTTTCATAGTAAATAGAATTATATTTTCGATTGCAAAATTACAAAAAATAATTGATATATGCAAGCATTTTACCACTTATTCCTGTTTTGCGTGCTATAAATATACCACTTATTCCCTAACTGCGCTCTGTCGGTTATTGCCATCGGAAATTTTCCTATTTTTTTTCGTGGTCAAAAATGGAGATAATCGTTCCTCTGGATAAGAACAGGCTAAAAGAGGATGTTGCAGTTGTATGGAACGCTTTGATCAAATCCTTTTATGCTCATATAATTTTATTTTTTTTAAAACATATCACATTCTGTATAAAACTATTGACTTTATAATATAAAATTGTATATTTAATACAGATATGGCAAAGACTAAAACATCAATGCCTGAGTCAGAGCCTAATAGCGGCAATACGCGAATACACTTTGTAATAAAGGATTGGCGTATTGCGTTTCATAAAGGCGAGTTTCTTAAGTAGGAAACACTTAGTGGAGTTGAAGGACACTCTATAAAACAGTTCTTAGTATTGGCGGAGGTCGTTCTCTGCCAATATTTTATACGATCATTATACCCATTCAAAACGAACATATTATGCTATTTGCTATGAATCTGCACAATTTCATTGCTGCAATATATCTTTGAAAAATCCAAAGTTCTCGTCTACTAATGCACGGCGATCGAGACCAACGTTGCGTTCTTCGCAGGATGTTTCAGATACCATAGCACAAGAGAAACAAGCGGCATAGTTCATTTGAGCGTCATTTTCCCAGCATATTGGATCACTTGCACAATTGAGTGCACGTTGCATAGCTTTATGAATGATACCTTCAATTAACGATGGTTGTCCTTGCCAAACTAATCCGCCCATACTTCCTTCTGCTCCATCTGCCGTATAGATTAGTACTCCACACATACGATCCGAGAAATACAACCGTTCCGATAAACTTGCAGTCGGATAACCGCAGGAGAATTCCAATTCTTTCATGATGGCATGACTGAATGTGTGTAACAAGAAGAATTTAGGAACACCACCCTTGAGCATCTTTCTGTAAATATTTTCGTAAGTTTCATCGTGGTGCACTATTGAAGCGTAATGGTTTTTAAGTTCTTCCTTATGCAAAGATTCCCATTCTGCAAGTGCTTCCTCGCTTATACTAAAGAATAATCCTTCTCCGAAACTTTGATTAGCTGGCATGACTAACACATCTTCCGGTGCTTCTTTGAATATCTTCATTCGGTTTTGATATTCGATTGTTCCATCATCGTTTATTTGCGGTTGCGGCATTGATACACGAGAGAAGTTAATTTGGGTACTACTCATACCAAGTGTATGCACTTGTTGAATTTTCGTGAAATACTTTTGTAACGATACAGGTAATACAATATCTTCGAATCGAAGTTTATCGCTATCATTCATAGATACCGAATTGTTTTGGAAAACTTCATATTCGTCAAAGCGATACTTCTCACGCACATCAGATGTGTGATCGTCTTGACCAATCCCCCAAAAGACATTAACGATCTTGGTCATATCATCTTCATCTACAGCATAATCACTATCATCAGCTTTGCTGATTAATTCATCTACTCCAATGGCATCTATATAATCCTTTCTAGTAGCACCAGGATGTTTCTGCTCGTATTTACAGAACCATTTATCTACCATTAAGTTGAGAACCTTTTGTTGCTTATCATCCAAATAGCTATCCCCTTTTCCATAGCAATCAGGGATGAAGAGAGAGCTAAAGTTTTCTGCATAATAAACACTATTACTTGTAACCATTGCCCATCTCATAGTAGATGATTCAACATTAAGTGGTTTTTTTCGACATGGAATGAAATCTTTTTTTCCAACACCTTCCCATGGTTTATCTCCACGACATAGTGGTTGCAAGTTCATGATACCTTCAAGGCTGACAGACTTACCACAGCAGTTGCACTTTAATGTACCGAAGCTTTCCGCATGGTTACGGTTTTCCAGCCATTGCAGTTCATGTTCTCCCGTTCGACTTCCAGTACAAGGACGACCTTGGTATGCGAACAAGTCAAACCCTTCTTCTGTTACATTTTGACCATCTAGTTTTGCAGAAAAATACTGACGCCATGGGATATCTGAAATATGACCATTTGGACAGATAAGCACCATCGATACTTGTTCTAATAGTCCATGCACCATGTTCTTCCCATCAGGCAGATGATCGTCATATTGTTTTCGATTCGTTTTAATATCCGGATCCCTCGGAGGAGCAAAATATTTTGTATCCCCTCCGTTACATCCTTTTTCCTTCCATATACGAATCCAGTCTTCTATGGGACGAAGAAAACTTGTTTTACGAGAATAAAACCACCGAGGAAACACAATAGCAGGAATAGTAAAGGTTGATTCACTTAATCCTTCAACAGTCGGATGCTCTTCCTTGTATCTAATATATGCAGGATGTTCTTTTACCTCGCAAATATTATTTTGATTGAGTGATATATGTGGAATCGTAACAAGGCAACGCAAATGAGTCATTCCTTCCGTGTCTTTTAAGAATCCCACAAATCGGTTATCTTCTATAATCTCCACGCCCGTTTCGGATGCAATCTTTTTATAATCCGGTACATCCGATGGATTATTTTTGAGATATTGAGATACTGCTGAAACGAAGACCCAATCCGATGATGTTTTGGGCATAATGAAACCACCCCATTTGGTAGCAACTATAGCACCTACACCAGCATTTGAGGAGAGTACTTTATACTTCCCTATTCCTTGATTGTACTGTTTAGATGTCTTAATTTCCATGGTTATTCTACGTTTATATGAAGCACGGCTTCCGGTTCAACAATTCGAAGAGATTGAGGTACAGTCCAAAAACTATCATTCTTAGTCTCGTCGTAGTCAGATGGCGTTGTAAACAATGCAGGTTCTAAAGTACGATTATTTTTGCTATATACCAAATTATCATAGGCATTGGCTAGTTCATTCCATTGTGTAACGGCTTCATCAACAAAATGAATGATATATTCTTTTAGATCTTCCGTTAATAGTCCTTGCTCCAATGTACTATCCAAAATAGATGTTCGAGCGAATCTTTTATCGAAATACTGACTTACTTTATTCACAATCTGAGCTTTTAGATCTCGTTCTTTGATAGATGCTGCTCCATTCCTATCTGCCAGCTCCCTAAATGAATGTCGAATTATTGTGGCAAGGTATAGAGGCAAATATTTCTCAATGGACTTCTGTGAGAATGGAGTTATAGAAATCGGTTCTACGTAGAAATACAACTTTTCATGGAACTCACGGAATTTCTCAAAGTGTGAAACATCGCGCGACCGATACGGATTATGCAAAGTAAGAACGAGACCTATTTTATTTCTGGCGACACGTGAACTTGCCTGAATGTATTCAGCGATGTTTCTGGGCATCGCGTTCATAATGATTGTATTGAAGCGCCCCACATCCAAACCTACAGATATCATGTTGGTTGCAAGAATATAGTCAGGCGGAGTTGTTCCGCGTACCAATTGCTCTTGACCATTAACAACAGCGGAGTGTGGCAGACGATTCTTGATGCTCCAGTCTCTGCTTACTTCTGCGAATTTCTCATTCACCTCCGAACCTGACAAACGACCAGATAGCTCTGATTCTTTGAGATCAGCCATCGCATAGAAACATTCCAATAGTTTGCCATAGCGCATGACACGTTTGAATAAACGACGTGTATATTTTGTGTATTCAGTATAGAATAGAGCATCAGTCTTACCTACTTCTTTCAGACTATTGAAATAAGATATAATAGAATAGTAGTTATTTGCTACCATCTCAAAATCGTTCTCATTGAGGTGTTCTGCTTCAAAGATTGCTCGATGAATGAACAAAATAGCGGCTAAACGCATTTGTGTTGTCATTTGCGTTCTACCAGTAGGCATAATCCCCATATACTTACGTTTCGAGACGTAGTTGACCTCATCGCCTTCTTTCTTGCGTTTATAGAAAGCAAAGAACGAATCATCATAGTCCACGCCATTATGAGGGAAAATGTTTACGCCACGGTCATATAATGCGCGTATTTGCAATTCTGTATTACGCGTTGTTGCCGTTGAAGATATTATCTTTGGACGCGTACCATCTTTACGTGTACATAATTGGTCTACCGCACATTCAAAGAGACTAACCGCCGAACCTAACGGACCTAACAACAGATGCAACTCATCTTGAATAATTAAATCCGGAGGTAAACATTTGAGTTCTCCTTTTCCAAATATACGTCTGGAATCTTTATTTGTTTCGCGAGGATTTGTGGAAACCTTATGGGCGAGAGCCGCAAATTTATCCACAGTGCCAAATAATAGCGTTGGAGGTTCCTTGTATATTTGTTCATCACATAGACGCACAGGAATCTCGTCTACAAAAGTGCAAGTATCATTTTCGTTCGAGCACTGGAAAACTTTCTTTCTGGGTGAATAAACCAAACGAGAGCCACACCACGGACAACGATCCATAGGTATCTTTGATTTATTCTGACCATCTTCGCGCCTATTCCAAGCAATCGCTTCGTCATCAAGGTCTTTTTCTGAATTTGGCAAAGAATTAGAACCAACATATAATCCTATTGATATCGGAGTATCCCCTAATTTATATTGCGGCCATCTGCGTATCTGCTCCAATGCTAAGATAAGTCGCATTGCACGTTGGAATTGTTGAGTAGTCAGAAGACGCAATGTATAACGCATTATAGCAGCGACTCCTGCGCCCTTCTCTCCAAATTTTCTTCTACGATAAATGATAGATAAAGCAATAATACCTAAGTATGCTTCAGTCTTACCACCACCTGTTGGGAACCAAACTAAGTCAACTAATTCATTCCGATTTTTCCATCCCTCGTCTTTAGGATTTTGAATAATACCATCTAAGTTCAGTAGTATAAAGGCCAACTGGAATGGACGCCATGATGCATGTTGTCCTTTAGCAAAGATTTCATCATTGGCGTTAGAATAAAACTTTGGATTAATAACCGGATCTTCCTCTCGTATTTGCTTTTGATTATTCGGGACATTATGCCATAGTTGCATAAACATCGCAGAGTTCATTAAGCGGAAGCAATATAGATTCTCCGGCGTAGATTCCAAAATATTCTCAATATTACTAAACATGCGCTTCATATCAGCTTCGCACTTGCTTAAGTTTTCGAGAGCAAATGGTTTGTCTTTTGAATCAGTAATCTTGCTTGCAGCAGCTGCAATCCAATCTCTATAGTACAGTACAAACTTTTTTAGTTCATT